>JBAZMO010000001.1:0-64611 GCA_041649655.1 Patescibacteria group bacterium
CAGTAGTCCGAAAGCGTAATCCATGGCATCCTCCTTTGATGGCGGTATTGAAAGAACGATTCAAACCACAATGCGGACATCAACTCAAGCGTAATACTTGAGAATGTTTTTTTTATTTTCTTCTGTTCCTTCAAGATTTTTTTTCAATCGGTAATCTAGTTCCCAAACAGCTGATTTATTACTGTCGTATTTTAATATGGCCATGGCCTCGGCGCAAGTAAGCCATTGGCATTCCTTGTGTTCATCGCTTAATTTAATCTCCCGGGTCGGCAGCTCCACGCCAAAAGAGATTTCCGGGATCATGATTATGTCGCCCCAAAGCAACCCATGGATATTGGTTGCCGGAATAGTCGTCGTCGCTGATAACCTTATATAGTTGCAATTCCGGTCAATAGAAGCTTCTTCGAAGGCCTCGCGTTTGGCCGCTTCGAGCGCGGTTTCTTCTCCTTCGCCACCGCCGGCGATGGCTTGCCAAATGCTCATATCATGCCTTTTAAAAACGGCATATAAATACTCATTTTGTTCTTTGACAAAGGGGAAAACTAGGACTTGGAAAGGGGCTCGCATAAATTTATTTAAGTTATAATCTGGGTTGATTTTTTTTGAGCGGGCATAGTGGGTCAATTGCATTAATATCTCCATATTCCCAGAGTGCTCGAGCTCGACAACCGCCACGGCATTTTTTGTAAGCGGAACAGCTGCGGCAGGCGTGGTTGCCACATAATTTTACCATATCCACCGATTTGCGCCAGAGATCCAAGAAACTTGCATTTTTTATATTGCCGGCCAGATAATTATCTCCGAAAAAGATACACGGGTAGAAATCTCCGGTTTGAGTGATCCAGCAAGCTTCTTTCCCGCAGTGGCAGCCGAAATCATCAGGGCTGACAAACCATTTTTTGTCGTTAACTGTGTCGGGGTTGATGATTTCGATCTTGGATTTAAAATTTTTTATTTTGTCTAGAAAATTCAGAAATTGATCCTGGGTGATAAGAAGATCATCATTTTCCTTAGCTCGTCCCAGCAGTAAGATCGGAGTGAACCGAATTAAATCCAATTTTAAATCCTCGACTAGCTTGATTATCTCTGCGTATTGGTTGATGTTTCTGCTGTTAATGGTAACGCGAGCGGCTAGTTTGGCCGTCTGGCAATGCCGCCTTAGTATTTTTATGCCAGCTATGGTTTTATCAAAAGTGTCGAGACCGCGGATGGACTCGTGGTTTTCCTTTAAGCCGTCAATACTGACGGTGATGGTATCAAGGTTTAGAGCATTCAATTTTTGAGCATTCTTTTCGGTAATCAAGAGTCCGTTGGTAACAATAGAAACGGCGATGTCTTTTTGTCTGGCGTAGTCGATAACTTCAAATAGGTCTTCGCGAATCAGTGGTTCGCCGCCGCCTATAGTGATGAAAAAACAGCCGGTTTTTTGCATTTGGTCGAATAGGCGGAAATAATCTTGGGTCGTCAGCTCGTTTTCATCGGCTTGGTCGCCGGCGTTGCTCAAACAGTGTTTGCATTTAAGATTGCAGCGTTTGGTGAAATTCAAGGAAATTTTCATCGGGGAGGTCAGATTCTGGCTTGGCGGATTATTGATAGTTATGACGTTAGATGTCAAAATACCCTTGGCGATTAAATCTTGTTTTAAAATTTCAAGCTCGGGATTATTCGTTGTCATCCCAGCGGTTAACAGTTGCTTGATGCGCGATGTTTCAAGCGGATTCAAATAGTATTCTTTCTTGTCCCTGGCGCTGTAGATTCTGGAACCGAAAAATTCTTCAAGAAAGTATGTTTTATGGTTTGGTAGATCCATATTTTATATCCCAATATAGCACATCTAAAAAAATTGTCAAGGGTTTATCTTTTTATGTCTTTTCAGTGTTTTTTGGCATATTTGGGGATCCTTATTTTTCTGGTATTTTTTGTATGTTATACTAATGAAATGGAAATTAGATAATACTTGCTTTTGGGGTGGGGGCGATTTTAAGAAGGCCAAGGATTTGATTCACAGCAATTATTTGTGCACCATAATCTTACGATAATTATTAAAATATAAAAAGTATGGATAAAATATTTGGTATCGCCACTAAGGCAATCATCAGGAATGCGGATAATAAATTCCTAGTTATTTTTAAAAGCGAAACGGAAGATGTTAATCCTAATGAGATTGATATTCCGGGCGGACGCTTGAAATTCGGCGAAGACATCGAAGCCGGCTTAAGAAGGGAAGTCGAGGAGGAGCTGGGCATTGAGATAGAAATATTAAAGCCGTCCCGCGTTTGGAGCTTGCTTAAGGATGATTTGCATTTGGTCGGCATAACTTTTTTGGCGAATTACGTCAGCGGCGAAATAAAATTAAGCGGAGAGCATACTAATCACCAGTGGATTGAGAAGGATGCTATTATGACTGGCGATTATCCGAAATGGATTAAGAAGGAATTCGGGGAGATTGCCTAGGGCTGTTGAAAATTTTATTTGACAAAATTTAATATATGTGCTAAGATGATAAGTCAAGTAGGAGCTCATTAAAACTAGATTCAAACGCCTATTGTGTGTTATAATATAAACAAGCAATCGAAAGGAGACGGTCATGAACAATGTTTTCAGACATGTTGTCCAAATTACCATTGGTGATACGAATTTCGAAGAAACTGTTTATTGGCTGAATTATCTCAAGTGGTTCGGCCAAGCTCGAGAGCTGTTTATGCTTGAGTTTATGAAGCCGGTGATTCCCGAAGGTGTTCGGCCGCATGAGTTTTTTAAGGCGATTAATGTGAGTATTGTCACGGTTAAAGCCCAGATGGAATTCCGGCGCCCGGTTTATTTTGGCGATGTTGTTGAGGTTAGAATCCAGGTTAGTGATTTTCGCGAGAGTCGGGTGACAGTCATTTGCAATATCGTTGATCAGAAAACCGGAGAGTTGGTAGCGACAGGCAATCAGGTACTGGCTTTCGCCAATCTGGCCGGTAAGATTATCCGGATGCCGGACGCTATCCGCGATCTGGCCAAAGAATATGAAGTCGAACCTGGCAGTACAGAAGTAAGACAATAGTCCTATGAATCTATTTTCCATACCCCCATTAGCAAGTTCAGTGTTGTTTTTGCTTTTGGGGTTTTTTATTTTTTTAAGCAATAAGAAATCAAAGTTGAATCTGACGTTTTTTTTGGTCTGTCTGTCGACTTTTTGGTGGCAATTCAGTTGGTTTGTTTTGTTCAATACTGAGAATAGAAATTTAGTCGATATTATCGTCAAGGTTGGCTATATCGGCATAATTTTCATTCCGGTATTTTTTTATCATTTTTTTGTCTTATTTCTGGAAGATAATAATAAACTCGATAAGGTTTTGTTGAAAGCTGCTTATTTAATATCATTTATTTTTCAATTGTGCCTAGTCGCCGGCAGTTGCTTCGTGAGCGGTTCTTATTTGTATTTTTTTGGTTATTACCCCCAAGCCGGCTTTGTGCATTTGATTTACTTGTTATTTTTAGCTCTGATTCTGTTCAGGATAATTTATATTTTATCTTCTTACCTGAAGAAAAACGTTTCCAATAAGAATCTAAAGTATCATCAAATAAAATATTTGTTGCCCAGCATGGTTTTCTATGCCTCGGCCAGCGTCGATTTCAGCGCTAATTATGGCCTGGGGATTTATCCTTTTGGTTTTGTTTTTATTGTTATTTTTTCGTTAATTATAGCTTATTCTATTATTAAGTTGCAGTTACTAGATGCTAAGGCGATTGCCACTGAGATATTTGCTGTGTTTTTAACCTTAGTTTCTTTTGTCGAAGTATTTTCAGCCGGCTCTACTACGGCATTGATTTATCGCTTGATAATTTTTCTTATCACCCTGATCTTCGCCATCCTCCTGATCCGTTCCGTCTTGCAGGAAGTCCGCCGGCGCGAGGAGATGGAAGTCCTTAATAAGAAACTGAGCAAGGTTTCCAAGGAATTGGCTTCGGCCAACAAAGAACTGCGGCGCTTGGACGAATCCAAGTCGGAATTCATGTCGATTTCTTCCCATCAATTGCGCACACCTCTGACGATTATCAAGGGCTATTCATCGATGCTATTGGAAGGCAATTTCGGCAAATTATCCGCTCCGGTCAAAGACAGCATCAATAAGATTTTCATTTCCACCGAACGTCTGATCAATCTGGTCGAGAGCTTGCTTAATATCTCCCGCATTGAAGCCGGCCGGATCGACTTCAAGATCGAGCCGGTCGATTTGAGCGAGGTGACCAAATTGATGGTTAATGATTTCCAAGCCAAAGCTAAAGCGAAGAAACTAAAATTGGAATTCGTCGAGGATAAGAGCGTCCCCAAGGTGGCCGCTGACGCGCAAAAGATTAAAGACATTGTTTCCAACTTGATTGACAACTCGATCAAGTATACCAAGCAGGGCGAAATCATGATCAACCTCCATCAGGAAGGCCAATCAGTGGTTTTTGCCTCCCAGGATACCGGCATCGGCATTGATCCGGAGGATTTGTCCCGGTTATTCAATAAATTCACTCGAGGCAAGGATTCGGCCAAGGTTAATACGGAGGGCACGGGCTTGGGCTTGTATTACGCCCGAGTTTTGATTGAGAACATGGGTGGCCGCATCTGGGTAGAATCGCCGGGCAAGAATCAGGGCAGCAAGTTTTCTTTCTCTTTGCCGTTGGCGGATAAGAAAATGGCGAAGAAAATTAGGTAGTATGCTAATTTATAATTATGAAAACACACGTTACCGCCGGCGGGGTTCTTTATGACCCACGGCAGCAAAAAGTTTATTTGATTTACAAGAAAGAACGCGATGAATGGTTGTTGCCCAAGGGCCATATTGAAGGGGGAGAAGGAATCGAAGAGGCGGCCTTGCGTGAGATTAAAGAAGAAACCGGCTATAATGGAATTGAGTTAGTTAAGGATGGTTTACTCGGCAAGACGGAATTTGAATTTGAGTTGAATGGCGAGAAAGCTTTTAAAGTTATTTATTATTATTTGGCTAAGTTACTAGAGGCGGATTTTAGGGAAACTAAAGAGAGAAATACTGAAGGATTAGAGGGGAAATGGTTTAATTTGCCGGAAGCAATCGAGAAGGCCAAACACGAAGACACTAAAAAATTATTAGAAAAAGTCGGGTTGTTTATCAATAGGTCAAAATTATAATATGAGGAGTCCAAAAGAACGGTCGAGTGCCGGCCAAGAAATTAAAGAAACTTTACCGGTTATGGAAAAAGTAAATTCAAATCTAAATCTAAAAACACACCTCAGCTAAAACCGAGGTGTGTTTTTTATGACAGAGATTATTTTTTTTCTTCAATTTCTTTTTTGATATTTTTTATGAAGTCCTCAATCTTGACAGCTCCGAGATCGCCCTCGATTCTTTTTCTAACGGCGACGGTTCCAGCCGTTTGTTCTTTGTCGCCGACTACCAAGATGTAGGGCGTTTTTTGTTTTTCGGCGTTACGGATCCGTTTGCCCAGCGACTCGTCGGCGTCATCCAATTCGGCGCGCAGGCCGGCGGCTTGGAGTTCTGTTAGGATTTTTTGTCCGTAACCGTTGAATTTTTCCGAGACCGGAATAATGACCGCTTGGACGGGTGAGAGCCAAGCCGGAAAAGCGCCGGCGTAATGCTCGATCAGGACGCCCAAGAATCTTTCTAGCGATCCGTAGATGACGCGATGGATCATGATCGGGCGTTTTTCCTGTCCGTCGGCGTCGATGTAGGCCAATTGGAAGCGTTCCGGCAGATTCATGTCGAGTTGGATAGTACCGCATTGCCAGGTGCGGCCGATGGCGTCTTTGATGTGGATGTCGATTTTCGGTCCGTAAAAAGCGCCGTCGCCCTCGTTGATTTTGTAGTCCTTGCCGGTGCCGTCCAGGGCTTCTTTCAGGCCGGCGGTCGCGGTTGCCCAGGCCTCATCGCTGCCGATGGATTTTTCCGGCCGGGTTGACAACTCCAGATGATATGACAAGCCGAAAGCGGCATACATTTGATCGACCAGATTAAGCACGCCCAAGATCTCGTCTTTGATTTGGTCGGGACGCATGAAGATATGGGCGTCGTCTTGATGGAAGGCGCGGACGCGGAACAATCCGGACAAAACGCCGGAGAGTTCGTGGCGGTGCACTAGGCCGATTTCGCCCCAGCGCAGCGGCAGGTCGCGGTAGGAATGCAGATCTTCTTTGTACATCAGCAGGCCGCCCGGGCAGTTCATCGGCTTGATGGCGAATTTTTCTTCGTCAATCGTCGTCTCGTACATGTTTTCGCGGTAATTTTCCCAGTGGCCGGAAATCTCCCAGAGGCGTTGCGACAGCATGATCGGCGTCTTGATTTCGCTGTAGCCGGCTTCGGCGTGCATTTGGCGCCAGTAAGCCAGCAGTTCATTCCAGACAGCCATGCCCTTTGGTTTGAAGAAAGGAAAGCCCGGCCCTTCGTCATGAAAGGCGATGAGTCCCAGCTCTTTGCCGAGTTTGCGGTGGTCGCGTTTTTCCGCTTCGGCGATCATTTCCAAATGCGCGGCCAATTCTTCTTTGGTTGCGAAAGCCGTGCCGTAGATCCGCTGCAGCATCTTGTTTTTTTCCGAGCCCTTCCAGTAGGCGCCGGCGATCTTCATCAATTTGAAAGCGCCAAGTTCCTTGGTGTTGTTGACGTGAGGCCCTTTGCATAAATCAGTGAAATCGCCGACAGTATAAAAACTGACTTCCGTCGCTCCGTCAGCGGCCAAATCGCGGATCAGTTCCTGCTTATAGGGCTGTCCGGCCATTTTTTCCAGCGCCGCCTCGATCGGCAAGTCGAATTTTTCGAAGGGCAATTTTTGCTTGATGAGCTTGGCCATTTCGGCTTCGATTTTTTTCAGGTCTTCGGGAGTGAAGGTCTGTTGGCCGAGATCGAAATCATAATAAAAGCCGTCGTCGATTGTCGGGCCGATGGCGAATTTTACCTGATTCCCGAATAGCTCTTGCACGGCGTAAGCCAGAAGATGCGAAGTGGAATGGCGGATTTCGTTGAGATTTTCTTTGGTGTTTGGCATATATTTGTTAGCTACAATATACTCTTTTCCGGCCTAATCGTAAAGGTCTTGACAGAATTAATCTTTTTTATTAGAGTTGACTTAATATCAACAAGTTCTTTAAAGCTTAACTGGTGTTTTGTTATTATCAGACAACCAAGAGGAGGCAGAGTTATGGAAGCACCAGCAGGAAGGGCGGAGGGATTACTTGAAGGGATCTTGAATCTTGATCTTCTGATTACTGGTTCGAATAAAATGATTAAAAAATGGCAAAAAGTCAGAAGTGAAAAATTGAAGTTGTTGGCTGAAGAAGTCAGGGCCGGCAATTCAACGGGAAATCCGCTTGTTGATTTTGTGGTGCTTCATTCCGGTTTGATCGGAGATCAGGATATTGCCGATGGACCGGTGGCGGAGTATGTCAAAGAGTTGTACGACCGTTGCAGCCGGGCGAAAGATGAGCCCGTGCTTGTCGTCCGGCGGGAAATTAAAATAGATGATTTCCGCCCGCGTTATTTTTCGGAGTCGTGCGGTTTGACCGAAGACGGATTAGTGGTGAGCGGACAGCGTAGTTTTGTGCCGCCGCCGACACATCGGTCTGTCAATTATCTTGTTAGCTTTGGCGTTCTCAGTGACTCGGGATTATTTTTTGATTTGGACGAGAAAAAAGCATACCTTCTTTCCGACAGTTGGAGTATGGTTAATAGTGCCGATGGTATTGTCAAACCATCGCCGTCAGCCGTGGTTCTTGGTGATGGCAGCCAGGAATTGGCTTTGCCGCCGCTTGCCAATTTGATTATGGCAAAATCTAATCCCGGCTGTTCCCCGCATTGGTCAGTGGTGGTCGGATGTCAGGCGGTTAAAGATTGGGTGTCTGATTGCGAAGATTTTCGAATTCACGGTGTGTTATCCAAATGGTTTAAATTGCACTTTGATGCTGAGGAAGAGTCGGAGCCGGAAAAAGATCCGCCGGCTGACAATCATTATTCTCCCTCTGATTAATTGATAACCAAGTGCAAATCGTTCTTTCATACGCAGGTCTTCGGATCTGCTTTTTTTTGCGTTCAACTTGCGTTAGACGCTTAATTATGGTAAATTATAGCCATCAATTTATGGATTATGCCATTGAAAAAATCAAACGCGAGTTGATTGAGGCCGTGGCCGCGGCCGTCGGCCAGCCGGTAGACAAGTCGAAACTGGAAGTGACTCGGCCGCCGGAAGAGAGTTGGGGCGATTTTAGCGTATCTTGTTTTTATCTGACTAAACTCCTGCGCATTTCGCCCAATCAGATCGCCCAGGAATTGCAAAGCAAAATTTCCGCCAAGGGCTCAATCAAGTCCGTGAAGAATATCGGTCCCTACCTTAATTTTTATTTGGATGACAAGCAATTGATTTCCAGAGTTATTAAAGAGATTAAAAGTAAGGGCGAAAAATACGGCCGCCGGCCGGCCGTCAAAGAAAAAATCATGGTGGAGTATTCCCAACCCAATACTCATAAGGAATTCCATATTGGTCATTTGCGCAATGTTGTTCTGGGATCATCACTAGTCAATCTGATCCGCGCGTCAGGCGCAAAAGTGATCGCCGCCAATTATATCGGCGATATCGGCTCGCATGTCGCTAAGACGCTGTGGGTCTTGGAAAAATTCCATCAGAGCGAGCTGGAGCCGGCGCAGCACAAGGGCCAGTATTTGGGCAAATTGTATGCCGAAGCGGTTAACTTGTGCGAAGCTAATGAAGAGCATAAGCAAGAGGCCGCCGAAGTCCAAAAAAAATTGGAAAGCGGCGACAAGCATTTGACGGCTTTATGGAAAAAAACCAGGCAATGGTCATTGCAGGAATTCGATGGCATTTATGATACTCTGGGCGTCAAGTTTGACAAAGTTTTTTTTGAGAGCGAAGTTGAGAAACCGGGCAAGCAGATGGTAGCTGAGTTGTTGGAAAATAAAATCGCCGAGCGATCTCAGGGCGCAGTCATCATTAATTTGGAAAAATACGGCCTGAAGCAATTCTTGCTGTTGAAGTCCGACGGTTCGTCTTTGTATTCGACTAAGGAACTGGCGCTGGCCAAATTGAAATTCGAAAAGTACAAAATCGACGCCTCCTATGTCGTGGTCGACAGCCGCCAGAGTTTTTATTTCCAGCAATTTTTCAAGACACTGGAAGTGATCGGCTTCCGCAAGAAGACCGCGCATATCGCTTATGAATTCGTCACTTTGCCGGAGGGTGCGATGGCTTCCCGCAAGGGTAATGTGGTATTATTCGAGGATTTGTTGGCGGAGATGACGGCTTTGGCTGAGGCGGAAACTGCGCAACGGCATGGCGATTGGTCGGAAGCGGAGATTAAAACCGTGGCGAATAAGATCGCTTTAGCGGCCATTAAATTCTCGATGATTCGAGTCGGGCGCGGCAGCGCGATTGTCTTTAATCAAGCTGAGGCCTTGTCATTCGACGGCTATTCCGGCCCTTATCTGCAGTACACTGTTTCTAGGATTAATAGCTTGCTTAAAAAAGCCAAAGCCGGTCCGGCCAAAGAGGCGGATTACTCGCTTTTAAACGAGGCATCGGAAAGAGAGTTAGTCATCAAGCTGGCACAATTCCCGGAAACGATCTCGATGGCCGTTGAAGAATTCGAGCCGAGCCGGCTGGCGCAATACTTGTTCGAATTGGCCAAGATTTTTTCCGGCTATTACCAAGCCGTGCCGATTTTGGGTTCTCCGGCCGAGACCGCCGCGGCGCGTTTGGCATTGGTTGCTTCTGTCAGGCAGGTGCTCGCCAATGGCTTGTCGCTTTTGGGCATTGAAATTCTGGAGCGGATGTAGTTGGATTTGGTTGGAGTTTTGTGCTATAATTATTTCAGTTAACTTTTTCAATCATGGCTCAATCATCAAAGAAAATCGCCTTAATTGAAGACGAAAAAGATCTCGCCGGAATTTATAATCTCAAATTGCAAATGGATGGCATCAATACGGTTGTCATTAATGACAGCTTGAAAGCGCTGGAGGTTTTACGTCGGGAAAAACCAAATCTTGTCCTTTTAGACATTATGATGCCGGATTTGAATGGTTTTGAACTTTTTGCTAAAATCAAAAAAGACCATAATCTTAAGGATGTTAAGGTTTATATCTGGAGTAATCTGGCTCAGAAAAGAGAGCAGGATCAGGCAAAAAAAATGAAAGTCGACGGTTATCTGATTAAGTCCGATTACACGCCGTCAACTTTATCAGCTAAGGTCAGGGAGTTGTTGGGAAAAAAATAATAAATAATCTAATAAATTATGTCCAAACCAGTTATCAGCGACGCCTGCATCGCTTGCGGCACTTGCGAAGCGATTTGCCCGGAAGTTTTTAAGGTCTCAGAAATCGAAGGCAAAATGATTGCTCATGTTTTGGAAGCGGATTATGAGGCCTTGGCGGCCAAGATCGATGAAGCGATTGGCGCCTGTCCCGTGCAGTGCATTTCTAAAGAGTAATCTTAGCCGTTGAAACCGTCCGTCTGCCGGGCGGTTTTTTTGATCGATTCGCTAAGTTATGGTTGACTTTCATAGGACTTTTCTGGTATATTTCAGATATTAAATTCGCATCATTTATGTCAACAGCCAAATCCAATTCGAGCGCCGGGACAGAAAAAAAATGGATCAACCCGATTCCTGAAAGAGAAAAGGAGATTCAGAAGTTTTGGGAAGATCAGAAAATTTTTGAGAAATCCTTGCAGCAAACTAAAAATGGCCAGGCCTATTCTTTTTACGATGGTCCGCCTTTTGCCACTGGCCTGCCGCATTACGGTCACATGGTCGCCAGTTTGATGAAAGATGTCGTACCGAGATTTTGGACGATGCGCGGGCGTTATGTCGAGCGGCGTTGGGGCTGGGATTGTCATGGTTTGCCGATTGAGAATATCGTGGAAAAGGAATTGGGTTTCAAAAGCAAGAAAGACATCGAGGATTACGGCGTGGCCAGGTTCAATGAATATTGCCGCAGCAAGGTTTTGGGTTATGCTGGGGATTGGAAAAAGACTATTGCGCGTTTCGGCCGCTGGGCGGATATGGAGCATCCCTACCAGACCATGGATTTGGATTATATGGAAAGCATCTGGTGGGTGTTCAAGGAACTGTATGATCGCGGCTTAGTGTACGAGGGCTATAAATCCATGCATGTCTGCCCCAGATGCGAGACCACTTTAAGCCAGCAGGAAGTCAGCGAGGGCTATAAAGATATCAAGGACTTATCAGTGATCGCTAAATTCGAACTAACCGATGAGCCGGGAACTTATGTCTTGGCTTGGACGACGACGCCCTGGACTTTGCCGGGCAATGTGGCTTTGGCGGTGGGGGAAGAGATTGAATATATTGAAGTAAGAATCATGAATCATGAATTGCGGACTAATGAATTATGTATTTTAGCTAAGGCGCGGCTGGTGGATATTATGGGCGATAAAGAGTATGAAATAGTTAAAGAATTAACAGGAAAAGAATTAGTCGGCAAGAAATATAAGCCGTTGTTTCCGTATTACGAAAGCGATGAGGCCAAGGCTAAAATTCCTAACGCTGAAAACTTGTATACTATTGTAAGCGCTGATTTCGTGACGACTGAAGATGGCACTGGTGTGGTGCATATCGCTCCGGCTTATGGCGAAGAAGACATGCAGCTTGGCCGGGAAAAGGACTTGGCTTTCATCCAAAATGTCACCTTAAGCGGCAATTTCAAAGATGAGGTCGTTGATTTCGCCGGCCTGAATGTTAAGCCGATAGGGGAGACCCAAAAGACAGATGTGGAAATCATTAAGTACTTGGCTGATAAGGGATTATTGTTTGCTAAAGAAAAATATGAGCATAGTTATCCGCATTGCTGGCGTTGCGATACTCCGTTGATTAATTACGCTACCAGTTCGTGGTTTGTTAAAGTCACTGATATCAAATCGAAGGCCTTAAAATACGCTCAGGATATCAATTGGTCGCCGGATCATATTAAAGAAGGCCGTTTTGGCAAATGGCTGGAAGGCGCGCGCGATTGGTCGATTTCCCGCCAGCGTTTCTGGGCGTCAGTCATTCCGATTTGGAAATGCGAGTGCGGAGAAATGAAGGTTTACGGTTCAGCGGCTGAGTTGGAAAAGGACAGTGGTGAAAAAATCACTGATTTGCACAAGCATTTTGTCGATCAGATTGAAGTGCCATGTTCTTGCGGCCGGAAAATGAAACGGATTCCCGATGTTTTGGATACTTGGTTTGATTCCGGTTCCATGCCCTATGCCCAGCAGCATTATCCGTTTGAAAATAAGGAAAAATTCGAGGCCGGTTTTCCGGCGGAATTCATTGCCGAGGGTATTGATCAGACCCGCGCTTGGTTTTATTATCTGCAGGTGATTGCGGCGGCGATCAAACAAGGCGCGGCCTTCAAGAATGCGATTGTCAACGGCATTGTCGTAGCTGGCGACGGCAAGAAGATGTCCAAAAAATTAGGCAATTATACCGAGCCGGAAGTTATCATGGATCAATACGGCGCTGATGCCCTGCGTTATTATCTTTTGACTTCGCCGGTGATGCAGGCGGAGAATCTGAGCTTTGACGATAACGGCGTCAAAGAAGCGATGCAGAAAGTTGTCATGCTGTTGAATAATATTTTGAGCTTTTATAAATTGTATGAGATTGACGGCGATCAAACGGCCGGCGTCTCGGAAAATATTTTGGATCAATGGCTGTCGGCCAAGCTTAACGCTCTAGTCAGGGATGTGACCGCCGCCATGGAGGCCTATGATTTGCCGCGCGCCACTCGGCCATTGGCGGAATTTATCGATGAATTTTCCACTTGGTGGCTGCGGCGCAGCCGCGATCGTTTCAAATCGGACGACGAGAAAGATAAACAGCAGGCGTTAAGGACTTTCAGACGTGTTTTAATCGAATTGTCGAAAGTAATGGCGCCGTTCACGCCGTTTGTCGCCGAATATGTCTATAAAGAAATCGGCGGAGAGTTAGAGTCGGTGCATTTGGAAAAATGGCCGGCGGCCGGAGAAATCGACGGGAAAATTTTAGAGCAAATGGATCAGGCGAGAAAAATCGTTGAATTGGGGCTGGCGAAGCGCGCCGAAGCCGGAATCAAGATCAGGCAGCCTCTTGCTTCGCTCAAATTTCCAATTTCCAATTTCCAATTTCCAAAAGAATCGGAACAATATTATGATTTGATTCGTGATGAGATTAATGTTAAAGACGTGCTCGGAGAAGAAATTGAAAATCTTGAACTCGATTTTGAATTAACCGAAGGATTGAAGCAGGAAGGCGCTTTACGCGAATTGGTCAGGACGATCAACGGCCAACGCAAAGAGGCGGGGCTGACAATTAAGGATGAGATTAAAATCAGCTGGCAAAGCGACGGCGAAATTGTCAGAAACGTCCTGGCTGATCATAATTTTTCAGAAGAATTAAAAAAGTCAACCCTCACCAGTGAATTATTAGAAGCGGAAAATGACGCCAAGCCGGTTGATATCAACGGCGAGAAAGTTAAAATTAAAATAAAGAAAATCTGAATTTTATAATTAAAAAAAGCGGCTCGATTGAGCCGTTTTTTTGTCCATAAAAAAACCGCAACCCGAGAGTTGCGGCCGAAGAGATTAACAGAGCGATTCCATTATCAATTGTTCTAATCTTTCCGGACTGTCAGCTGAAACAAAGTCAGTTTCTTGGCCAGTGATCTGCCAGCCGTAGCTGACGCCGATGAAGCGCAGGCCGGCTTGTTTGGCGGCCGCATAATCGCTAAGCGCGTCGCCGATATAAATCGCTTGTTCAGGCGGGATGCCCAGATAAACAGAGGCCGATCTCAGGGCTGGCGGCTTAGTTGAGAATTGGTCAAATGCGTAGATGACTTCGAAACGATCAGCCAACTCTCCCAAGGCCTTGGAAATATTAGCCAAATTATTTAGCGAAACAATGCCTAAATAATAACCCTGGTCGTGGAGTTTTTTCAATAACTCGGGAACGCCGGGATAAAACGGTGGCGGAGCATGATGGCTGCCGAGGCAACCGAATTCATTCAGATAATCGGCGTCATGGATCAATCCCGCTTGTTCGGCGGTCAGGCCGATATTGGTCAGGAATTTAATCATCGGGAAACCGACCAGCCGGCGCCAGGCGGCGATGTCTGAGGCCTTTGGCAGAGGCAAGCCCAGAGCGTGTTTTTTGTTTATTCCCAGGCAAAATTCAATGTGCGGCTGTAGAGAATCGACTAAGACGCCGTCAAAATCGAATAGGACTAACTTGTCCATGTTCACCTCCTGTTCCGTGTTCGTGTAAAGGACTGTCAGAGCAAGAAAAGATTAGCAAAATAAGTTGGGAATGTCAAGCTGGCATCATCATCTATTATCGTTCAAGAGTCCTTTTTATTTGCCGATTAATCTGCTAAGATGGAATTATGAAAAAGATGGGAATAATCATTTTGGTTTTAGCGGTTTTGGCGATCATCAGCGGCGTTTATCTTAATCGCGCCTATGCTTTTATTTATTCTAAATTCCGGCTGGTTCAGCCGCCGGCCGTCAGGGATTATCTGACTGAAAAAACTTTAAGCGAAAAATCGCAATTAATAACTTATGTCGCATTGGGCGATTCGCTGACTTCCGGCGTCGGCGCTTCGTCCGTTTCTTCGACTTTGCCGGCGCTCTTGGCGGAAAAAATCTCCGCCGAAAAAGGATTAATGGTGGCGGTTAAGAATCTGGGCGCGCCCGGAGCGACCAGTTTCGAACTTTTGACCGGCCAAGTTCTCGATGCCGCTCGGTATAATCCGGAGATCATTACGCTGTTTATCGGCACTAATGATCTGCATAATTTCGTGCCGTTGGAAAAATTCAAGGGCAATTTGTTGGCGGCCATCGGCGCGCTCCAACATAGCACCCAAGCCGATATTTATTTGATTAACTTGCCGTATTTAGGCGCTAAGGATTTGGTTTTATCGCCGTATGATTTATATTTTGAATGGGAATTGAAAAAATATAACGCCGCTGTCAGCGAGGCGGCGCAGGCGACCGGCGTCAGATTAATCGATTTGTATTCAATTTCGGAGCAGCCGCTGAAAGCCGATTCTAATTTGTATTGCTCGGATCGTTTCCATCCCTCGGATCGAGGTTACGCTCTGTGGGCTGATTTGATTTATGGAGATTTTAAATAATTATTGGGGATCGCAAACGGCGATTTTCACCGTTATTTTTCTGGCGGCGGTTTTTATTTCCATTTGCCGCAAAAGCGATATTCGCATCCTGTCCAAAGAGACCTCCAATGAGTTGCGCGGCTTGGCGATTTTAGGGATAATTTTCACTCATCTGACTTACGGCAAATTTTATGGCACGGAATTCTTGTTCCCCTTGGGCATTTGGGGCGGCATCGCCGTCAATTTATTTTTTTTCTTATCCGGCTACGGCTTAGCCGCTTCCGCGATTTATCATCCTAAAACATTGCTGGAGTTCTATCGCAAACGCGTAGCTAAGATCTACCTGCCACTCTGGCTTTTTTTATTTTTTGTCTTGTTGGCTGATGCTTATTTATTGAATCGTTTTTATCCGTTGGCCGAGGTTATCGCCGCTTTTTTCGGTTTTTTTCCGAGAGCCGATCTTTTTGTTTCCATTAATTCGCCTTTGTGGTTTTTAACTCCGTTGTTGTTTTATTATTTGATTTTTCCTCTCATTTTCCATCAGCGTCATCCGCGTTGGTCAGTATTGGCTATTTTTATCGTTAGTTTTTCGGCTTACTGGCCCGGTTGGCCGGTAACGGAGCAGATTTGGGAGTATTATCAAACGCATTGGCTGGCTTTTCCGTTAGGCGTGTTGCTGGCGGTGTTGACGGTCTCGCCGCAAGCGGTTTGCGCCGCGTGCGTAAGAAGCAAGCGTTGCCGATCTTATCGGTGGCTGCTTTCGGCTTGGACTAAAGACACGGAGGCCGCCGCTAAACCGTTAGCTCGCCTGATTAAAAATTTTCGATCATTGCCGTCGGTCTGGCATTGGCTGATTTTGGTTCTTTTAACCGGTTTGGCTTGGCAGACGGCCTATCATTCCGGAGTGGGCCAGGGCTTGGAAATTGAGCAAGCTTATGCCTTAGTCACGATGGCTTGTCTGATTCTGCTGTTTGCGTTTAAGAAAACCAAATTCCGCTTACTGGAAATAATCGGTGTTTATTCTTTTGAAATTTATCTGTGGCATTGGCCGCTTTTTGGCCGTTACGGTTTTTTGTATGATTATCTGCCGCCCTGGCTGGCAACCGTTTTGTATCTGCCGCTTATACTGGGTTTGGCTTACTTTTTTAATCATTTGGCGAAATTTGCGGTCGATCGGATTATGGCAAAAAAATGCTTTAAATGAATTGATTGGAAGTTTTGTCAATCAGGCCGTTTCATGTTAAAATACAAGAGTAAAAACTATGGATTTTAACGAACATCAGCAATTAAATCAGATGATCGAGCCGGTTGCCGATTATCCCGCTTATCCGGCCGGCTCGCCTCTTTTTAGAAAAAATAAGAACTGGCTGAAATGGCTGTCAGTGATGGCGGCAATCTTGGCGATTTTGGGCGCGTTGGTTTTTCTATTCGTAGTTTATTCGGAAGTCGCGGCGCGCGATGCCAAGCTTAAGGGGCTTTTGAAGTCGGCGCAGCAGGGAACTTCCGGCGCGATTATCGAGAGCCAGCTGCTTGGCAGTTTGATGAACGGCCGGGATGAGGCCAGTTCGACTATTGCTGCATCAGCAACGACAACCACTGGCGACCCGTTGTTCGGAGCATCGGCCGGTTCGCAAGACAGCAACCGCCGGTTGGCCGAGAAAAGCGGCCGGCCGCAATTAGGCAATGCTTCTTCCGGCTTGGTCATAGTGGAATTCGCCGATTTCAATTGCTCCGTTTGTTTGGAGGAATTTCCGATCATTCGAGCGATTTCTAATAAGTATGCTCAAGATATTTTATTTATTTTTCGCAACTATCCGGTGATTGATCAGAATTCGCTGATGCTGGCGCAAGCCGGATTGTGCGCCGAGGAGCAAGAAAAATTCTGGCCGTTTCATGATCGTCTTTTCTCGAGTCAGGGCCGGATTTCCAGCTTGGCTGATTTTCAGAAAATCGCTGTCATGTCCGGCTTGGATTGGAATCGACTTCAAGATTGCATCAATACGGAAAAATATCGGCCGCAAGTAATGGAAGATATGCAGGACGCTTTGGATTTGGGCGCGCGCGGCACGCCGACTTTCTTTGTCAACGGTAGCAAGCTGGACGGTCCGGTCAGCGAGAGCGTTTGGGAGGAAATAATCGCCAAATATAAGGAATTAACCAAACAGCAATAATATGGTGGAGATAAGGATACATGGCCGGGGCGGCCAGGGCTCAGTGACAATGGCGGAACTTTTGGCGGAGGCAGCGTTTTACAGCGGCAAGATTTCCCAGGCCTTTCCGAATTTCGGCGTGGAGCGGCGCGGCGCGCCGGTGACGGCTTTTGTCCGTCTTGATGACAAATTCATCCGTTTGCGCAGCCAGGTCTACTCGCCTGATTATGCCATTGTCCAGGATGTGACGCTGCTGGAGGGCGGCAAGATTATGTCTGACTTAAAAAATACAGCTGCTATTTTGATGAATTCTTGCAAAGAATATGTCTGTGTTGTGCCGCGAGGAGTTAAAATCAGGGATTTGGACGCGACCGGTATCGCGCGGGAGGTTATTGGCCGGCCGATTATCAATACGGTTCTGTTGGGGGCGTTTGCCGCCATGTCCGGATTGATCAAGTTGGACGCCGTAGAAAAAGCGATCCGCCAGCGCTTCCAAGGCGAAGTCGCCGAGCTTAACGTCCAAGCGGCGAAGCGCGGCTATGAAACTATGAGTAATAATTGATTATGAAAAATATTTTAACTTGCCAGCCGGGAACATCCAGTCAAGTCAAAACCGGCAATTGGCGCGAAGAGCATTATCCGGAATTCAACCATGAAATCTGCATCGGCTGCAAATTGTGCGAAACGATTTGTCCCGAGGGGATTTGTTTTGACACCGGTGAAAAAAATTCCCGGGGCAAAAATATTTTTGAAGCCGATTTGGATTATTGCAAGGGCTGCGGCCTGTGCGCCGAGGTTTGTCCGGTTAAAGCCATCACGATGCGGGAAGAAAATAAGTAATTTAAAATTTATTAAAAATTGAAAATTAATCATTAGAAATTATCATATTATGATGAGGATTTTAGAGGGTTCGCGAGCAATCGCGGAAACAATCAATAATATCAAGCCGGCGGTGGTCTCTTGCTATCCGATTACGCCTCAGACCCATATTGTCGAGGATTTGGCCAAATTCAAAGCTGATGGCGAGGCGGATTATGAGTATGTGTTGGCGGAAAGCGAATTCAGCGCCATTTCCGTTCTGGCGGGAGCGGCGGCGGCCGGGGTCCGGACTTATACCGCCACTTCTTCGCAGGGCCTGCTGCTGATGACTGAGGTGTTGTATAATATCGCCGGAATGCGTTTGCCGGTGGTTATAACCAATGCCAATCGCGCGGTTTCCGCTCCGATCAATATTTGGAATGATCAGCAGGACGCGGTGACGATGCGCGATGCCGGTTGGATCATGTTTTTCGGCGAGACCAATCAGGAATCCTGCGATCTGCATGTTCTGGCTTACAAGGTGGCGGAACAATCGGCGTTGCCGGCTATGGTTAATCTTGACGGTTTTGTCCTGACTCATACGGTGGAGCCGGTGGAGGTGCCGGCGCCGGCCTTGATCAAGAAATATCTGCCTGATTGGCGGCCGGCGGAAAAATTGGATGTCAAACATCCTTTGACTTTCGGCGCTTTTGCTACGCCGGAGCATTATTTTGAAATTCGCCGAGGGTTGCATGAGGATTTGGCCTTAAGCCGGAAATTGATCGCTAAGGAAATGTCGGAATTCAAAAAGGTCTTCGGCCGGAAATTATCTTTGGTTGAATATTATGGCGATAAAAATGCCGAGACAGTCGTGGTGGCTATGGGTTCGGTTTTGGGCACGATCAAGGAAACAGTCGACGAGCTTAATAAACCCCTCCCGACCTCCCCTTTAGTAAAGGTGAAGGGTAAGGTTGGAGTGTTAAAGATTACGGCGTTCCGGCCGTTTCCGGCTGAAGAAATCATTAAGCTGATCGGCGGCAAGAAAAACATCTTGGTAATTGACAAGTCGGTGTCGCTGGGCGAGGAAGGGGTTTTGGCCGGTGAGTTGCGCCGCGCTTTCTACGGCCGGTCGAAGGCGAAAATCGTCGGCGCCATTATGGGCTTGGGCGGTCGGGATATCACTAAGGAAATGATTAAAAAAACCATCGCCTTGGCCGTTAAAACCAAAGAAAAAACCATTTTCGTCGGCAAATAAGCAAATTTTATGGAAAAAAACATTAAACGATATAAAGCCCCTCTGGCCCATCTGCTTGATCCCGGCCATTCCGCTTGCGCCGGCTGCGGCATGATTATCGCTGTTCGATTATTGGTTGATGCAGCCGGTCCGAAGACGATTATGACCAGCGCCACCGGCTGCAGCGAGGTGACTACGACTCAGTATCCAATGACGTCTTTTAAGATTCCCTGGATCCATTCCTTGTTTGAAAATTCTTCCAGCGTAGCGACGGGCGTAGCGGCGGCCTTGAAATACCAAAAGCAAGAAGATGTCAATGTGATTGCGGTCGGCGGCGATGGCGCGACTTTCGATATCGGTTTCGGCCAGCTGTCCGGCTTATGGGAGCGGGGCGATAACGTGCTGTATGTCTGCTATGACAATGAGGCCTATGAAAATACCGGCAATCAATCCAGCGGTGCGACGCCGTTAAGCGCCAGCGCGACAACGGCGCCGGCCGGCAAGAAGTCCTTCGGCAATCCGACTCGGAAAAAGGATATGATTAAAATCGCTTTGGCTCACCGATTGCCCTATGTCGCTACTGCTACTGTCGCTTATCCCTATGACATTATTGCCAAAGTCAAAAAGGCCTTGACGATCAAAGGGCCGAAATATTTGCAGATTTATACGCCTTGCGTGCCGGGTTGGGGCATTGAGCCGCAGGACACTATTAATATTTCAAAATCAGCTGTCCAGTCCGGCTATTATCCGCTTGTCGAATATCTTGACGGCGAGTTGGCGAATAAAATGAAAATTAATGCCCGAGAGCCGATTGAGAAGTTTTTGAAGCCGCAGAAGCGATTCAGGCATTTATTCAATGCGTCCAATGGAGAAGCCGGCCTGGCGGAAATCGCCAAATGGCAGGCCTTGTGCGATGCCAACATTAAGGAATACGGTTTGATGTAAAAATATCAAACGAATCAACAAAAATCCCTAAATATTTAGGGATTTTTTGCATTTTTGTCTTATTTTAGCTTATTTTTTTGATTAGCTATTGACAAAAACTGTAAAATAGCATAAGATTTTAGCGCATAGTTCATAAGAAACACGGCTCCCTGGGAGTCAAAAGAGGAGGACGGCCGATGTAAGAGACAGCGCGCGCAGTGATTTTTAATTGATTTTGTTTTCAAACTGGGAAAAAAAACAAGGAGAAACAAGTCATCATGAAGAAACTCATCGTTGTCGCTATCGTTGCTATCTTTTTGACCATGTCGTCGCTTACTGCCAGCGCGGACTTCTCGCGTGCCGAGAAGAACGTTGGTCGGACGTTGATTTGCCCGTTCAAGGCCGTTGGAGCTGTCGTTACCGACGTCTTCAAGTCGTTGACGCTTCAGAAATCGACCGCTATTTTGGCAATACCGAAGCATGTCCGTCAGCAGACGACTGATATGCTCGAGAGCGCCGGGCGGACGATCGTCGGCGCCGAACCGATTGCCGATGACGGCAACGGCGCGGCCACGACCTGGATCGCCGACAATAATTTAGATCCATTGGTGGACTTTTTCGTTTATGGCGTAACGGCCGGGGTCTGGACTCATAACAAGTCCAATCTGGCTTTGCATCATAACCACCTCGGCCTTAAGGTGCTGGGTTGGACCGGCGGCGGAGTCGTCGCCGCTGATCTGATCGACCAAGCGGTCGAGAAGTAAACGCAATACTGCGTAGTTAATATTCGCACCCCGCGGGGTTCCGGAAACGGAGCCCCGCTTTTTTATTCTTACTTGACCCGGTTTGAAGAATGTGCTATGCTTGTGGTTGACGCATTAATTTTTTTTATTATCTATGGCTAAAAGCAAAACGGCTGATTATTCGGCTATCAGAGTAGTCGGCGCTCGCGTTAACAATCTCAAGAATGTTTCCGTGGATATTCCCCGCGGCAAGCTGGTGGTTATTTCCGGCTTGTCCGGCTCCGGCAAATCCTCACTGGCTTTCGATACGATTTACGCCGAGGGCCAGCGCCGTTATGCCGAATCGCTGTCTTCTTATGCCAAGCAGTTTTTGGATTTGATGGATAAGCCGGATGTCGATTCGATCGAGGGCTTGTCGCCGACGATCGCCATCGATCAGAGGTCATCTTCCATCAATCCACGTTCCACGGTCGGCACGATTACAGAAATTTATGATTACCTGCGGTTGCTTTACGCCCGGGTCGGCCAAGTCCATTGCCATAAATGCGGCGCGGCGCTCAAGCGCCAGACCCCGACGCAGATTCTGGAACAGCTGGCTAAATTGCCGGAGGGGCAAAGGATCAAGATTCTCGCTCCGGTGGTTTTGAATAAGAAGGGCAGCCAGCAGAAAATCATCGATAATCTTCTGAAAGCCAATCATGAGATTTTCCGGATCGACGGCAGTTTTTATCAGGCGTCTGAAATCTCGCAGAATCGTTTGACGCTCGATAAGGATGTCAGCCATACGATCGAAGTCCAGGTTGACGATTTGGCTATCGTTAAAGAAATAAAGAATCTGGAGACCAAGGATATCTCTTACGCCCGCCTGAATAAGGCGTTGCTGCTAGCTTTGGATTTGAGCAACGGTTTTGTCAATGTCGCCAGTGACGGCCGGCCGGATCTTAATTTCAATCTGTATTATTTCTGCCCCAATTGCCAGATCAGCTTGCCGGAAATCGAGCCGAGCACTTTTTCTTTCAATTCGCCGTTCGGCGCTTGTCCGGCTTGCCGCGGCTTAGGCGTCAAGCTCAGCCCGGATCGCGATTTAATCATTCCCAATAAGCGATTGACGCTGGCTGAGGGAGCGATCAAGCCCTGGTCGCGCAATTTCGCCTCGCAAAACTCCAACATGAAGCTGTTGGAAGCAGTCGCCAAGAAATACGGCTTCTCGCTTAATGCGCCGGTGTCGGAATTGCCGGAAAATGTTTTGACTTTGATTCACGAGGGCGATGGCCGGGAGTATGCCATTGATGGCAAGCCGATGATTTTTGACGGCGTTTTGAAATTTTTAGATGATAAATATAATGATACTAAGTCGGAGTATTTGCAGAAGACGCTGGAGGATTACATGCGGGTTTCGACTTGCCAAGTTTGTTCGGGCACCAGATTGCGGCCGGAAAGCTTGGCCGTTAAAGTCGATGATCTGAGCATCTTCCAAATCACGGCTTTATCGGTCGACAGCTTGGCAAAATTGATCGCCGCTTTAGCTAAGAAGTGGGGCGAAAAAAAAGAAGGCAAGATTTCCAAGCAGTTGCTTAAGGAGATCCTGAAAAAGATTGCTTATTTGCAGAATGTCGGCTTGGGTTATCTGACTTTATCTCGCAGCGCCAACACTTTGGCCGGCGGCGAAGCGCAGCGGATCCGGCTGGCGACTCAGATCGGCTCCGGCTTGGAATCTGTCACTTATGTCTTGGACGAACCGTCAATCGGTTTGCATCCCCGCAATACCGAAAAATTAATTAATACTTTAAATGCCTTGCGTGATAAAGGCAATTCGGTCATTGTCGTCGAACATGACGAGCAGATCATGAATGCCGCTGATTGGCTGATCGATGTCGGACCGGGCGCCGGCATCTATGGCGGTGAAATCACGGCCGAAGGCACGGTCAAAGAAGTCAAAAAAAACAAGAAATCAATCACCGGCCAATATCTTTCCGGCGCGAAAAAAATCGAAGCCAGAAGTAATCTGCGCGAAGGCAACGGCAAGTTCATCGAGATCATCGGCGCCTCGGAATTCAATTTGAAAAATATCAATGTCAGGATTCCCTTGGGCAAATTGGTGGTGATTACTGGCGTTTCCGGTTCGGGCAAATCCACATTAATGAATGAGATCCTGGCTAAGGCCTTGTCGGCCAGATTTTATCGCACCAAGGATCTGCCCGGCCGCCATCGGGAAATCAAGGGCTTGGAAAATTTGGATAAAGTCATTAATATCGATCAATCGCCGATCGGCCGGACGCCGCGCAGCAACCCCGCCACTTACACCGGCGTTTTCACTTATATCCGCGATCTTTACAGCGAATTGCCGGAAGCCAAGATGCGCGGCTTTAAGCAAGGTCATTTTTCTTTCAATGTCAAAGGCGGCGGACGCTGCGAAACCTGCGGCGGCGACGGCATGATCAAGATCGAAATGCAGTTTTTGCCGGATGTCTACGTCGAGTGCGAAGAATGCCATGGCAAACGCTATAATCACGAGGCGTTGGAGATTTATTTCAAGGAGAAAAATATCGCCGATGTGCTGGCGATGTCTGTCAGCGAGGCCAAGAAATTTTTTGGCGGCCAAAGCCAGATCATTGATAAATTGGAGATTTTGGAGCAGGTCGGATTGGGTTATCTGAAACTCGGCCAATCGGCGACAACATTGTCCGGCGGCGAGGCCCAACGGGTTAAATTGGCGACAGAATTATCGCGCCGGCCGACCGGCAAGACCCTGTATGTTTTGGATGAACCGACGACCGGCTTGCATTTCGATGATATCAAGCGGCTCTTGCAGGTTTTGAATAAGCTGGCCGACAAAGATAATTCGGTTCTGATTATCGAGCATAATTTGGAGGTGATCAAGTCAGCCGATTGGATCATTGATTTGGGGCCGGAAGGTGGTGATCGGGGGGGGTACGTGGTGGCAACTGGCACGCCATTCGAGGTGGCGGAAGTCAAAGAGAGTTATACCGGCCAGTATTTGAAAAAGGCCTTGGAGAAATAACTTAATAATGTTTATTTAATTTAGCCCGAGGCTGTGTTGTCCTCGGGCTTTTTTATGCGCCGGTCTAGTTAAATAGGATTTGAAATCGTTAGATTTTTGTGATAATCTTTAAATATCCTAAATTAAGACAATTATATGACATACAAGGAGTTCTTGAATGATGGAGGAGAGAAGAAGTGGCAGGATCAATGGCTGAACACAAAAATTGATCGAGCCGATGACTTCAGTTCCAAGCCCAAGAAATATGTGCTGGATATGTTCCCGTATCCGTCCGGCGCGGGCTTGCATGTCGGCCATCCGGAGGGTTATGCGGCGACTGATATTTATTCTCGTTATTGGCGGCTGAAGGGATTCAATGTCCTGCATCCGATGGGCTGGGACGCTTTCGGTTTGCCGGCGGAAAATTACGCCATCAAAACCGGCACCC
Source organism: Patescibacteria group bacterium (assembly GCA_041649655.1). Taxonomy (GTDB): domain Bacteria; phylum Patescibacteriota; class Patescibacteriia; order 2-01-FULL-39-33; family 2-01-FULL-39-33; genus CAISTG01. The sequence continues at coordinate 24,418 of JBAZMO010000001.1, forward strand.
AGCCGCAATTGACCACTGATAATAATGTCGCCACTTTTAAACGCCAAATTCAGTCGCTTGGCTTTTCTTATGATTGGGATCGGGAAATCAATACCACTGATCCGAAATATTATAAATGGACGCAATGGATTTTTTTGCAATTGTTCAAAAAAGGCCTGGCTTATGAGGCGACCGTGCCGATTAATTTTTGTCCGTCATGTTTGACTGGTTTGGCTAATGAAGAAGTCAAAGACGGCAAATGCGATCGCTGCGGCACGTCGGTCGAGAAGAAGGATTTGCGCCAATGGATGTTGAAGATTACCGCTTATGCCGACAGGTTGTTGGAAGGGGTTGATAAGCTGGATTGGCCGGAGTCGATCAAGGCCCTGCAGCGGAATTGGATCGGCCGATCGGAGGGAGCAACGGTGAAATTTCCAATTTCCAATTTCCAATTTCCAATTGAGGTTTATACTACTCGCCCCGACACTCTTTTTGGCGCGACCTATATGGTTTTGTCCCCTGAACATAATCTTTTGGATGAATTGAAACCTAGAATTACTAATTGGGAAGAGGTTCAGGATTATATCGCTAAAGCCAAGAATAAATCCGATCTGGAACGGACAGAACTTAATAAGGATAAGACCGGCGTTGAGCTGAAGGGCATTAAGGCGATTAATCCGGTCAACGGCCAGGAGATCCCGATCTGGATTTCCGATTATGTGCTGGCGTCTTACGGCACCGGCGCGATCATGGCGGTGCCAGCTCATGATGAGCGTGATTTTGAATTCGCGAAGAAGTTCGGTTTGCCGATCATCGAGGTGATTATTCCGGAAAGGATTGATAAAAGGAATCCGCCCGTAGCCGGCAAAGAAAAGGTTGAGAGAAAAAATGTCCAAGTCATTGTTCGCAATCCTCGGACGGGAAAAATTCTTTGCCTTCATTCCCATAAATACGGCTGGGTCACTTTTCCAATGGGCGGCGTCGGGACTGATGAAGATCTGTTGGCTGCCGCTAAGCGCGAGGTGATAGAAGAAACCGGTTATCGGAATTTAATTAATGGCGAAGTGCTCGGCGGGCAAGTTCGCGCTGAATATTTCGCTAATCATAAGGATGTTAATCGAGTTTCTTTCACTAACTTAGTTCGATTTGATTTGGCTGATGAAGAACAGATCGGAATTTCTGAGGAGGAAAAAATAGCCGAGAATGAAATCCTTTGGAAAAATCCGGAAGAATTAACGTTGGATTTCATGGTTCATGCGGAAATGGATGTTTGGCTGGAACGGATTAAAAAAGGCGATATCGCTTATACGGACGTCGATAATGGTGTCATGATCAATTCGGAATTTTTGAACGGCCTTGTGCCGGCTGAAGCAATCGGCAAGATGATCGACTGGCTGGAAGAAAAAGGTGTCGGCCATAAAGCGATCAATTACAAATTGCGCGATTGGGTTTTTTCTCGCCAAAGATATTGGGGCGAACCGATCCCGCTGGTGCACTGCGAGAAGTGCGGTCCGCCAGCTGGCGGATGTGCCATTCCGCTAAATGAAAAGGATTTGCCATTAACACTGCCCCAAGTGGAAAAATACGAGCCGACCGGCACCGGCGAATCGCCGCTCGCGACAATCGATGAGTGGGTCAATACGATTTGCCCGAAATGCGGCGGTCCGGCTAAGCGCGAGACCAACACAATGCCGCAATGGGCAGGCAGTTCTTGGTATTGGCTCAGGTATATTGATCCGCATAATGATGAGGCCTTTGCCGATCAGGATAAATTGAAATACTGGCTGCCGGTCGATTTGTATTTGGGCGGAGCTGAGCATGCGGTTTTGCATTTGCTTTATGCTCGTTTTTGGAATATGGTTTTGTTTGATCTGGGCGTTGTGCCGCAAGAAGAGCCGTTTGCTAAGTTGATTAATCAGGGTTTGATTCTGGGCGAAGACGGCGAGAAGATGTCGAAGTCGCGCGGCAATGTGGTCAATCCCGATGAAATCGTCAAGGACTTCGGCGCCGACACTTTCCGTTTATATGAGATGTTTATGGGGCCATTGGAAGCGATGAAGCCCTGGAGCACCAAGAATATTCTGGGCGTCCATCGGTTTTTGAATAGGGTTTGGGAGTTAGTTCCCCTCCTTTCCAGGGAGGGGCTAGGGGAGGTTTCGGAAGGGAATGACAAGGCAGAATTAGAAATTTTATTTAATAAGACCATTAAAAAAGTCGGCGAGGATATTGAGGCGATGAGTTATAATACGGCTATTTCAGCGCTGATGGTTCTGGTCAATAAATTCCAGTCGGCTGGTGGTATTAATCAAGAGCAATTAGAAAAATTTTTAATCATCCTGTCGCCGTTCGCGCCGCATTTGGCAGAAGAATTGTGGGGAAAGTTAGGCCAGGTGGAAAGTATTTTTAAAGAAAAGTGGCCGGAGTATGATGCAAGCAAAGTCATTGACACGGAAATTGAAATGCCGGTGCAGATCAATGGCAAAGTACGGGCTAAATTGAAATTGCCGGCCAATATTAGTGAAACTGAGGCGAAAGCAGCTGCTCTTAGTGATGAGAATGTCAAAAAATATCTGGTTGGCGAACCAAAGAAGATTATTTTCATTAAAGGCAAGTTGATCAGTATCGTGGTTTAGTCATATTTTAAGTTATTTTTATGAAGAATATCAATGAGCAGACAGAGCGGATCAGGGTTAGTCGTTATGAATTAGGCGGCGGAGAAATGCTGGCTTTATCTGAAAGCAATCCGCAAGAATTTTTATTAAAATATGGCGTTGAGCCGGCTTTAGAAATGTTGGAGCAAGGTCGTTATGATTATGATACGATAGTGACTAAATCTCAGCGGACGGAAGAAGAGGATAAAATTTTTATTGAAAAATGGAAATCGGTCATCGGTTATGATCCTGACGGCAATCCTGGCAATTTGCCCTGGGTAGGACAAATACGAGATAGATACCGGCAAATATTATCGCCGGGTTTTTGTCAGTTTATTGATAAAGATAATTTTTCTGAATTCGGCGGAGAAGTCCGGTTCTATCTCTCCATTAAACAAGATTATTTATTGGATTTTTTGGAGCAGTTAGCGGGGGCGTTTGAGGAGCTGCCGGATTTATTCGCTTTCAAGATAAATATCAGCAATCAGGAGAGAAATGAAAATGCTGTTTTGTATTTGACTGAGGCCGCTACTCGTTCTGAAATAGATAAGTTGCTGCAAGTTCTTAGCGGTTTGCGTGTTCAGATCCATGATTCACAAGAGGTCTTTAATGGCTTTGACTTTCAGACGCCATTCAGCCAGCCGATTGTGGAAGAGTCAAACCGAGCCATTATCGGCCAACTGGCTTTTAATCCTTTTGCCAGCGCTAAGGGCAAAGTTAAATTAAGTTATGACGGCAGAGAAATCGGTCGGGCGCGAACTGTTAATCAGCTGTTTTCCAAGTTGGTCGAGCTAGTCAGATATTGTCGTCCCACCGATAGTTCCCCGGAGGAAACCGCTCAAATGATAGCGGCCGAAGCCCAAGTAACTTGCAGCTTTGAAGACGGCAGTGAGGAGAAAATTTTAAGTTTAGTCCAATACTGCCAGCTTTGTTTGCAAAAACTTTCTGATATCTGCAAATCTTAAACCAAGTAAAAAAGACGCCCCGACAGCGGTCGGAGCGTTTTAAGTTTAATGAAAGATCAATTCGATCACATCGTCTTTTTTGAGGCGGCTTTGAGTGAAATTGGCGATTAGAGTGCCGTTAATAATGACGCTGACTTTTTCGGCCATATAACCGCAGTTATCCAGCCAGTCGGCAATCGATGTTTCACCGGCAATGATTAGGCGTTTGCCTTGGCAGGGAACCAGAGTAATCGAACTGGCTACTAACAATTGTTTGACTAATTCTTTCAATTCATTGATCGCGCGGACTCCGGCCTCTCGAATGAATTCCTTTTTGATCACTAAGTCGTAGATGTTGCTAATTAACTTAGCAAGTTCTCGGAGTAGCGGATCAGGCGTTTTATCGGGGTGGACGAGTTTTTGCCAAATGTGGAAACCGCGTTGAAGCTCTTTAGTCGGCGGGTCGGCTTGGCCGCACAAGATATGGCAGAGCCATTCGCGGCAGTAACTGTCGTATTGGTTGATTTTGAAGATATCGATCTCATTTTTTTCAAAAATCGTCTGCAGGCGGGCCAGCGGATTTTGGCCGTCGCCCTCAGGCATCTTGACTTTCGGTTGAGGCGTGGCTTTTTCCATTGGCGTTTGCTGTTGGATCGCCGGCTCCTTGAGTGTCGCCGGTTCAGTGTCCGCCGAAGCCGATCGAAAGTATTCCCAATCCAGACCATCGAACAATTTGGGATTAACTTGGCATAATTCGGCGATCCCGGCCGTTACCGACGGCCGCAAGCCCGGGGATTGCTTGACCGCTTCAGCCAGGATATTGCCAAAAGTTGATTTGATTGGGTCTGACAGCCGATCCGGTTTCTTGAAGATCTTGATGACTTTTTCCGCCGCTTTTTTTCCGGCTCGGGCTTCCGGCGGCAGATTATTGTTGAATAGCAACCGTATGATTGTGAATAGTTGGCCTAGGGCTTCAGTCATCTTCCCGGTTTGGCTGGCTGTTTGAAGTGAGGCAGCGACTGCGAATCCATTGGCGGTCAAACTGTTCAAGTTGGAAGCGATGATCTCTTGGGCAAAAATATGTCCGGGATATTCCGGCTTGGTTTCAGTTATGGATTTGGCGCCGGATTTTTTGCTTTTCGAGCCATCGCTTGGCCCGGTTAAGAGTAGTCGGCCCTGGCTCGTTTCCGGCAGGGACAACCGGGCTTGGCCGGTCGTTTGATCGTGCGCAATCAAGCCGGTCGGCTCGCCGGTCCAGAACGATCTGACTTTCTTAATGACCGAAACCGGCAATTCCTCGTCGACTCGTTTGGCTAAATGAGGGTTAACTTCGAACAGGATGGAAATGATCGTTTCCTTGTCTTCCGGATGAAGATGAAGATGGATCCGGTAGAGCATCGATTGGACGGCGCGGATCATTATTTCTCGGCCGTCCTCCGAGCCGAAGCAATTATTGATTCGCCGCAGCGTTTCGTGCTGCGCGGTTCGATCCTGCGTCATTAGCCAGGTGAGAAGGCCGTAAAGATAGGCGCAATGAATGTCATCTTTGGTTATCGCCCAGCATCTTGCTGCCGTCGAATTGCGGACATTGATGAAAACCAACTGCCAAAATTGATGGACAGCTGCTTTGATCAAGCGCTGATCATTGAAACGTTCATTATCCGGTGGCAGGACGCCTAAGCCAGCCAGTTGTTTCTTAGACATAAGTCGTCCTCCTTCCAGTCCGGTGTTGGGCTTTTTTGCTTTTATTCCTAATTTCATTGTCAATGAGCTGATAGTTTATTGTAGGCCGCTTATTAATTATTGTCAAGTGTTTTTAAGGTTTTTTAGAAAACAAAAAATACCCATTGCTTTGCAGCAAGGGCGTGATGGTAAAAGTGCGGGTTCTTAGTATTCCCAGCCCCGTCCGATTAGGCCGCGCTGGGCATACCAGGCCTTCAGGGGCAGGTAGGGGAAGCGTCGCTCAAACTCGGCTCGGGACAACCCCTCGACCAATCCTTGCCGCTTAACGCCTTCGTGGCGACGACGCAGGTGGTCGCGGGATCGATTGAGCCGGCGGGTTTCAGCTCGTCGGAGCTTACTCATGAGTCGCCTTTCTGCCAAGCCCGCTTGGCTTGTTTGCGGTCATAGCCGCGTTTGCCTCTTGGCGAAGAGTGGACTTTTTCCGTCTGCCGCGGGAAAGCGCGACGGACTTTCTTGTCCAACTCGCGCAAGTTTATTGTACCGATATGGATGGTGCTCATGTCGTTCTCTCCTTTTGCTCGAGATCCTGTTTGATCCCGAGCAGTTGCGGACACTGCTTGACCCAGAAGTCCTGCACTTGCCGTTCGGTCCGCTTGGCGGTCCATTCGGCTTTCAGCTCCGGACTCGGGATAAGCGCGGCCTTCAGTTCGGCCGGGGCGGAAGCGATCAGTTGGCCGCCGCAGGGCTTATGCACCCTGGCGACCTTGTCGTCGGCCGTCCGTACTAGCCACCGCGCGCCGTTGTTGCCGACTGTGCCGCAAAACTCGCATGTGTGTTTCTCGCTCATGATTCTCTTCTCCTTGTGGTTGGGGTTGCAGTTTGAATGTCCGCTTCAATGAACAAGTAATTTGTTCACTCAAGTGGACTGCCGATTTTTTCATTTTTAGGGAAATCGGCGGAAACCTTTTTGACAGTGGAGCGGGATTTAAGCTGGCTTTTTTGCCAACCGGCCGAGCTAGTTCAGGATCGTTCCCGATACCGCCAGGCCTCTAATATCCCCGCTCCTGGGCTCGTCCAAGCCCGCCTCTTTTTCGAGGTATAAGGCGATTTTTTCGCCCTCAGTCGAGATGTCCGACCGCGTGTTGCCGCTGTCACGGCTCACAACCGACTTTCTTGCAGGCGTTCTCGCCAGACAAGGGACTAGGTATAGTCGCAGTGGGAACCAACGCCTCTTCAGCGTTGCTTCCCGGGCGTGCTAGCACCCGTTCAGCCGTCCTCTAGCAAGGATGGTTGTCTCTCATGCAAGTTGCCCAGATTTCCGCTCGGGTCTCGCATAAGATTAGACGCGCTCCATCTGTGCGTTCCCGCAGAGATGAAGTGTTGGCAGCCAAGCCAAACGTGCCCGGATGCCTGCGCGCATCTGCACCGGAATGTTTTCCAATCGTTTGAAAAATAATCCGGCGCAGACGCGCATCATTAGTAATCCATTATAAGGTGCCAGTCGAGATATATTACTTTTAACTTTGACCTGTTATCAATTACTTTTTTTTGGCACGACAAGTGTTGTTGCGAGTTAACACTATTAACGTCAATTAATCTTTCCGACAGCCGGGAAAAGTGGATTTTTTTCACCCCAACCGCTAAGGGCAGGGCAGAGTCCGCGAGGGACTGATCCGCTGTTTTCCAGTTAAACCGGGTTTTAGCCGGTTTTTTTGGCTAAATCGCCGTTAGCGGGCGATCGGCCAAATTCAGCTTTCAACTCTGGGTTTGTACTTGTCGGAAAGTTTTGACATTGGTTTTACCAGGTTGATAAATCAGTATATCACACGGAAATTATTTTGTCAATAGTCATTATAATTAATTATTATTTTTGTTATTATTTTAGCTAAATTTAAACAAAATAAATCATAATAATTCTGTCAATCATAATTGACAATTTGTTATTTTCCGACCATGATTCATGATTCATGATTCTAAATTCATAATTCTAGCCCGCCTGTGGATAACTTTTGTTTATGCCTCTTGACAAAATTTATTGGGTATGCTATACTGTTATATTGAGTCAAAAGCCGCATTGGGCGGCTGGCGATCAATGGACATTCAAAGGGAGAACGAAATGTCGAAAAAAGCAAAATACGTGGTTGCAGTTAAAGATATTTCCACGGGGAAGATTCTTCCTGGCAAAGTTCTGGGGAGTTTTCGAGCCGAGGAATTTGCTCGACGCGATTTTTCAAAACTCGCTCAACGCGAATGCGGTTGGGCTCGCACCTATCATTGCGGTATTTTTTTTGAGGGTAAAATTGTTAGTTTCTAGTAAACCTCAACCGGTTTCTGCCGACGGCAAGGCGTCCTGAGGCAAATAGAAGCCACAACCTCAGAAAGGAGGCGGCTATGGGCAGCGGTTGACTCCAAACCCACCCTTCGCCATATTCCGGTTCTAACCTGGATATGGCGCGTGTCGGGCTCGGAGTAATCGCCGGTTCCATAGTTGTCAGCACCGCTGCGACAGAAAGGAGAAGTATGGACGGAGTAGGATGAACTAGGTGAAAGACCTCTCATTATTAAAAAAAACGGAAAAGAGGTCGGGTAGGCCGCCATCACCGATGGGCAGAATAAGCCAGTCCGGCGAGCGGCGAAACAAAAAAGAACATTGTTGATTCCTGGGGCGTTATCCGGCAGTTGCGGAGACGCCCCCTTTTTTTAAAAACCAATTTGAGTTATAATAGTAGGGACATTAACTATCATCCTATGTTAATCAATGAATTGAAAAAAATCGGCTTGTCCGACAAAGAAGCCAAAGTTTATTTGGCGGCTTTGGAATTGGGCCAGGCCTCGGTCCATGACATTGCCGGCAAGGCGGGCATCAACCGTCCGACCGCTTATACGATTCTGGATTCGTTGATCAAGAAGGGTTTATGCAGCACTTATGCCGGCAAGGATAAGAAGATCCGCTACATCGCCGAGTCGCCGGAAATGATCATCAGCGTTTTGGAATTGCAGAAGCAGGAGATCGAGGCCAAGCAGAAGATGATCGATGAACTGATGCCGCAACTGCGCGCCATTTATAATCGCCAGGAGCACAAGCCGGTGGTCAGATTTTTCGAAGGCAAGGAGGGCTTGCGGGCCATGACCCAGGAGCAGATGCCGGCCAAGCCGCAATTAATCCGGTCGTTTTTTTCATTAGACGATTTGAGGCGGGTTTATTCCAAGGAAGAGGTAGACCAGGCCTATCAGAATCGGGTGAATAATAAGACCAAAGTCAAGGCCATGTTCACTTTGAAAGAAGGCGAGGATCGCTCTCGGCCCAGTCCGTTGGACGAACGCCAGCGTTTGCCGGCTGATCGTTTTCCCATCAATTGCGATGTCGCTTTTTTCGACAATAAAGTCCGCATTGCCTCGCTTAAAGACCGTTTGAACGGCGTAATCATCGAAGACAAGAATATTTACGAGACGATGGTTTCCTTGTTCGAATTGGCTTGGCTGGGCGCGCAGAGTTTGAAGAAGAAATAAAAATTTTTATGGAGAAAAAATTTAAGCATTTGGAAAAAAATTCGGATAAAAATGAGACGGCCGAAGAACAAACCAGGGTTGAAGAATTACTGGAGAAGCTTTTTGATTCCGAGTCGATTAATAAGGTCAATGAGGGCCATCACGGCGCTATATTCGAGCTTGATTTCAGCGGGTTGTCCGAATCGGAAAAACAAGAATTTTGTCGGCATTTTCAAATACCGATTAGTGATGCCGGCGAGGTGGCCGTCAAGATGTTGAAATTGTACCAGCCCAGGGAAGCGGAAAAAGAATTCCTTGCTCAGGAAAAGGCGGTTCAAGCCGTTAATGGCCGGGAAGAGTTAAGGGCGAATGTCGGCATACCGGAATGTTATTTCGGCGGCGAGATTTCTATTTCCGGCCGGCCGTTGAAAGATAAATTGGAAGCCGCTGGCATTAATGTCGCTACTGACCATTTTGGAGTGATTATGATGGATTTTGTCAAAGGCGAGGACTTGGGCATTTATTGCTATAAGCAATTCATTAAGGCCCATTTTGATCGATTCAAGGAGTTGGCGGGCATTGAGAAAGAAGTCGCTGCCGAGGAATATGATTTATATTTGAACGGTGAATCAATTGATAATTTGATTTTGTTTTGTCATCGTCTTCTGGGCGTACGAGCTAAGTATCATTACCTTGATGATTCGTTTGAAGCCAGGCAGGAACGCAGCGATATAGCGAATAAACTGTTGGCTGGCATCGAAAATAAGGGGCTGTTTGACCGAAGCAAAATTAAGGATTTGCGGGCGGCCATCAGCGCTATGCATGAGCAAGGAGTTTTTCATCGCGATTTGCATTGGCGCAATATTGTGCAAGATAAGGATGGAAAGTTGTTTATCGTTGATTTTGGTTCGGCAAAAATTGTCGAGGCGGGGGTTGGTGAAATGTCGAGTATTTACCAGTCGGAAGACGGCCGTTTGATGGATAAGGACGAAGCAATTTTGAGTTTTCTTCAGCGATTATCCGTTACTGCTGAGGAGGCGGATAAAATCAAGATTGAGCGGAATTTGGCAATGGCTGTCAAGGTGAAAAATATCGCTAATCAGGATGTTTTTAAGAGCCCTAAAGAAAGAAAAATCAATAATGCTTGGATGATTCTTCAGGAGAGTGTCGGCGCCGGCTTGAAATTAGGCCAGGTCTTGAGAGAGTTCAGTAATAACTTGGGAGAATATGCAGATAGCGATCTTTCATTCGATTATCAAATTTCTGCCTTATTGCTATTGGCGGAAAATGGTTATCGGGAAAAAGTGAAGGAATTCTGCCTGGAAAAGATTTTAGATGATAAAATCAGTCCTGTGTTTTTATCAAAGTTGGTTTCATTGGAACAATCTTTGTAATTTTTATTATTAACAAAAACAGTCCGTTACTAGGCGGACTGTTTTTGTTTTGCCTTATTTCCCCAAGATAATCAGGACATCGCTCGCGGCTTTGAGGCCGGCGGGCGGCGGAGCGGCGCTGACGCCGGAAAGTATCTGGAGCTCGGAAACCGTCAATGAGTATTTGCCGCCGGAAAAGTCGTAGATCTTGGTCGTCGTATAACCCTTGGTCGCGGCATTGCCGGTTTTGGTCACCGTAAAACCCTTAGCTCTTAGCCGGCTGGCTTCTTTGGCCGCCCAGCCCTCGATCGTCGTGCCGTTTTGGATTTCTAATTTTGCGCCTTCGTTCTGATACGAGTAGTCCTTGGGCGCCGCCGGTTCCAGAGTGTTAAGATCGGTCGGGGCTTCATTGCCGAAAGGAATAGTTTCAGCCGGCTTGGCGGCGATTGCCGGCTCGGTTGTTTTGGTGGTGGTCGCCTTGGTTGAAGTTGGTTGGTCTTTGAATTCGGCCCACTTGGTATAATCGATTGCCGGCGTTGACGTTCCTAAGGTAAAGATATTCTGCCAGATGAAGCCGATCTTGTCGTAATTGCCGCCGTAGGGCAGCAGCACATAAGCATCGTTGACGATTTGATCGTACAATAACGGCGTTTGGCCGTTAACCAAGCTGTAATTGATCGGATCAGTCGCTTCGATATTCTTAAAAATCTTGGCTAGTTTCAAAATTTCCCACATTTCCAAGTCGGTCGAGACGTTCTCTTTGTAAGCGGTGAACAAACTGGAGATTTTGGCCGGATCAAGGATGAAGTTGTATTGGCTGATTTTTTCTTTTAGCGCAATCAGGACTTTTTGCTGGCGTTTGGAACGGGCGAAATCCGAACCCTCGGCGCCTAAGGCGTGCCGGGATCGGGAATATTTCAAGGCGGTCGCGCCGTCGAAATGCTGCCAGCCCTTCTTGATATTCAGGGTCTCGTAACGCGATTCGATCGGCCAGTCGTTTTCTCTGCCGTTGATCGGATAGGAGTAATCGATTAAATTATTATCGACATAAACGTCAATCCCGCCGAATTCATCAATCAGTTTTTCAAAGCCGTCGAAATCAATGACGGCGTAATAATCAATTTCGACGCCGAGCAGTTCCCCGATGAATTTACCGGTTTCCTCGCCGCCCGATCCGGGTGATTTTTTTTCGGCGTAAGCGTTGACAGCGTTGATTTTGGTCCAGCCGATGCCGGCGACTTTGACGTACATGTCTCGGGGCAGGGAGAGCATGGCTAATTGCCCGGTCGATGGCTTGTAGGTGGCGAGAATCATCGTATCGGCCAGATTGCCGGCTTCATGTTCTTTGCCCCCGATTCCCATCAGTAAGAAATTAATCCGGTCATTGGCCTCGCCTTGAAGCGGCCGGTCGCTGGAAACAATCAAGCTGCCGAGTTGGCCTAAAAAATTAAGATTAGTGAAATTTTTAATCAGATTCTCATTGGAAAAGATGATTGAAGAGGAAAAGACGGCGAAAGCGATGACGGCGACAATGGCAATGCTGGCCAGCAATCTTTTAATCTTGCCCCTTTTTTTCTTTTTAAAAATCGGCCGCACTCCTGGTGAAGATTGCAGTGAGAGTTGATTGGCGGCAGCTGAACTTGGCGCCGGTGAGGCCGGTGGCGGAGAATGGCGTTCAGAATTGACAGAATTGAATTTTTCTGTTTTTTGGTCGGAGATGAAGTTTATTTTTACCGGTTCGGTCATTTTTTCAGTATTTTAAAATGCCAAATAATGGTTGGCATAGGGTGTTAAACTAAAGTAGATTATAACATTATTATAATAATTACTCAAATCGCCAGTATTTCCAGCAAATTTTTTCAAGTCGGCTGTTTTTTCGGATTAGTCAGTCGGATTTTTGGCGCTGAAATGGCCTTCACCCCTTGATTTGTATGCCTCTTTTATGTTATGCTGTAGATAGTTATCAACAGGCAGCCGGCCTGTGGAAAAATGAATATTAAACCTTAATCCGCAATAATGAATAATTCGATGAATAGCGACGGCTTGCCGATCGGCAAACCTAAATGGCGGGCAATTTCGGAGTTTTTTTGGGAAATGGTCCGAGTCGCCATTATTTCCTTGGTGATAATCCTGCCGGTCAGGTATTTTTTAATCCAGCCGTTTTATGTCAAAGGCGCTTCGATGGAGCCGAATTTTTATGATCATGAATATCTGATCATCGATGAAATCAGCTATCGTTTCAACCAGCCGGCGCGCGGCGACATCGTGGTTTTCAAGTATCCTAAAGATCCCAAGCAGTATTTCATCAAGCGCGTCATCGGCTTGCCCGGGGAAAAAATCAAGATTCAGGATAATAATATTTACGTTAACGGCGCTAAGCTCAATGAAACTTATCTGCCAGAGGCGGTCGAGACGATTCTGCCGCTGCGAGGCTACGGCGATGTCGCTTTGGCTGCTGATGAATATTTTTTGTTGGGCGATAATCGCAATCAAAGTTTGGATTCACGGATTTTCGGGCCGGTCAAGCGCGATTTGATCGTCGGCCGCACCTGGATCCGCGGTTGGCCGTTCGGCCGGATTACTGTGTTCAATACGCCGGAGTATAAGTAAAATTTTTAAGATATTAAGAAATGCCTAATCTGAAAAAAAATGTGACTGAAAATCCATCTAAAAAAAGAACTTCTCGCGGCAAACGGGAGATTATTACTGTTACCGGCATGCGGGATATTTTGCCGCAAGATCAGAAATATTGGCAAATCGCCATCAATTCCATTAAGAAGATCGCTAATGATTATGATTACGGCTTGATCGAGACGCCGATTTTGGAATACGCCGATCTGTTTGTCAAAAGCACCGGCAAACAATCCGATATCGTTGAGAAGGAAATGTTCGCCTTTGTCGATCAAGGCGGCGATCAGCTGGCTTTGCGTCCGGAGGGTACGCCCGGCGTGGTCCGCGCCTATATCCAGCATGGCATGGTCAACCAGCCCCAGCCGGTTCGAATGTATTATATCGAACAGATGTTTCGCCATGAAAAGCCGCAATCCGGCCGTTATCGCCAATTTTTTCAAGCCGGTTTCGAAGCGATCGGAGAGGCCGGTCCGACTTTGGACGCCCAGATGATTCTGATGGGTTATAATATCATTAGCGGTCTGGGTATTGGCGCGGTGGTGCAAGTCAACTCGATCGGCTGTACGGTTTGCCGCGAAGAATACAAAAAAGCGCTGTTGAAATATTATAAACAGCACAGCAAGGCGTTGTGCGAGAATTGCCTGAACCGGTTGGCTCGCAATCCGCTCCGTCTTTTGGATTGCAAGGAGCCGAGCTGCGAAACGATCAAGGAGGGGGCGCCGCAGATTCTTGATTATCTTGATGATGACTGTAAAAAGCATTTTATGAAAGTTCTGGAATATCTGGATGAACTCAATCTGCCTTACGTACTCAATCCTCGCATTGTCCGAGGTCTCGATTATTATAATCGCACCGTTTTTGAATATTGGGCGGCCGAAGACCAGGAAGGCAAGACGGCTTTGGGCGGCGGCGGCCGGTTTGATGATCTGGTTGAATTGATGGGCGGCCGTGAAAAGACCCCGGCTTGCGGTTTTTCTTTGGGGCTGGATCGCGTTGTCGCCAAGATCCGCGAGAGCGAAGCGCTGATGGAAGAAATTTATCAACCCGATGTATTTTTAGCGCAATTGGGCGAGAATGCCAAAAAGAAGGCCTTGGTGTTATACGAAAAAATGCGCCATAAATTCAAGATGTCCCAGGCCTTTTATAAAGACAGCTTGAAGGCGCAGCTGGAGCAGGCCAATAAGCTGAAAGTCAAATACACTTTGATTCTGGGTCAGAAAGAAGTCAGCGACGGCACGATCATGTTGCGCGATATGAATGGCGCGGTTCAGGAAGTCATCGATTTCAATAAGATCGAGAGCGAACTCTCGAAACGGCTGGAACGATATTCGGGCGCCGAGGGAGTAGCGGTCATCGATACGGAAGAAACCCGGGCGGCTATGTCGTCTAAGAAAAAGCACGATTACGGCGATCGAGTCGCGGAAGAAACCAATGATTTTCAGGACTTCGGCGGCGGCGCAAGTTTCGGCGGCGATGAGGCCGAGCCGTCTGATGCGGCCGGCAGCTACTAATCGAGTTATTGATTAATAATTGATATAAACTAATCATAGAAAGCGAGGTGAATTAATGTGGCAGAAGTAAAAAGAAAAAAAGGCGAATCATTTGAAGCGCTGGTCAGGCGTTTTTCCAGAAAAGTCCAACAAAGCGGACGTTTGTTGCAGTCGCGAAAAATCCGCTACCATTCCAAAGATAAGAATAAGACAGCCGTTCGAGCCGCAGCGTCCAGGCGGTCGGAAATCACTGCCAAGCGCGAATATTTGAAGAAAATCGGCAAGTTAATCGAAGAGCCGACCAGGACTTTCAGACGATAATTTTTAGGTTTTTAAATTTGCTCCGAAGCTGGCGACAGGTTCGGAGAAATGTGAAAAACTATTGATTGAATCATGAATTTTGAATTATGAATCATGATTTAGAATTTGGAATTAATTATTCATAATTCATAATTCATAATTCCGCATTATGTTAGAATCCCAAATAAATTCCGCTTTTCTTGAGGCCTACAAGGCGAAAGACGAGGCCTTGGTTTCGACGTTAAGAATGTTGAAGTCCGCCATACTTAATAAAAAGATTGAGAAATCGTTGCCAAAGGAAGAAATTCTGGCTGATGATGAGGTGATGGCTGTTTTGAAATCAGAAGCCAAGAAACGAGCTGATTCGGTGGAATCCTATCGCGCCGCCGGCCGAGAGGACTTGGCGCAGAAAGAAGAAGCGGAAATCATCATTATCAAGAAATTCCTGCCGGAACAACTGTCGGAAGAAGCTGTTAGGGAGTTGGTGGTGGCGGTTATCGCCGAGTCAGGCAACCCTGGGCCGTCCGGTTTCGGCAAGATCATGAGCGCGGTTATGGCTCGAGCCAAGGGCGCGGCTGATGGCGCGGCTGTCTCAAAGGCAGTGAAAGAAGAGTTGGGAAAATAATTCAATCTCAAGTTAGTAACTTAATAAAATCATTTTTAAATACTGAGGTAGCTTAAACTATTTCACATTACGCGCCCGGAAGGTGACAAACATATGATTAAGAGACAAATCGTTTCTAATCAAAGGTCGTTTTTCAAAAACGCTAGAGCCGCTACTATCGGTTCCTTAGCGTTTTTTATTGCTTTATTTTTAATGCCGGCTTTGGCTTGGGCGGCCGGCGATATTCCGACATTATCCGGAGTAGTCGAGGGGACTGGTTTGCCCATGGTTAATCTGACGGTCTTTTTGCTGGCGATCTTGCGGATCTTTTTCGGCTTATTGGGAGTGCTCGCGATCGCGCTTTTGATGTATGGCGGCTTCATTTGGATGACCGCGGCCGGCGAGCCGGATAAAGTCACCAAAGCCAAACAAATCATCTATAATACGATTATCGGCTTGATCGTGATCTTTTCCGCTTTTGCCATTACCTCTTTTTTAATGGCTTGGCTGAACGGCTTGGGTGGCGGCGGCGATGGCGGCGGCACGACTCGGATTCCCGGCGGCAATGGCGATTGGGGCCGTTCGGCGATTGGGGCCGGACCGATTCAAAGCGTTTATCCGGCTCCTAATGCGGTCAATGTCCCGATCAATACCAGGATTGCTGTCACTTTTAAAGTTAATATCGATCCTTCCAGTATCTGCGAATTAGTCGCTGGCGAAACTTATTGCAATGGCGGATTGATGAAGAATGTCACGATTTGCGCGATTAGTTCAACCAGTTCCGATTGCCTGCCGGATCCGGAATTCAACGCTAATGTTTATGCCGATACCAAGGTCTACCAAGCGACTTCCAGCGATCAAAGGACTTTCATTTTTTCAACCAATAATTATTTAGGCCTTGATGACAATCAAGTCAGGATTTTCAAGGTTCATTTGGGCGCCGACATAGAAGCGGCTGCTACCAATGAATCGGTTTTTGCTAATCTTCGTTATCCTGATTATGCCTGGGCTTTCAAGACCAACGGCGTTCTTGATTTCTCGCCGCCTGAGGTGGCTCGAATGGAAATTTATCCCAATCCGGATAATACTCCCGACACTTACAATGTCGGCGCGCAGTCGACTGTTGGCTCGGCTTCAATTACCGCCTCAATCACCCCTCGACTGGAAACCCCACCGACGATCCAAGGCCGTCCGTTTACTGGTACGCCGTTGGTTGATATATCTCTAACTGAGGATCTTGATAATGATCCAATTATTCCAGATGATTATTTGAAATTAGGCACCTCTGGTTTTAGTGTTACTAGCACTAATTCTGTAAAAAAAATATCATTTCAGATTAGTCCGGCTGGCGAATATATTGAATTTGATATTTCACCGGATGCGGCCAGTATCTTAGGCGTTACTTTTTCTAGAACAGGAGTTTGCGCCAATAAGGAACGTTGCTTGTTAGTAGATGATAATAAGCGTGTGACGTTGACCGGCTCCGGATTAACAATCGCTTCAACTGGCAATTTTTCCGAGGCGCGCGGTTCAAAGTGGTCATTTACCGTCTCTCCCGCTGTTAATGGCGATGAAGTGATTTTGGCTAACGGTACTAATAAGATTAATTTTATTTTTGCGGATACATCTTTGCCTGCTAAAATTACTAAGCGTTCAGTGGCGAGCGATGGCCGGACGATAGTCAACACTGATTATTTCACTGTTAAGTCGGCTGCGACTTCGACGGCCGGCTATCTGAAGGGCCTTAATGACGCCCTGATTGCTCACGCTGGCAATTTTGTAACATCAACTGTTGCTACTAATAAAATAATCGTCACGCCGAAAGCGGCTGGCGCTAATTCTTTAAGCTTAACGACTAATAGCTCGGCGCTGGCTATCGACGGCAATTTATCAGGAGAAGCCAGGGTTACCGCTCGAACGCCTTTGCCGCCCGGTTCAAAGGGCGATGCCTACAATAATTCGGTTTTCCGGGTGTCTTTTACCGAGGCAATCAGCCCGATCAATATTGAACAGCATGTCATAATCAAGATTAACGGAGATATTGTCACGGCTTCCACCACTTTGACTAATCAATACCGCACGCTGGAATTTTTGGGCACTAAGCCGTGCGGCGTTAACAGTTGCGGCAAACAGATGTATTGCTGGCTGGATCCCAACAGCGCCGATGTTTCTTTGCCGGCGAGTATAGAAATCGTGGCGGCCGGCTTGAAGACCTGTGTCGGGACGAATGATGATTGGTGCGTTAAATTCGGCGGCACTTGCCAAGTCGGAGTTGATGGTGGCCGTTGCCAATTAACCAATGGCTTGCATTATCCTCAGGCCGATGTTTCAGCTGATGGCGTTACCGACATGGCTAATAATTCTTTCAACGGCAATTTTAATAAATCAGAGAATAATAAAGGCGTCATGGTCGGCAATGCTGAAGGCCGATCGGGAACCGGCGCTGGCAGATCTGGCCAGCCGGCTTATAACGCCAATAGCATTACAACACCAATACACTTCGACGGCTTAGTCACTTCTTTTGCCAACGACGGCGATGCCAATGGTGATAACTTTTCTTGGTCATTCTTCGTTTCCACTCAGATTGATCGGGCCGCTCCGTTGATTGCCAAAATCTTACCAACCGGCGACAGTTCCCATGGTATCGGCCTTGATCAGACCTTCCGCGATCCGGTCACTTTAGTTTTTAATGGCTTGATGCGTCTGGCGACTCTTCAGCCGGGCTGGGGTTATGGCGAGCGCGAGGCCGACCCCCGTTGGCATACCAGGTATTTGATTTTGAAAACGATTACGGCCGGAGCCAATCCGATCGGCTATTGGGTTAGCGCGCTCAACTTGGATGAGGGTGATTTTTCGACCGAGGCCGGCCGAGGCGATGGCCTGGCTGATTATACTGAAGCCCGCATCAATCACAGCGCTTACGATCAGGCGGTTAATTACGGTCCGCTCGCCGGTAATGGTATTGAGTCAATCACTCAGAATTGCCTTTTGCCCGGTAATGGTCCGATAGATGCCGGTGCTACCGGCGATAATAAGTGCGTTTATAATTCTGATGGTTCTGGCAATACTTCCGGTTGTGTCACTGATCTGGATATTGACTCGAATAGACGCGTTACCTCGACTAATCCGTCTTCTTATGGCTATTTGCTTTGCAAAGATATTGACGGAGCGGTTTTGTGCGCCAGTGACAAAAAATGCAAGGCCCATGTTGCTACTTCCACAAATTCTGTTTTGAATGGCAGTTGGATTATTACCAAGGATAAATCCATCACTGATTTTACTACCGGAGAAACCGGCTGCTGCTTTGGCAAGTGTTTTTAAGTTATACAATACAAAAAGAAATTTTAATTCTTCAATGTTAGTTCGAACAAAAAAAACACTTTTAGTCATTCTTGTAATTCTGGCGGCAGCGACTTTAGCGTTGCCGGCGGCGGTTTTGGCTGCGGGCGAAGTCCCGTCGATCGGCTTATTCGGCAGTATTTTCGGCACAGCGACTTTGGCGCAGATCATTATTCGGATCATTCAGCTGTTTATGGCGCTTCTCGGCGTCATTGTTGTGGTATTTTTGATGTATGGCGGCTTTATTTGGATGACGGCCTCAGGCGATCCGGACAAAGTCACCAAGGCCAAGCGTATCATCTTGCAGGCGATTATCGGCTTGGTTATAATTTTTTCGGCTTTTGCCATCTCCGCTTTCATTTTTGATCGTTTCGGCCCGCCGGACGGCGGTTCTCCGACTGAGCCCTGCGAAACTGTCGGAGAAACCGACAATTGTTCGGTCGGCGGCTGCACCGGTTTGCGGACTTGTCTGGAAGGCAATATCTGGGGTCCATGCCAATTCGATCCTAATTGCGATCCGATCAATCCTCCTTATAACCTAATTCCGCCGGTCATCACTTATATTGACCCGGCTTGGGACGTTAATGGCGATACTGATCCGAGCAATATCACGGAGGCCTCTACGGCTGATGACATTTCCAATGGTGCTCCGGGCAATGCCATCAGTATTTTCGGCCGTTATTTCGGCCAAGTCAGGGGCAAGGTTTATTTTGTCAGAAATAGTGACAATATTAGAACCGAGGCCGACATTGCCGATTGTTTCGGCGCTTGGACTAGCAATCAGATCATTGTCGTGGTGCCGGACGGTTTGGATCAAATGGATATCAGCTCGGAAACGGCCATCGTCAATGCCAGTCCGCTCAGGAATTACAATGTAATTGTCGAGAAAAATTCGACCGGGGCGACGTCTTTGGTCTCCAATGACTGGGGGTTTCAAGTCAATAAAATCGAACGGCCGGGGATTTGTTCTATGGTTCCCAAGAGTGGCGCCTATCCGGCGACGACGACGATTGTCGGTTGGAGATTTCCCAGCGCTTCGCCGCAGAATGTTTTGTGGTCGCTGTCGCCTTATCATGCAACATCAAGCGCTAGTGCTTGGACCGTCAGTTCGACGATCGATACCGTGCCGCAGGATTTAAGCGGCCGCGCTCTGGTAAATATTTTTAATGGCGTTGTCAAGAGTAATTCATATTTGTTCATGGTTTCTCGAGGCCGATTGGATGATCCTTGCGGCTATGATAATCGTTCATGCGACGAGGATATTAATACTTGCGGCCAAGATGAGGGCGTAGTTTTGGCCTGCCAATTCTGTTCTGATGATCCGGCTAATGATGATCATTATCAAGCCGGCTGTGATTTGTCGAAGAATTGCACTTGCCAAATCAACTCGAAAGACGCCTGCGTTTATAATTCTGATCAGTTGCAAAATGATAAGCAGGCCTGCTTTATTGGCGGTTGCGCCGGCTTTAAATATTGCACTGATAGAGGTGTTTGGAGTAGCACTTGTGTGCCATCAGCAGTCGATTGCGTGCCATATCTGGGCAATCGTTCCGGCATCGCCTCATTTTCTTGGGCTTTTAACGCTTTGAAACGGCCGATAGCCGGCATGAGCTGTAAGTCGGATATTTGGAGCGATGATACTTGCGATCTTAACGGCTGTTTTGACGCCAATCTCGGCTGTGATACTTCTCAAACGACTGAAGAGTGGGTTGAGATTTATAATCCGACCGATAGTGCGATTGATATCAGTGATTTAAGAATCAGCTATATTGATGATTATTTCGGCACTGAAGAAAAAACCTTTTTTTCTTTTTCTAATCCGACTGGCAAATTTATCGGCGGCAAGAGTTACATGGCCCTAAGGAACACCGGAGCCCGTTTGCCGAATATTTCTGGAAAAATAATTTTAAATAATAATTTCAGCCAAGTTGATATTGTTGAGTATGGCAATAATGATTTATCGGCGGCTTTTTCGCCCGCTTCTTTTGGTCGGAAAATAGACGGTTTGGATACCGGCAACGCGTCTGATTTTGTTTATTTTCCTAATTCGAGCGGCGATTTTCCTAACAATACGGCCAGTTCGACGATCGGTGATCATTTGGTTATAAATGAGGTTTCTTTGGCTCATGATGCCTGTACTTGCGTGCCGAAGTCGCAATTATGCGCCCCTGGCGAAGTTGATGCCCAGACCTGCGATCCGGTCGGGCAGTGCCGGCAGGCGAGGACCTGTTCGGCCGACGGCCATTGGGGCGCTTGCGTTCAAAGCGATCCCAATTGCATTCCTTATCCGCTTGTGCCGGCCTCGACTATCGCTTCTTACAGCTGGTCGTTCGGCGCGAATGCCGGGCTCTCTGGCGCCGGTCCGATGGTGGTTAAGTCGTGCGACGGTTCGGTCGATTGCAGCCGAAACAGTTTGCCCAGCCCTTCGCCCTGGGAAGAGTGGACGCCGGAAAATTCCAATGTGGAAAATCAAGCCAGTATCGATGCCTGTTTGAATGCCACGATTTTTGCGCGTTTTACACAAACGATGGATCAAGCGACTTTGAATACGGAGAATATTAAATTGTATAAATATAATAATAGTAACGCAACTTGGGAAGATAATCGCTTAATTGATGATATTGAATCATTACCATTAAGTGACAGTGGTGTAGATTCTTTCAATTTAAAGCTTAATCAGAATTTAATTTCAAGTACCACTTATCGTGTTTATTTAAGCAAGTCGATTCGTGATGGATTGGGGCGCAATTTGATTGATACTCCTAATGGTCCGCGGCAGGAATTATGCGGCGGTGTCGGCGATGGCAATGGCGTCTGCTGGAGTTTTAAAACTCGCGCAGCCAGCGATCCTAATAAGATGTGCGAAGTCGGCTGCGTCAATTGCGGTCCGGACAAGTACTTCAATCGTTATTACGGCCAAAAGAAACAGCACGCCGCTTATCCGATCAGCATTGATAATTCTTGCATTGTGCTGGATGCTACGAATTATGAATGGGACTGGACGGTCGAGCAGCAAACCACTGGTAACAGTAATAATCGCGGTTGGGAAATCATGCGGACTATGGCGAGCGCCTATTCATGGCTGTTGGATCCAATCAGCCAGTTGGCTCTGACGGCAACTGATGGCATTTTACATCAGATAAGCGGCACAGTCATATCTGGCAAAGCGACGACGACGGCGCAGTTGGAAACACGCTGGCGCACTAATTCCAATTATTCCGCTTGGTTCGAAGGCGATGATTTTGATTTTTTTGCAGTTAGGTCTAAGGAGGCCGCGACTCAAAATTCGGGAATCTGCCGGGCGCATAACAATTTTACCGATCCAGTGGTGATTGAAAGCCAATACTGCACCAAGAGTGATACTGAGGGTGATGCTGACAGCGATAATTGGTCCAAGCAGGTCTTGCAAAGCCCGAGTCCCTGGAAGGGGCAAACTGATGCCTGCACTAATGGCGTTATCTTCGTGCTGTTTTCCCGTAATATGATGAATGGAAGTTTATTGAACGGCGGCCTAATTAAAAATTTTGAAATTTATAAGTGCGACAATGCCGCAGCCGCTACTTCTTCTGATTTCAGCAGTTATAATGATGATTGCGAACTTCAGCCGGCTTGGCAGGCTAAAGTTTTCAATTATACTCATCAAAATATCACCTTGCAGGAGTTAATGGCCGCTGCTGACAGCGTCCAAGGATCTACAACTCCGGAGGGAATCCGGATTTATCCTCCGAATAAATTAGCGTCCAACACTTGGTATAAAGTCCTTATTAGGGGCGGCGAGAACGGGGTGCGCGGAGGAAATTCTGATTCCAATGAGCAATCCGAGGGTGTTTTGCAAGTCCCCAATCCCAATGCCAGGATAATCAACGGTGCGGAAACTTGGTATTATTGGTATTTCAAGACAGGCGCCGGCGATTGCCCGATCGATCAGGTGGCGGTCTTGCCGCAAATCAAGTTTATGCCGGTAGTCGGAGAGTCCCAGGATTATTTAGCCGACCCGTATGCTGCCAATTGCAACCATCTTAATTCTAATAATTATGTTTGGCAGTGGGATTCTTTGATCAATCCCTTTGTCGACCGTTGTCCGAACGGCAATAATTCGGGCGATTATGTCGCTTCTATTCTTTCGACCACTTCAGACGAAACGATAGCGACTTCCAGAAGCGAGGGTAATACTAAGATCACGGCCGCCGCCGAGCAGGGCGAGTGCGAAGCTAATAAATGGGGCGCCGGCGAATTGCAGGTCGGTTATGGCGGATTCAAGGTGTCTTCTTATGACAACACCAATTGCTTGAACACTGATATTAATATCAATTTTTCTCAAGAGGCCAAAAGCGATACTCTTAAGAATAATATTGAGCTTTACCGATGCGGTAATTCTGATTGCCGTTTTGATGATTTACAGAACTTGCAGATTACTATAAGAAATCCGCAAGGCCTTTATGAAGATCCTATCAAACCAGATCCTTTTTATTCCAATTCGGTTTATCTGGTGCCGAATATCAATCTGACTCCGGGCGCAACTTATCGAGTGGTGGTTAAGGGAGGTGATACCGGCGTTAAGTCATTTGCTAACTCCTCATTATTGGATTTGAATTATAATTCTGAGGCCAAAGCCGGTGGTGAAGTTTGCGATCCGGGGCTTTATCCTTGGCGGTCGGGCGATCCGTTTGTCGGATTATGCAGTAATGCCTGCAAGCTCATCGGCAACTTATGCGGCACGCCACTGGCGGAATGCCAGCCGGCTGATTTATTGTGCGATGACAACTGCCACAAAGTCGGCAATAGCAATACTTCGGCCAGTTGCGGTAATAATAAGATCGATCCCGGCGAGCAATGCGACGACGGCAATACCAGAGATGGCGATAGTTGCAGCTCGTTATGCTTGCTCGAAGGCAGCAACACCAGATACGGCTCGCTATGTGGCAACGGCAAGATAGAAAAAGGCGAGCAATGCGACGACGGCAATATCGTAGATAATGATGGCTGCAGTTCCGAATGTTTGCTGGGGGTAGAGGGCGTCACTACTAACATTTTATTTAATACCAGTTTTGAAGAAGACGACATACGTACTGGTGCGTTGAAAAATTGGTCTACATATTCACAAAAGCATTCTAAAGTGGAAGTTACATCAGTTGAGTATCAATCAGGAGCTCGAAGCGTTTTAATATTGCAGGAATCTAATCAAGTATTTCCCGGTACTTGTACGGAGGCGATTTGTAATGACTTGAGTCCAGCCCTCCCAACTAATATCGGTTGCACTTGGTTGAGTGCTACCAATCAGTGTAGTTTTAATCAGCAGGATAGTGCGCATCTTGGCAACTCCAATCCCATTTATAATTTTGGCAACACTCTATATGCACCAAATAACCATGCGGTGGTGTGGGGTGCTCTTTCTTATAATGTATCTTCGCCCGGCTTTGTGGTAGGTCAGAAGTATACTGTTAAATTTTGGTACAAGGGAATAGTTGATAAGAATAGCACTACTAGTTTGGTTTTTGGTTATAACCCTGGCAATCTTAGTCAATGCAACTCGACTAGCACATTAAATTTGAAAGATGACCCAAGTAATCCTGGCAATGAAATTTGTAAAACTGGTAAATTTTGTTCTGACGATCCTAGTCATTGCTGTTTTCAGGCGCCTTACCAAACTAAATGTTATAGCGGCATATCTAAAACAGCGATTAATCCCGGTACTTATGATGATTGGCAGCCACATACGACCGAATTTATTTACACTTCGGAATTAGCCAGCTTGCGAGATAGTGCCGGCAGATTATTAAATGTGATAGCCCTAGTTATTCCTAATGCGCCAACAACTGATAGTGGTACCAGGCTTTATATTGATGATTTTTCGGTCGAGCAAGTCGGTTCTGTCTCTGACGCGCCGATTTGCGGCAATGGCAAGATTGAAGCCGGTGAGCAATGCGATGATGGCGCTGATAATGCGGTTGATAGTTCGTCTCTTAATCGTTGCACCTCCAATTGTCTTTTAAGCGGCGCGAATGCTACGAGCACAGGCGGCACTTGCGGTGACCGCAAATTACAGAATGGCCAATTTGACAGTTACTCTTGGACTTTCAATCTTGATGACAATGTCAGAGTTTGCCAAGCTGTCAGAGCCGATCTCAATCCTTGCCCTAATGGTGTTTGGTCGGTCAGCGCTGATGCCAGTGTCAGCAGTTTTGATATCTTGTTTTATCGTGGGTTTGAAGGCAATAATAAACCTGCGTCTAATTGCATTTCTGACGCAGAGATGCGGCAATACGGCTTTTGGCGGCGGATGTTTAATGAATTAGCCAAGATAGTTAAAAGTTTCTTCGGTTTCCATTCGGCTTTGGCGGCCGATTGGTGGTGTACGATGAATAATTCTAATGACAGTAAATTTTCAGCTGAAGATTTGCAAAAAATGAGCTTGGGTAATTTCAAGCGTGATATTTTGCTGGACGGGGTGTCGACTGAGATCATCGGTTATACTGATGATAATGACGGTTATAAAGTTAATTTTATCCGTAAAAATAACTATCAGCCGAACACCCAGTATAAGGCGGTGGTGAATTATGTCCGCAATGGCGTCAGCAATATCCGGACTTCCGATGTGACGACTTACTCCTCAAGCTGCCGAATGGACAGCGTTAAATTCGATGTCTGGCCGCGCGGCGCGGCTAAGAATTCGGATGCGTTTTTCTGCGCTTCTGATCCGGTTGCCGGCAAGTTGGACGAGTGCGGCCGTTTCAGCGATGATCCTTATGACGACGATATGTCGGCGGCTTGGACCATGAATCAACTGGATAACGGCTATAACTTGAACAGCAATGGCGATGCTCAAACCGCTATTAATAATCCCAATTACAAGCCGGGCAATAATCATCTTTATCGCGTCTGGCCGCTTGATCAAGACGGGCATGTTTTGCGCGGCATTAATTTTGAGCAGAATGTGGCCAATGTCGGCGCTCTGGTCAATCAGTCGGCTTTAGGCAGCACTGGTTATGCCGGCGATTTCTGGCTGACTTCGGGGCCAACCCAGGGCCGATCTCTTTTTAACGTCAAGATCAGTGATTTGAATGATGCCGGCGCCGGCAGCGTCAGCGGCAGTTTGCCGATTTATACTTTTTTCTGCAAGAATCCCTGGCCGTCCCCCAATGATTTCCCGTTTGTTGATAGTAACGCAAATTGTCCAACTGGCACTTGTATTAATACTAATTTCGCCGCTTACTATTGCCGCGATGCCGGACTGGACAGCACGACGGCTGATGATTTGCCGTCGATCGGCAGGATAAATTCCGGGGTGGCGGTCATCGGCTCTGAAGCTTGCCCAACCACTGATCCGTGCGACAATAAGATTAAGGAGTTCTTATTCAGCGGTTCGGCTGCCGGCATAGCGACCTCCAGCAATACCATCGGCTTGAGGATTTACAACAATAATAATCATTATTCGCCGACTTTGTGGTATCAATCGCGATTCAATCCCGCTTCCCAAAGCAATTTGTCGAAATTAAGCGTCGACGGCTATAGCGCCAGCCGAGAAGGCCGGACGACTTATATTAATGCGGCTGATTTTAAAGATGGCCAGGACAAGGTTTATTCCGACATATTTATTTTGTCTTATGACCAGAACGCCGGCGAAGCGGTTAAGAATATTTATGACCAACTCTTAGCCAACTGGTTTTTCAATGCCGGCTCCTTGTCAGTCGGCGGCTTGGAATATTATGAAGCCCTTGGTTTTTGCAGTGAAGGCAGCCAGGCCGATCAAGATAACAGATGCTTCAGCGATGTCGATTGCTTGAAACGCGGCGCCGGTTATTGTAAGTCGGAAAAAGCCAAGATCACCCGCGATACTCAGCGCTTGGCTGATGTCCAGGATATTTACAAGGAGTTGGCTGGTTATTATGGCCGCTTACGCTGTTCTAATGATTTCAATCGTGTTTGCCGGTCCAATGCCGACTGTTACGGCGGCGGAGCTTGCGGTAATTTCTATCCTAATTTGCGCGCCGGCACTTACCTGACCGGCAAAACCTTCAGTGTTTGGCCGAGCTGGCAGGATAACCTGGGCAAGGACTTGGGAACCGCTTTGCCAGTTGATCCGATTAATAAATTGTGGGCTTGGTATGGTAAGTCAGTTGATTGCTCTAATCCTTATAATCCCGTCACTTGTTGGGACCAGACCGGCAAAAAAATGGAGTCGAATCTTGATTGGAATTCTGCCGTCTATGCTTATTACGGCACTAAAGCCGGCACTTCGACTAAGATTTATATCAAGGGTGAAAAGGACTCGACCGGTTCGATTTGGCATGAAGATTGGGTTTCGTTGGCGACTTGGGGTTATAACCCTTTCAGTGGTTATGTAGTTGGTGGTTTTCATTCAATAGTCAGCGACAGTTGCGGCAATAATGTTTGTGATAATTCTGCCGGTGAGACCTGCTCTAGTTGTCCTTTGGATTGTGCTTGCTTAATTGGCAAATCTTGCCAAAAAATTTCTAGTGTTTGGCAATGCGCGACATCGACATTACCGATTGCTGCATCCGCGACCTGCGGCAATGGGATTATAAATCATAGTATTAATTATATGACTGGAGCGAATATCGGAGAAGAGTGTGATTTTATTAATGGCGTGCCGAATTGTCCTAGTCCAAATGAGCTATTTGGGAATCCTAATATTATAAAACTTGTAACATCTACTGTTCAAGGCGCTCTTTGCTGCACTGACCAATGCAAATTATCTGATTGGTATAAATCAGTTAATTCAAATCCCAGATGTGGCGACGGCTTAAGGACTGACCAGGAAGAATGTGATTGTGGAACGGTTGGTTATACGCCAGCAAAATATAATCCCTTTGTCTGTAATAATCTAAATTATAATCCGATAACTACATATTTAGAACCGCCAGCTAGGCCGGTTGATAAGCCATATTGCGACACTAATTGTTTTCTTCACATTAATACTGATTACAGGTTTTGCGGTGATGGTTTAAAGACAGACGAGGAAAAATGCGATCAAGGTGATCGAAATGGCGTATCCGGCGGTGATTGTAGTAATCTTTGCGAATTTACTTGTACTATTAATAACTATAATAGTGCGGCGTTGACTTTTGGGTCGGCAAAATCAATAACTCAAATCTGGGAAAATTCCGGCGGTTCAGTGACGTTGAATACGCCCATTTGCCGCTTATCAGACAAGATAAAATTGACAGTTGAAGCAGCTGCTGTTTCTGCCGCTTCGCCGGTTTTATCAGCTTTTGCCACTGGCGCAGACGGCCAGGAATATAGTTGCAATCGAGCTAGCGCAGCTGATTATTTTCAGAATAATGGCAGTTTAAGCCCCGGTTATAATGTTAATGATTCGAATGATTGTTACGTCAAGGTGATTGATAATAATAAAAAATGTGATGATATCAGCTGGTTTCAAAGTAATCAGGGGTGTTGTCTTTTTAATAGAGATGATAAGATGTGGCATAAACCTTTTTGGACGCCTTTTACTGGCATTAATGCTACTGGTGATTTGTGCGATCAAAATAATACTCTATTATTGGCGTTTCCGGTCCCTATTTTAAATCCAGGCGCGGTTATTCCTAAAATTACAATTAAAATCGACGATCAACCGACTAATATCATTGACCAGGAAATTAATGGCAGTCAAACTCTTGATGTTACTATCTCTGCCGGTTTCTGCGATGACGTTAATCATAACATCAGTTTGTCTTACAGCGATGCTGCTTCCGTTAAGCTTTCCTCGGTCTCGCTTGGATACTGCCCTAAATTAGATTAAAAATTTAGTTTTAATTAATTTCTATGTTCGAACAAAACTCCAACACGCCGCAGCCGCCGTCGAATTTGCCTTTCGGCCAGCCGCAAAACCCTTTTATGCCACCGCCGCCGGCTAATATTCCGCCGATTGCTAATAATTTGCCGCCGCCGGCTTTTCAGCCGCCAGTCAATCAATTTGCGCCGGTGCCAAATTCTGCTCCTCAGACCGAAGATATGTTTGCCGCGACTGATCGTCCGGCATCGCCGGCAAGCGGCTATGCGGCTCAGCCGGCTGCTTTTCCGGCTTATCAGCCGGGGCCGCGTATTTCTGATACTGATCTGTTCGGCGGCGGCGGAACCCCTTGGGGCAAGATTATTACTATCATTATTATTGTTCTAGTGGCGATCGGCGGCATCGGAGCGGCGATTTGGGGTTATAATTATTGGATTAGCGGCCTTAAACCGACTGCTCCGGCCGCCGAGACCCCGGTTGCTCCGGCTGCGGCCGCGCCGGCAATTACTGCTCCGGCCGCCGAGACCCCGGCGGTTATAGCTACTACCACGGTTGTTGCCGAAACAGTCGTTGATTCTGACGGCGATGGCTTGACTGATAGCGAAGAGACAGCGCTAGGCACTGATCCGCAGAAAGCGGATACGGACAGCGACGGCTTGACCGATTGGGCGGAGATTAAGATTTATAAGAGCGATCCCTTGAATCCCGATACTGATGGCGATACTTATAAGGATGGCGCGGAAGTGATCAATGGTTATGATCCGTTGAAGCCGGGCAGCGCGCGGCTCTATGAAGTGCCGCAGCCATAAAGCTGATTATCCATATTTTAAAATATGTTTTTCAAACCGAAAAAGGCGATTCCGGCCCCTGAGCCGGCCGCCGCTGAAGCGCCGCAGGGGTTTTCTGATGTTTATGTGATGCCGGAAAAATATGTGATGCCCGGAGCGAAAACTGGCGGCAAGGGCTTACTGATTGTTTCCATTATTTTGATCGCAGTCATTTTGCTGACGGCCAGTTATTTGATTTATGATATGATGAACAGCCAGCCGGCTGCGGTAACACCGGCTCCGATTCCGCCCCAAATCGAGGTGATGGAAGTTGAACAGCCGCTGATTGAGGCGACCAGTACAATTGAAGCTGTTGCTACGACGACTGGAACAGAAATCACCAGCCAGCCAACTAGTACCCCGGCCTTGACGCCGGCCGCACTTTCGGTCAGTTTGGATTCCGACGGCGACGGCCTGTCGGATATAGAAGAGACCTTGCTGGGGACTCTGCCGACGAACATTGATACTGATGGAGACGGTTATCGCGATGGCAGCGAGGTGGCCGGCGGCTATAATCCCACCAAGCCGGGCGATTCTCGGTTGAAGGAGTCGCCATTTATCAAATCATTGGCTACTAATTTCAGCTCGGATAATTTTAAGACCCTTTACCCTAAGGATTGGTTGGCGGCCTTCGTTGCCGCCAATCGGCAGGCCTTGATCACGGCGGCGACCGGCGAAATCATCAGAATCAGTATTCGGGATAATCAGCTTGGCCAATCGGCGCTGGGCTGGTATCTGCAGGATCATCCCGAGGCGATTGTCAGCCAATTGCGAGTGGCGGAAGCCGGCGTTCTGTCAGGTATTTATACTGCCAACGGCTTGACGGCTTATTTGACTGATCCGGCCAAAACCAAGTTTTATGTTTTTGAATATTTAGCCGGCCAGCAGCTGGAAGTCCGTTATGGCACGGTTTTTGCGGCGATTATTAAAAGTTTTGAATTGACGGCGCCGGCCGCGGCTTTGGCGCCGAATGCCTCATCCTCAGCCGATCAGGTTTGCCAAGGATATTTGTGTTATGAGGAACCCTGCGGGCCGTTGGTCAGCGGAGAAAATTCTTGCCTGAGCGCCACGCTAAAAAAAACTTGCCATGAGCGGGCTTGCGAAATTGATAGCGATTGTCCGACCGGACAGATTTGCGTTGAGATCAGTTGTTGGAATGGTGATTTGGGGGAAATCGCCAAGGTTTGCAAATAGTTATGCTGCGTTACGAAATTTACAATTCCACCGGCTTAGCCGTTAATGAAAAGATGATCAAAAGATGCGTCCGGTCTTTTGCGACGGCTGCCAGAATCAAGAAGTCGAGAAGCTTTTCTTTGGCTTTTGTCGACGGCCGGACGATCAGGAAATTCAATCGTCTTTATCGAGGCCGGGACAAAATGACTGATGTTTTGAGTTTTGCCGAACGCGACAGCGAGTTTGTCGGGCCGGGCGAAGCCGAGGAATTAGGCGAGATATTAATCTGCTCCGCTCAAGCCAAACTCCAAGCTCGCAGTAACGGCTGGCCGGTCGATTATGAGATTTGCCGTTTATTGGTCCATGGCTTGTCGCACCTCGTCGGCTATGAACATGAGGGCGTCAGCCGGCAGGAGGAACAGCGGATGATTGATTTTGAAAAAAAAGCGCTGGCCGGATCAGAGGATTTGTCGGACTGACTGAACACATTTTTTGTTCAGTAGGCGGTTGCTAAGAAAATCGTTTCTTGATATAATTTAACAGAATTTAACTTGGAGACGGACGGCTGATTATCGGCTGTTGGTCCCCGCCCAGTACCATGCTTAAAGACCATCTCATCACCGGGCTCGATATCGGTTCAACCGCCATCAGGATCGTGACAGGCGAACGGCCGAGAAACGAAGCCAAAATCAGGATTATCGGCGCCGTGGAAGGCCCGTCCAAGGGAATTTCCAAGGGCGCGGTCGTGGACGCCGATGACGCCATTTCCGCCATTTCGGCGGTCTTGGAAAAAGCGGAACGCATGGTCGGCCAAGCTATCAGCCATGCTTGGGTCGGCATCAGCGGCAATCATATCATTACAGCCGAGAGCCGCGGCGTCGTGGCGGTTTCCAAAGTTAACGGCGAGATCCGTGAGGCCGATGTAGAGCGAGTAGTTGAGAATGCGAAGTCGGTTTCGGCGCCGCCCAATTATGAGATACTTCATGTCATCCCCAGGAATTTCACCGTTGACTCCCAGGTCGGCATCAAGGATCCGGTCGGCATGACTGGCATCCGTTTGGAAGTGGAGACCCAGATTATCCAGGGATTGTCGGCGCAGATCAAGAATTTGACTAATTGCGTTTATCGCACCGGCTTGGAAATCGATGATTTGGTTTTATCGATCCTGGCCGCTTCAGAAAGCGTTTTGACCAATCGCCAAAAGGATCTGGGAGTCGTCGTGATCAATTTGGGAGGCCGCACCACTTCCTTGGCTGTTTTTGAAGAAGGCGACTTGTTGCATACGGCTGTCATTCCGATCGGTTCCGACCATATCACTTCTGATATTAATTTATTATTCCGGATTTCGATCGACACGGCGGAAAAAATAAAAGTTCGGGAGGGTAGTTGCTTGGCCAAAGAGTTCAAGCGCCATGACGAGATGAGATTTTCCGGCGTAGGCGGGATTGAAGAGGGTTATTTTTCCAAAAAACAAGTGGCCGAAGTCATCGAAGCCAGAACGGAGGAAATATTCCAATACGTTGATAGGGAGCTTAAGAAGATCAGTAAATCCGGCCGTTTGCCGGCCGGCGCTGTCATTACCGGCGGCGGTGCCAAGTTAGACGGCATTGTCGAAATCGCCAAGCGTGTTCTGCATCTGCCGGCGATTGTCGGCTATCCCCATGACCTAGTGTCTTCTTTGGACAAAGTTTCTGATCCGTCATTTACGACGGCCGTCGGCTTGGCGCTGTGGGGCAATCAGGTGATTAATAAGTCAGGCGGACGCGGGCCGTCCGGAGCGAAAGTCATGAATTCCGCCATTGCCAGCTTCAGAAACATTTTCAAATCGCTTTTGCCATAATAATCAATAATATTTTGATCATATGCCCAGAAAACAGCCAGCCAATATAATGAGTCCTTTGGAGCCGCCGATCGCTCGGCCGAAACTGAAGAAATCTCCGCGCCGCGCTTCGGATATCTCGGCTCCGGCTGTCGGTTCGACCTCGGTCCAGTTGCCGGCCAAAGCCGGCCGCCGTTCTCGCAGTTCATCTTCTTCGGCGGCGGCTATCACACTGTTCGTCTTGTTGATTCTGGCTGTCGGCGCTTATTTTACAACCGAGTATTTGAAGAATAAAACTGAGCGGGAAATTTCAGCGGCGAATGAAGCCGCGGCGATAGCCGGCGGCCAAGCGGCCGGCCAAGCTGATTTGATCGGCCAAGCGGCTCCGGTTGATCCGACCGCTGATTGGAAGGCATTCAATTTGTCGGCTATTTCGACATCCAGTCCGGCTTCAACTTCTTTATCTTTCAAATACCCGGCTGAATTGCAACTGACTCAGAATTCTAATAATTTGATTTTGAGCAATCCTGAAACCACCAGCACCCAGCTTAACATTAATTGGGTCAAAAGCGCTAAGACCTTAACTGAATATCTGGCCGCTTTGGACAAACTCAATGAAACCGGCTGGGAAGGCCAACCCTCAGTTGAAGTGGCGACTTCGACGGCGGCAGCGGTCATTTCCGGTTATCCGGTGATTTTCCGCCAGCAAAAACTGTTGGCTGCCGATTTGGATCAGTTCATCGTTTATGTCAAGACCTCCGACACCCTTTATGCCATCAGCTTGACTGCGTCCGGGCTTAATCAGGATTTATTGAATTTTTTTGTCACCTTTTTGAACAATTTCAAGTTCGCGCAATGAAGCTAAGGAATTTAACCATCAATTATGCCTGAAATAAAACCGGATATCGAGACGATTGCCAAAATAAAAGTAGTAGGCGTGGGCGGCTCGGGCGGCTCGGCCGTTAATCGCATGATCGCGACAAAAATTCGCGGCGTGGATTTTATTGCGGTCAATACCGACGTGCAGGCCCTGCACCATAATACAGCCAAAACCAAGTTCCATATCGGCCAGAAAATCACGCGCGGCCTGGGCGCCGGCATGAATCCTTCAGTCGGTCTGGCCTCGGCTCAGGAGAATGCCGGCGAAATCCGCGATATCCTGAAGGGCTCGGACATGGTTTTTATCACTTGCGGTTTGGGCGGCGGCACCGGAACGGGAGCTTCGCCGGTCATTGCTCAGATTGCCAAAGAAGCCGGCGCGTTAGTGGTGGCTGTCGTCACTAAACCTTTCACTTTTGAGGGCAAACAGAGGATGAAGATTGCTGATGAGGGTTTGGAGATCCTTCGGCCCAATGTCGATGCCATCATCACCATCCCCAATGAGAAGATCTGGCAGATCGTCGATCAGAAGACCTCTTTTTTGGATGCCTTCAAGGAAGTCGATGATATCTTGCGCCAAGGCATTCAGGGTATCTCAGAAATTATCACGATTCCGGCGCTGATCAATGTTGATTTTGCCGATGTCAAGGCGATTATGAAGGACGCCGGTTCAGCTTTGATGTCGATCGGCGAAGGCGCCGGAGAAAATCGCGCCGTCCAGGCGGCCAAAGCGGCCGTAGCTTCGCCGTTGTTGGATTTATCAATCGATGGCGCCCAAGGCGTGCTGTTTGTCATCTCCGGCAGCTCTGATTTGGCGATGAGCGAAGTCAATGAAATCGCTTCGATCATTACGGCCGGCGCGGATGAGAATGCTAAGATTATTTTTGGCGCCAATATCGACGAAAGTTTGAAAGATCGCATCCGGGTGACTTTGGTGGCGACCGGTTTTGGAGAACCGATGAAAAAGCCGTCTCGATCGGGAGAGCGCAGCACTTGGGGCGACAAGATCAATAATATTTTCGTGGATAAGAGTCCGGCCAACGATGACGAAGGCCCGAAATTCGGTTCTAAAGCGGTCGGCGGCGATAATGAGCCGGTTGTGATCAGATCAAGATCAGTTAATGAAGAAAACCGGAAATCGTTGTTTCATTTAGGCAGTCGCGGTTCGTCAGCTGTCGGCGACGAGGATTTCGATGTGCCGCCGATCATTAGGAAAGGCGGTTTATTCAAGCCGATCGAGGCGGTGTCGCGGAATGAATCGGCAACGGCTAATGATGATTTTGATTCTCGTTCTGTTCCTTCCAAGGCCCCGGTCCGGCTTTTGGACGAAGACGATGATGATGACTTGGAATTGCCCAGTTTTATCAGGAAGAAGATGAAATAATCGGTAAAAAATCGGCTTGGCCATGGTCAGTCCGCTTCTGGCGGATTGATTTTTTTTGAGTTATCTTCGGGTTGAAAACTTTATCCACAGCGCCGGTTTATTTTCTAAAAAAGCCAATGAAAAAGCGCCTTGCCAGTGTTGTCTTGGACGGGTATAATTAGATTCTAAGAGGGGGCGGCCATTAGGTCAGTAGCGGAAAAATCATTTCTTATAATTATGGAGTCAAAAATAGCGCAAATCAAAAAACGCAACGGAGAAATCGCCGAATTCAGCCAAGCTAAAGTGACTTTGGCGATTTATAAGGCGCTGGCGGCCGTCGGGCGCGATGATGAGCCGTTGGCTCAAAGATTGTCTGATCAAGTCATCGGCGTTTTGAATGATAAATTCCATCCCCGGTCGATTCCGGCCATTGAAGAGATCCAGGACATTGTTGAGGAGGTCATGATCAAGGAGGACTTAGTCAAAGCGGCCAAGGCCTATATCATCTATCGCGAACAGCACGCCCGTTTGAGAGAATTGAAGCAATTATTGAATTCCAATGATATCATCGAGGGTTATCTGAAGAAAATGGATTGGCGGGTCAAAGAGAACGCCAATATGGCTTATTCCCTTCAAGGTTTGAATAATCATGTCGCTTCGGCGGTTTCGGCCAATTATTGGCTTAATAAGATTTATCCGCCGGAAATCAGGAACGCCCATAATGACGGCGTCATGCACATTCATGATCTCCAGATTTTGGCGGTTTATTGCTGCGGTTGGGATTTGCAGACCTTGATCCGAGTCGGTTTTTGCGGCGTCGAGGGCAAGGTGCAGAGCAAACCGCCTAAAAGATTCCGTGCCGCTTTGGGCCAAGTGGTTAATTTTTTCTATACTTTGCAGGGCGAGGCGGCCGGCGCTCAGGCCTTTGCCAGTTTCGACACTTTGATGGCGCCGTTTATCCGCTATGAGGGTTTGGATTACAAGCAGGTCAAGCAAGGCATTCAGGAATTCGTTTTCAATATGAACGTGCCGACTCGGGTGGGCTTCCAAACGCCATTTACCAATCTGACTTTTGATTTGATCTGTCCGTCGACGATGGCCAATGAGCCGGCGGTTATCGGCGGTGTGCCGCAGCCGGAGACCTACAAAGAATTCCAGCTGGAAATGAATCTGATCAATCGCGCTTTCGCCGAAGTCATGATGGAGGGCGATGCCAAGGGGCGGGTTTTCACTTTTCCGATTCCGACGTATAATATCAGCAAGGATTTTAATTGGGATAATGAGAACCTGGATCCGATTTGGGAGATGACTGCCAAATACGGCATTCCTTATTTCGCTAATTTCGTCAATTCCGACATGAAGGCGGAAGATGCCCGTTCGATGTGCTGTCGGTTGCGGTTGGATAACCGCGAACTCAGGAAACGCGGCGGCGGCTTGTTTGCCGCCAATCCTTTGACCGGTTCGATCGGCGTAGTCACGATCAATTTGCCGCGGATCGGCTATCAATTCAAGGGCAACGAATCGGCTTTTTTCTCCCGTTTGTCCCAAGTAATGGATTTGGCGCGTCAGTCGCTTAAATTGAAGCGCGCAGTATTGGAGGACTTCACTGAAATGGGCTTATACCCTTACGCTCGATTTTATTTGTCGGAAATCAAGGAACGTTTCGGAGAATACTGGCGGAATCATTTCAATACGATCGGCATCAATGGCATGAACGAGGCCATCGTCAATTATTTGGGCAAGCCGTTATCGTCCAAAGAGGGCGGAGAATTTGCCGAGAAAATCATGGATTTCATGCTTTCTCGCTTGACTCAATATCAAGAGGAAGATGATGAGATGTATAATTTGGAAGCAACGCCGGCCGAGGGCGCCACTTATCGTTTCGCCAAAAAAGACAAAGAACTTTATCCCGATATTGCGGTCGCCAATGAACAGCAGTACCGCTTGAATAATGCCGCGCCCTATTACACTAATTCTTCGCATTTTCCCGTTAATTACTCCACTGATATTTTTGATGTTTTGGAAAAGCAAGACGGTTTGCAGATTAAGTATACTGGCGGCACGGTCGTCCATGTTTTTTTAGGCGAGAGGATGCCGGATATTGCCAGCACCAAGAATTTGGTCAGAAAAATCGCTGAGAATTTCCATTTGCCTTATTATACCCTGACCCCGACTTTTTCGATCTGCCCCAAGCACGGCTATCTGCCGGGCGAACAGCGCTTCTGCCCGATTTGCGACGGTGAAATCGGCTATATCAGGGAGCAGAAGGAGAAGTTACCGTTATAGTCAAGAGTAAAATAATTTTTAATTTTGTAATTTTTAAATAATGTCTAAATGTTTTAATGTTTAAAAATTAAGAAATTAAAAAATTATTTATAAAATTAAAAATTAAAAATTCTTAAAAAAAACCATATGGAAGGTGACAACAAAGAGAATCTCAGGCAGCCCTGCGAGGTTTATTCGCGCGTGGTCGGCTATATCCGGCCGGTCGATCAATGGAACCCCGGCAAGCAGTCGGAGTTCGGCGATCGAGCCAACTTCGAGTCCCATTGCGCCTGCCAAGGCGAAGCAGCGGCTTCATGAGGATAAGAATGCACCGCTTAAAGATATGAGAATCGGAGGACTCCAGCCCGTAACCTTGTTGGATTATCCGCAAAAATTGGCAGCCATCATTTTCACCGCCGGGTGCAATATGCGCTGTCCTTTTTGCTATAATTACAAATTGGTCTTGCCGGAATTGCTCAGCGATGATAATCTTTATGATGAGCGGGAAGTCATCGCTTTTCTGAAGAAACGCAAGAAGTATCTTGACGGCTTAGTGATTAGCGGCGGCGAGCCGTTGGCGCAAGAAGATCTGCCGGATTTTCTCAAGCAGATGAAACAGATCGGCTATGCGATCAAGTTGGATACGAACGGCTTGGCGGCCGATATTTTGCAGCACTTGATCGGCGAACAGCTGATTGATTATATCGCTATGGACATCAAGGGACCGCTGGCTGATTATCAGAAGTTTTCCGGCGTGCCGGCCGGCCAAGTTGCCGATAGCATCAAGCTGGTCATGAAATCAGGCCTGCCTTATGAATTCCGTTCGACTTTGGTCAAAAATCTGCATACCTCGGAAGACGTTGGAAAAATGGCACAAGCCATTAAGGGGGCTAAGCTGTATTATTTGCAGAA
Source organism: Patescibacteria group bacterium (assembly GCA_041649655.1). GTDB lineage: Bacteria > Patescibacteriota > Patescibacteriia > 2-01-FULL-39-33 > 2-01-FULL-39-33 > CAISTG01. The sequence continues at coordinate 61,893 of JBAZMO010000001.1, forward strand.
TTATTCCCAGAACGTTCCGTTGGCCGGCGATAAATTCTGCGGCCGGCAGTTTGCTGCTGAAGAATTGGAAACGATGCGAGCTTTAGCGGCCGGCAGCGTCAAAAAATGCTTAATCCGATAAGATAAAAATATGACTGATGCCAATATCGATGATGACATAAAAAAATTACTGGTGGAAAATCTGGCCGATACCAAGATTTTGAAAGAAGAAATTTGCAGGATCAAATCCTATATGCGGTGGCGGACGATCGTTTCTCTTATTTGGATCGCCTTGATTGTCTTGCCGGCGATTTTAGCGCTTTTTTATGTGCCTGATTTCATTAAGGGCTTTGCCACTAGCGCGAGTTTGATTAAAAGTTTGGGGCTTTAGCGCTCGGCGTTATTTTGATTGGAGTGGAGGAGTTTTTTTCTTTATTTCTTAATTTCTTGTTTCTTTATTTCTATTAATTTATGGATGAAATAATAACTCAAATCAAGGTCTTGGCCGATCGGATCAACGGCACGTGGAGGTTACTTTGACCTGGACCAAAAGAAACTAAAATTGAAGTCATTGGAAGGGGAAATGAACGCCCCTGATTTTTGGTCTGATCAGGATCGGGCGAAAGGACTGAGCCGTAAACAGCAGAATCTGCAGGCGGAAATTTCAACTTGGGAAAAATTGCGCCAGGAGACGGCGGAATTGTTGGAATTGGCTCACATTTTTATCGAGGCGGAGGAGATCAGCCAGCATGAGCAAGAGATAAAGGATAAGTTGTTGGGGTTAGAGCAGCAATTCCAGACGCTGGAGTTCGCCATCCTTTTTTCTTCCGATTATGACCAGGGCAATGCTATTTTATCCATCCATGCCGGCACGGGCGGCGTTGATGCGATGGATTGGGCCGGCTTATTGCTGCGGTCTTATTTGCGTTTTTGCGAACGGCACGGCTTTGAAGCGAAAATTGTGGATGAAACGGCCGGCGCCGAGGCCGGCATCAAGAGCGTCACCTTGGAGATAGCCGGCAATTACGCCTATGGCTGGCTCAAAAGCGAGAACGGCGTTCATCGCCTGGTCAGGATATCGCCCTATGACGCCGAAAAAATGCGTCATACTTCTTTTGCCTTAGTTGAGGTTTTGCCGGAAATTGAGGAGACGGGTAAGATCGAATTGAAAGAGGACGACTTGAAAATTGATGTGTTTCGAGCCGGCGGCCATGGCGGCCAGTCAGTCAATACCACCGATTCGGCGGTGCGGATTACTCATCTGCCCAGCGGTATTGTGGTCAAGTGTCAGAATGAGCGTTCTCAATTGCAGAATAAGAATACGGCGCTGAAAGTCCTTAAGGCCAAATTGGTCAAATATTACGAAGAGCGAGCCGAGTCGGATTTGCAGAAGATAAAAGGCGAACATCGCCAAGCCGAATGGGGCAATCAGGCCAGATCTTATGTCTTGCAGCCCTATCGCTTGGTCAAGGATCATCGCACCGGCCAGGAGACCAACGACACTGATCGGGTTTTGAACGGAGAGTTCGATGATTTTGTCGAGGCCTATTTGAAGTGGCTGGCCGGCGGGTCGGTCGAAGCCGATAAGGCCGGAGTCGGCGTTAAAAAGAAAATAATTAAGAAATAATTTTCAGTCATGGAGGCGTTTTGGTTTGATCTTTGCCGGTCCAGATCCAGGGCGCTTTTTTATTATTCGTTGTTGTTTATAATCGGCGTCGCTGCCGCTGATTTTTTTACCTGTCCGCCCTTGGCGGTTTTTTGCTTGCTCTTATCGCTGTGCGCCGGCGTTATCTCGCTTGGCTTATTTTTTAACCAACGTCGCCGGCTGTTGCGATGTTGTTTGATTTTCACCTGCTGCCTGTTATTCGGTTTTTGGCGTTACGGCGTTTCCTTGCCTGATTACGGCGATCAGTCGAAAATTTATCATTATGTCAGTTCGACGCAGGAGTTTATCGGCGCAGTCCGAGCGGTTGACAATCGTTTAGGCAGTCAAAAACTGACTGTAGCGGTTGCGGAGCTGAAACAAGCCGGATTAGTAAAAAGGGTCTCCGGTTCAGTGCTGATCACCGCGCCGCTTTATCCGGACTATCGCTATGGCGACACGCTTAAGGTCAAATGCTTTTTGAAGTTGCCGGGATTGATTGAGGACTTTGATTACGGCCGTTATCTGGCCAAGAGCGGGATTTTTGTCTATTGCGGGTTTGCCGACATTAATACCGCGATTTCGGCCAGTCGTTCGCCGGTCGGTTTATTTTTTGATTTTAAGGATCATCTGTTCCGTTCGCTTAATGCCGCTATTAGCGAGCCGGAGGTCTCGCTTTTGCGAGGCATCTTGTTAGGCGATGGCCGGGGTCTGCCGGAAAAGTACGCGCAATTATTTTCTGATCTCGGTTTGACCCATATCATCGCGATTTCCGGCGATCATATCGCCATTATTGCCGTGGCCTTGCTGGAGTTATTGTTGGCGTTGGGCTGGTCACGGCCGAAGGCGTTTTGGCCAATGGCTCTGATCATCGCCTTTTATGTGGCGTTGGTCGGCGCGCCGGCCTCGGCAGTGCGTTCGGCGATCATGGCGCTGGCGGTCATGTATGCTAAAAAGATCGGCCGCGCCAGCCGGATTGCCAATGTCTTGGTGTTGACGGCCGCGTTGATGATTTTAGTTAATCCGGCCATTCTGTTGGCTGATATCGGTTTTCAATTGTCGTTTTTGGCGATTTGCGGTTTGAGTTATGTTTCGCCG
>JBAZMO010000002.1:0-40157 GCA_041649655.1 Patescibacteria group bacterium
ATCGTCGAAATTTAACTTCATATTTGGGGCTTTTAAGCCATTGCCGATCCTACCACCTAAGGCAGGAGATTATTGATCTGGTTTTGAGCCGGTCAGAGTTGCCGGGAGCGAGTTTAAAATGCTACAATTAATCTATAAAATGATTTGATGAAGAAGTTTTATGCCAAATACACCGGAAGCCGGACAGCCGGGAAAATTTAAAGGCGAATTGGCGGAAATAAAGGATTTTTTCGGCCGGCATCGGCAATTTTTAGAAAAATACGCCGGTGATTCGTCAATCAGGATCGAACCGTCGCCGGAGGGTTTGGGCACTTTTGCGATTGATTTGGAAAACGGCACGATTTTTGTCGAGCCGAGTCGTTATAAAGAGAAGGGTTGGGACAAAGGAAAAATCATGTCCAGTGTCTGCCATGAATTCGAACATTTCCGAGAAATGAAGGAATTATTAGCTGAAGACGGCGGAGATGGAATTTGGCAAAGGCACATAAGAAAAATCAAAGCCAATCGCCGTTTCGGCATTCTGGACAATTGCTATGGCGATGTAAAAATGGATTGGCGTGTGGCTTCGCGGGCGCCCGTATTGACAGACGCGATAGAAAGGAAATATCGCGAAGATCTTTTTCCGGAAAATAATTTGACTGATCAGCCGAAGCATTTGCAATTCGCTTACGCCTTAAAGCAGCGCGCCATGCTTACGGAGGAATTGGTCTTAGATCTGGAAGTGCAGGCGGAAATAGACAAATTAGAAACGATTGAAAGCAACGGAGTGAAATTATTAGAATACGCCACGCGGCCGGATACGCCGATGTCCATGCGGCTGAGATTGCAGGCCAGATTTTTGGAGCCGATTTATGAGAGATTGTTTAAAGAAGATGTGGAAGAGAAAAGACAAGAAAATAAAGGCAAGAGCAGCGGAGATGGAAATCCTGAATCGGGAGAGGGCGGAGATCGGACTGAAGGCGAGCCGGAAGACGGCGATGAGGGCGCTGAGTCGAACGACGGAAGTGAAAAGAAAAAACCAAAAGGCAAATCAAAAAAAACGGATAAGAAATCGGAGGGCAATAAGCGGGCTGGTCCGAGCGTTGAAGATGCCGAAGAATCGGGCGAGCCGATTAATCCGGAGGATTATTTCCGGGATGAATACGATGATTTTGACGTTAAGAATATTGAGCCGATTGATTATTCATCGGATAAAATCGAGAAAAAAATAAAAGATTATATCGAGTCGCAGCGCGGCCGGGATGCCGAGCAAGCGGCGCGAGAGGCCTATGCGCGAGCCGAGGGCGTCAGTTGGCAGGAGATTAAGGATTACCAGGCATATTTTTCGCAATTGGAAAATTTGGAAAATCCGGAGACGGGCGAGCAAGTGATAGAAGAGCTGCGAAAAATTTTTCGTCGGATTATCGCCGAACGGCGGCAAGAGCGCTATGCGCCCAAGCATCCGCTGAATGAGGGGGAAATATTAATCCGTCCGGCTGAAGCGGTGGCGGCAGTGATGAGCGGCGAGAACGAACCGGAGGTTTGGGAGTCGCAGGAAAAAAAGGACTTGCCGCAGGAATTATACGGCGATTTCGATGTTGTTTTGGTCGGCGATCGCAGCGGTTCCATGAACGGCGCTAAGGCGCGCGAACAACGTCAAGCTATAATGCTGGCTTTAGAGGCGTTGAAGGAGTTTTGCGACGAGCTGGAGGAAGCGCGTTCTGACTTGAAACACGATTTGAATGTCAGAAGCGAAGTTTGGAGTTTCGGCGGTCAGGCGGAAGTGAAAATACTGAAACCGCTATCCGAACAATTGACGGAAAAACAAAGAGTCAGTGTTTATAAGGACTTGGCTACCGCGCCTGGCAGCAGCACCATGGATTTTTTAGTTTTAGAGAAGATTAGAGATGAGGTGACGCCGGAAGAATGGCAAAAAATAAAAGATAAAAAATTACGCAAGGTGGTTATTGTTTTTACTGATGGCGAGAGCGACGATCCCGCCAGGGTCAAGTCGGCTTTGGATGGCGGCCGGGTGAAAAACAATCAGGGTGAAGAAGTTTACATTTCTGGCTTGCGCGATCGCGGCATTGCCGTTGTCGCTATCGGCGTTACCGCTTCCGGCCGGGCGGCGGAGACAACCTATTCCCCGGACGGCCAAACCTGCGAGAGTATTGATAGATTGGCTGTTGTTCTGGCTGATTTATTGAAAGAATATTTGAAAGATTTGCTGATAAAAAAATAACCGCGATTAATTATGGCTAAAAAAATACTGCTTTCCGGCGTCAAGCCGACCAACCGGATCCATATCGGCAATTACTTCGGCGCCATGAAGCAATTCGTCGATCTGCAAGGCGAATTTGACAATTATATTTTTATCGCCGATTACCATGCGTTGAATCAACTGAAGAATCCGGACGAATTGCGCGATTACACTTGGAATCTTATTTTGGATTATCTGGCGATCGGTTTGGATCCGAAGCGGACCGTGCTATTCAAGCAATCGGATGTGCCGCAGGTTTGCGAGTTGCAATGGATTTTCAATTGCCTGCTGCCCTTGCCATATCTGGAGCGCGCTCATGCTTATAAAGACGCGGTCGCCAAACGGCAAGAGATCAATATGGGGTTGTTCTGTTATCCGGTGCTGATGGCCGCGGATATCCTGCTTTATGATGCTGATTTGGTGCCGGTCGGCCAAGATCAGAAACAGCATTTGGAAATGGCCGCCGAGCTGGCCAATAAATTCAACCATGCTTATCAGCCGCTGTTCAAAGAGCCGAAGCCCTATATCATGTCGGAGCTAACGATTAAGGGGACTGACGGCGAGAAAATGTCCAAGAGCCGAGGCAATACTATCGGCTTGTTTGAGGATGAGGCGACGCTGCGGAAAAAAATCATGTCAATCAAGACCGATTCCAAGGGCGTGGCGGACAAGAAGCATTCGGAAGAAGACAATGTTTTCACTTTTCATAAATTATTCTCGCTGCCGATGCTGGATGAATTGCGTGATCGCTATGAGCAGGGCGGGATCGGCTATCAGGAGTCCAAAGAGATTCTGTTGAATAATATTTTAGAATACACCGCAGCTTTTCGGACTAAACGGGCCGAGTTGGCCAAAGATAAGGATTATATTTTTGGTGTTTTGGAGGCCGGCGCTAAATCAGCTGGCGCTAAAGCTGATGCCAAATTAGTCCAAGTCCGGCAAGCGATCGGGGTGAGATGAATTGTTTGTGATAAAATTTAAATTAAAAAAAACACGCCTTTAGCCAAAATAACCGCGTGTTTTTTTGGGTTTTTTGATTGTCAGCCAGCTTAAAAACGCAATAGCGTCAAAGTTGCCAGAGCGGCCGGTTTTGTGTTAAGATTTAATTGTATGGAGTCATCGGCAACAGACAAAACCCGCCGTTTTCTCTGGGAGGTGTGCGGCCATGGCCGGATTACCGATTATTTGAAATCATCCATTGTCAATAACCAGGTTTCGCATGCTTATATTTTTGCCGGCGGCAACGGGTTGGGCAAGGAAACGACCGTGGCTAAATTCATCAAGACGCTTTTTTGCTCTGGCCGCGGCGAATATCTTCCTTGCAACGAATGTCCGGCTTGCCGGCAGATCGACAGTAAGATCCATCCTGATATTTATTATTTGCGGCGGCTGATTGATGAGAAAACCAGTAAATTGAAACGCGATATCTCGGTCGAGCAGGTGCGTGAATTGAAGTCAAAATTGTCGCAAAGCACGCTGTTGCGCGGCTGGAAAATCGCCATTATCGAGGAAGCGGAAGCGCTCAACGGCAATTCGGCCAATTCCTTGCTGAAGGTTTTGGAAGAACCGACCGCAAAAACGGCGATTATCCTGATCACCTCGGATATTTCCCGATTGCCTAAGACCGTTTTGTCACGATCACTGGTGCTTAATTTTTTGCCGGTCAGAAAAGAAGAAATCAAGGAGTTTTTGCTCAGCCGCGGCGTCGGCGAGGAAAAAGCCGGCCGGATTTCTCGTTTGGCCTTAGGGCGTCCGGGAACAGCGATGACGCTGGCGGAAAACCCCGAGGCCCTGGCGGAAAAACAGCAGCGTTTTGCCGATTTCATTAATCTGTTCCGATCTGATTTGTCGGCGCGTCTCTCATCGATTGATACTGTTATTAGCTGGGAAAAAGATGAGTCGCTCAATATTAAAAAATTAATCGGTTTACTGGCTGATTGGCAGACCGCCTTGCGCGATTTGATTTTGGCGCGAAACGGCAATCAAGCCGATTTGGCCGATCTTCGAGCCGTGAAGGAAATGTCCGGTTCGGAACAACTAAGCTGGGGGCGGATTTTGAGAGCCGATTATTTTTTGGCTGAAGCGAAAAGAATGCTCGACGCCAATATTTCCAGCAAGAATATTCTAGAGAACTTGGTTATTAATTTGTAAAGATACTAAGATACTATTTAACCACAAAAAATATGGCAAATCCCTTAGGCAGAGTGATTGCGTTGGCGGCGGCGGCCGTCCTGCTGTCCGGCTGCACGCTGGCTTCGACCAATCAGACATCCTCAGCCAAGTCGAGCGGCGGCGTTTGGCGATCCAACGACGGCGCCAAGACCTTTATGCAAATCAACGATCTAATGGCCACTCGAGGCCGGATTTTGACCTTGAATACCGCCGATATCAACAGTTTGACGCTCGATCCGCAGGATCCGTTGACGGTTTACGCCGCCTCCGCAGCCAATGGCATTTTTTATACCATTGACGGCGGTAATTCCTGGCAGCAATTCAAAGCGTTGACCGCTGGCAGCATTAATGACATTTCGGTTGACAGCCAGAATAAATGCGTCATTTACGCGACTGCCGCCAATAAATTATTCAAGACGGAAAATTGCGGCCGCGATTGGAATAATATTTATTATCATCAGAAAAGCCAAGTTGTTTTGACGGCCTTGGCGGTTGATCCGAAGAGCGGCGGCGTTGTCTATTTAGGCACGAGCGAGGGCGAGGTGCTTAAAAGCTTAGACGGCGGCCATGCTTGGGTGACGTCTTATCGGTTAGAGCGGGATAAGATCATGGATATCGTGATTGATCCGTTTGAGCCGAGGATCGTTTTTGTCGGTTCGGCCAAGAAAGGCCTGTTCAAAAGTTTGACTGGCGGCGCGAGTTGGAGTTCGCTTGGCGCCGGACTGGAGTCCTATGTCGGCAGCCACGAATACCGCAAGCTGATTTATGATGCGGCGACGCCTAATTCCTTGCTGTTCATTTCTAAGTTCGGCTTATTGAAAACGGTTGACGGCGGCAATACCTGGCGGATTATCGAATTATTGCCGGCTCACAAGACGACCAATATCCTGATGGTGGCGGTGAATCCGGCTAATAGCAATGAATTTTATTACGCTACCGCTTCGACTTTGGTCAAGACATCTGACGGCGGCCTTTCTTGGTCATCTAAGCAGTTGCCCTACAGCCGTTCGACGACCGATATCAAAATCAGCCCGGCCAGCGGCAATGTCGTCTATTTGACAACCAAGCAATCAAGCAATTAATTATCTGGTGTCTATAATTCACCCGCCTGCAACGCTTTGCGCAGCGTAGCAATGCGGGCAGGTAATTCATAATTCATAATTTCCCATATGAGCATTATCGACAATCATAAAGGAGAGTTTGCCAAGGCCATTGAACATTTCCAAACGGAAATTGGCGGCTTAAAAACCGGTCGGGCCAATCCGGCCATTCTCGATAGCGTCCGCGTGGAGGCCTATGGCGCGATGAATCCGATCATCAATGTCGCCAGCGTCAATGTGCCTGACGCCCGCTGTCTGGTAATCCAGCCCTGGGATAAAAGTATTATCAAAGAAATCGAAAAGGGCATTATCGAAGCTAATTTGAATCTTAATCCGGTTAATGATGGCGATAAAATCAGGATTAATCTGCCGCCGCTGACCGAGGAGTCGCGCAAAGAAATCGCTAAAATCCTGAATCAAAAAACTGAAGACGCCAAGATTGCCATCAGAATCGCCAGAGACAAGGCCAAAGAAGAAGTCATTGAGGCGGAAAAAAACAAGGAGTTCGGCGAGGATGAGAAATTCGGCTTATTGGCAGAGTTGGACAAGCAGGTCGGCGCCTATAACGATCAAATCAAGGATTTGGCAGATCGGAAAGAAGCGGAAATCATGACTGTGTAGATCCAATCAATAAATTATGATCATCACTATATTAGTATTTGCTTTGATACTTTCCTTGCTCGTGTTCGTGCACGAGCTCGGTCATTTTTTAATGGCTCGGCTGTTCGGCGTCAGAATCGATGAATTCGGCATGGGCTTGCCGCCGCGATTGGCGGGTTGGCAATTCTGGCGGGCTGGCCGGCCGGAGAAAATTGTCGACGGCCAAGAGAGCCGGGTTCCGGCGGCTAAGAAAAAATGGCGGCTGGTTTGGGGCAATCGCGAAGTCCGGCCGAATGAGCCGATGATTTATTCGCTTAATTGGATTCCAGTCGGCGGTTTCGTCAAGATTAAAGGCGAAAATGGCGAAGCGGCGGCTGATGAAGACAGTTTCGGCCATCGCCGGATTTGGCAGAGAGCGATGATACTAGCGGCCGGCGTGGCGATGAATGTTTTGCTTTGCGTCGGTTTGCTGGCCCTTGGCTTTATGATCGGCATGCCGACTTCAGTCGGCAACAATCCTGGCGGCCGGTTTATTTCCGCGCCTCAAGTGCAGATCGCCGAAGTGCTGGCCGATTCTCCGGCAGCCGGAGCCGGCTTGCAAGCCGGCGATATAATTTCTGAAGTCGATGACGCGGCCATCGGCTCCGGCGACGAACTTAAAGCTTATTTGGCGGCTAAGGAAAATCAGCCGGTGATGGTGAAGTTGGATCGTAGCGGTGTTTTTTTGGAAAAAGAAATTATCATAGCCGAAACGGATGGAATAATCGGCTTAGGCGTGGCCATCGTTGATATCGGTATCGTCCGTTACCCTTGGTATTTGGCTTTGCGGGAAGCGCTGGCTGTCACTTGGTTTTGGCTGGCGACGATTATTTTGGCGATTTTTGGTCTAATCAAGCAATTATTCGGCGGCCCCTCGGCTGGTTTGGATTTTGCCGGTCCGGTCGGCATTGCGGTCATGACCGGGCAGGCAGCCAAGTTGGGCTGGATTTATGTTTTGCAATTCGCCGCTCTATTGTCTTTGAATCTGGCAATCATTAATATCTTGCCTTTTCCGGCCCTCGATGGCGGACGAATTATGTTTTTAGCGATTGAAAAAATGCGAGGCAAAGCCGCTGACAGCAAGTTAGAGAACACTGTCCACAATATCGGTTTTATTTTGCTGATGATTTTAATCGTTGCCATCACTTACCGCGATCTGGCCAAATACGGCGCTAAGATAATGCAGGCCTTGGGACGATTGATCGGCTGGTAAAAATTAAGATGAAAAAAATCCCGACAAGTCGGGATTGAGCGATAAGAGCGAGGTCAATTTCATTAAGCTTCTAATTTTTCAACGTCTTCGTAGATAAGGGTTACGCAAAGTAGAGTTTTAGTCCCCTCAATGGTGGTTAGTGAAGTTGATTGGTGGATAACTTTTTTGCCATCGGTTAGAAATCTGTTAACTCTCTCGTCAAGGTCGTTTTGAGGGGTGCAAGTTGCTATCCAACTGTCGACCGCTGTAAAAATTTTGCATCTCTGCGCCATGGCCTCACCTCCATTGGTTGGGGAAAATTATAATAGAAAGAGCCAGCCGGTTTAATCAATGTATTATCAGTATATTATAACCAACTAAAAAAGTCAATCAAATATGAAAATACCGGTTTTGCCAGAATTGAATGCGATTGAAGTTGTCCGTCGAGCTGGCTATGGCCAAGTGAACGATCCTCGCGCCGCCGAACCGAGCTGGTCGCGCCGATTAGGTTCGGGTTTTTATCCGCGTTTCCATATTTACATCAGTTCCGGCGAAATCAATCTTCATCTTGATCAGAAACAGGCCTCTTACGAGGGTTCGAGCGCCCATAATGGCGAGTATGAGGGCGAGGCCGTCGAGGCGGAGGCCGCTAGAATCACCGGTGCGATGGCCAAATTGAAAGAGGAGCGGTTTTCCAGCCGCGTCACGCCGGCAATTGAAGAAAAAAAAGGCCTTTTTGGCCGGATTTTCGGAGTTTGACAAAGCCGGTTATTAACCTTAAAATACCGCTATCAGCCCTAAGCTAACCAATTTATGCTCCAATCAAAATTATTTCCCAAAACCCTGAAAAACCCGCCCAAAGATGCGGTTTCTGCCAGCCATAAATATTTGGTTCAAGGCGGTTATATCGATATGTTGCAGGCCGGCGTCTACACTTATCTGCCGCTGGGCTGGCGCGTGCTGGAAAAGATTTCGGCGATTGTCCGGTCGGAAATGAATGCCGTCGGCGGCCAGGAATTGCTTATGCCGGCCTTGCAGCCGAAGAATATTTGGGAGGAAACCGGCCGTTGGGAGTCGCTTAAAGAAGTCATGTATCAATTCCAGGATGCCAGCGACAAGGATCTGGGTTTGGCGGCGACGCATGAAGAAGTCGTTTATGATCTGATCCGCCGTTTCATCAATTCCTACAAGGATCTGCCCCTGTCCGTGTATCAGATCCAGAATAAATTCCGCGCCGAGTTGCGGGCGAAGGGTGGCTTGATGCGCGGCCGGGAATTCATGATGAAGGACCTCTACAGTTTCCACGCCAGCCAGGCCGATCTTGATCAGTATTATCAGCAGTTGATCGACGCTTATTTGAAGATTTATCGGCGGCTGGGGCTGGACGCGAAAGTGGTGGAGGCCTCGGGCGGCATTTTCACTCAGAAATTTTCCCACGAATTCCAAGTGGTCTCCGAGGCGGGCGAGGATCGGATTTTTTATTGCGGGTCTTGCGATTGGGCGCAGAATAGCGAAATTACTGAGGTCAAAGCCGGCGATGCCTGCCCCAAGTGCGGCGTTGTCGTCCAAGAGGGCAAAAGCATCGAAGTCGGCAATATTTTTCAATTTGGCGATAAGTATGCCAAAGACATGAATGGCTATGTCAATGATGAAAACAGCCGGAAAATTCCGATCTTGATGGCTTCTTACGGCATCGGCATTTCCCGTTTGGCCGCGACGATCGTCGAGTTGCATCATGATGACCGAGGAATTGTTTGGCCGGAGAGCGTGGCGCCGTTTGCCGTCCATTTGATTTCTTTGAAACGGGATGAGGCGGCGCGCGAGCTTTATGATCGGCTGGTCGCCGCCGATGTCGAGGTTTTATATGATGATCGCGATGTTTCGGCCGGACAGAAATTCGTCGACAGCGATCTGCTGGGTTTGCCTTGGCGTTTGGTGGTCAGCGAGAAGACCGGCGGCAAGGTTGAAGTGAAACAGCGGGGCGGAGAACAGTCGGAATTGATGGATTTTAAGGAGGCGATTAATAAACTCTAATTATCGTGTTTAAAAAATTTTTCGGCAAATTCAATAAGGGCTTGGGCATCGACCTGGGCAGCTGCAATACCCTGGTTTTCCAGCAGGATCGGGGTATTGTTATTAATGAGTCCTCGGTCGTGGCGATTAATAACCGCACCGACCAGATTTTGGCGATCGGCGATGAGGCCCGGCGGATGCTGGGCAAGACCCCGCCGCATATCACCGCCACTAAGCCGCTGGAATTCGGCATTATTTCCGATTTCGAGGTGACGGAAAAAATCCTCAAGTATTTCATCAATAAGGTTAAATTGAGCAAGCTGTCTTTTTCCGCCATGCCGCGAGTCATTGTCGGCGTGCCGCTGGACGTCACGGCGGTGGAGAAGAAGGCGGTGGAAGATGTCCTGTTGGCCGCCGGCGCCAGCGAAGTCGGCCTGGTGGAGAATATTATGGCGACGGCGATCGGCGCTCGGATTCCCATTCAAGATCCGACCGGCTCGATGGTGGTTAATCTGGGCGGCGGATTGACTGAGGTCGCTGTCATTTCTTTGGACGGCATCGTCAATTGGAAAAGCTCGCGCGTGGCCGGCTTAGCCATGGATCGGGATATCATTAATTTCGCTCGCGATGAATTCTCTTTGGTTTTGGGAGAAATGGTGGCCGAGGATATCAAGAAAAAAATCGGTTCGGCTTCGCCGTTGCCGGAAGCATTGGAAATGCCGATGCGCGGCCGGGATATTCTGACCGGTCTGCCCAAGGAGGTCAGGATCAATGACGCCCAGGTTCGAGAGGCCTTGGAAAAATCAGTCGCTAAAATCATCGACACAATCAAGGCCACTTTAGAAACAACCCCGCCGGAATTGGTTTCTGATATTTATCAGAAAGGAATCTATTTGACCGGCGGCGGCGCTCAGCTGAAGGGCTTGGACATTCTGGTTTCCAGGGCCATTGAGATTCCCGTGCATGTGGCCGATGATCCGCAGACCTGCGCGGTCCGCGGCTTGGGCTTCTTATTGGATGACACTTTATTGCTTAAAGATATCGTTTTGCCGACTTCGCAGTAATTTTTTCAGTTGGCTATGTTTGACAAAATGATCAAATCATCGATTATCGGGCTAACGGCGATTCTTTTGGCCGTTTTTTTCCATTATATCGGCTGGTTGCGGCCGATCGAGGGCGTGATTGCGGCCGTTTTCAGCCCGGTTCAGCAATTAGCCGGAAGTATTTACGGCGGCGGGGCCGGCGTTTATGACTTTTGGCTGAAGAAACGCGACTTGATCAAGGAGAACGAATCGCTTCGGGCGGAATTAGTCGCAGCGGCGATCGATGCCTCGAGATTCAAGGCATTGGAAGAAGAGAATGCGTTGTTGAAAAAAGAAATGAATTTCATCGATGAGAATGATTTCAAGTTCGTTGCCGCCAAGATCATTTCCGGAGTTTCTGATCCCTTATCCCGGTCAGTTATCATCAATCGCGGCCGCCGGGACGGTTTGGAAAAGGGTTTGGCGGTGATCGCCGATAGCGGCATTTTAATCGGCAAGATCAGCGAAGTATCGGATGATTTTTCCAAAGTCGTGCTTTTGTCGGATAATCGAAGCCGGGTGGCGGCGACGATCCAGAATCTTGATCATACGGTCGGCCTGGTCGAAGGCCAATACGGCTTGTCGTTCTCAATGACCAATATCCCGCAGAATCAAGAAATCAGGGACGGCGATTTGGTCGTTACTTCCGGCTTGGAGGGAAAAATACCTAAAAATCTTTTGATTGCCAAGGTGGCCGGCGTGCGTTCGGTGGAGAGTGAAATTTTTAAAACGGCCATTTTAACGCCGATTATCGCCTTGGACGGCTTAAGCGATGTTTTGGCGATTATTCCTTAAATTCTGCCGATGAAAAATAAATCTTATATCGCTTTGGCGGTTGCCCTAGTTATCCTTCAATTAGTTGCCGGCAGCAGCATCAGCTTTTTTAACGGCCGGATCAATTTGGTTTTGGCGGTTTTGATTATCTTGGTGAACCTAGCTGATTTCCATTGGGTGGTTTTATTCGCGACGGCCTCCGGCTTGCTGCTGGATGTTTATTCCGGCTTGCCTTTCGGCTTGCTGGCCGGCTCTTTATTCCTGACCGCCTTGGCGCTGAAGCTGTTGTTTGATAATTTGTTTTCTAATTTTTCTTTTCATTCTTTATTATTGTTCGGCTTGATTGCCGTTTTATTGCATAATTTGTTTTTTGCCGGCTTGGTCGCTTCGGCTTATCTGCTCGGCTTCAGCGATTATTTTCCGCAGCGTGATTATTTTTATAAGGTGTTGTGGCAGATTGCCACGACGGAATTATTGATGGTTGGAGCTTATTATTTCATTAATTTTTGGTCGAAAAAATTCAAGCCGGTATTCATAACTTAAGCCGCCATGGTTGATCCTTTTGCAAAACTTGAGCCGATCGCCCTGGACCGGAAGAATTCCTTGGGTTGGGTGGAAGAGAGCTGCAATTTGTCAGGCGATTGCTCCAGCGGCATTCAAACCGGCTATTTGAGCTTGGCGCTCAGCCGCAGGAAGATCTTGGCTTTATTCTTGGCGATTATTGCGATCTTAGTCGTGCTTTTGGCCAAGAGTTTTTGGCTGCAGATCGTGGGCGGCGAGCGATATTTCGCTTTGGCTGAGAATAACCGCATCAAGATCGAATACGACAAAGCCCATCGCGGCGTGATTTTGGATCGCAATAATAAAGTCCTGGTCAATAATCTATTCGGCTTTTCGGTTTCGCTTTTGCCTTCCGATTTGCCCAAAGACGAGGCGGCTTTGGCGGCAGAGTTGGATCGCCTAGCCGCCATTATCAAGGTGCCGGCCGCGGAGATGGCCGAGCGCTTGGCCAAAGCCGATCAGAATTATTACCAGCCCGTCCAGTTGCGGGCCGGCATTCCTTATGACGCCGGCATGGAGATAAAGATTTTGGCCGAGGAACTGCCCGGCGTCGAGCTTAACGTCGATGCTTGGCGGCAATATCCGTTGGCTGAATCATTATCCCATGTCTTGGGTTATATCGGAAAAATTGACGCCGATGAATACAGCCAGCTGTCAGATCGATATCTTTTGAATGACAATATCGGCAAAGCCGGCTTGGAGAAGCAATACGAGGCCAATCTTAAGGGCGTTCATGGCGAGGATCGGATCGAGGTCGACGCGCTTGGACGGAAGAAAAAAGTCGTTTCGCAATCCGATCCGATTCCGGGCGATAATATCGTCTTGGCGATCGATGCTGAGTTGCAGGAAAAAGTTCATGATATTCTGAAAGATAAGATTCCCGCTGGCCGGGGCGTTGTCATCATCAGCAATCCGCAGACCGGCGAAATATTGTCGCTGGTCGATTATCCTTCTTTCGACAATAATCTTTTTACCGGCGGCATCAATTCGGCCGAGTATGCCAAATTGCTGGCTGATCCAGATAATCCTTTATTCACTCGCTCGATTTTTGGCGAATATCCGTCCGGCTCGACGATTAAGCCGGTTTATGCCGCGGCCGCTTTGCAGGAAAAAATCATTACTAAGGAGACCAAGGTCTTGTCAGTCGGCGGCATCAGCGTCGGCCAGTGGCGGTTTCCCGATTGGAAGGCCGGCGGCCACGGCTCGGTCAATGTGGTTTCGGCGATCGCTAATTCCGTCAATACGTTCTTTTACTATATCGGCGGCGGCTATGGCGACTTCCAGGGTTTGGGTTTGGATCGGCTGGTTGAATATCTTAAGATGTTCGGACTGGGCAGCCGTACCGGCCTTGATTTGCCGGGTGAACGCAGCGGCTTCGTGCCGGATGCCAAATGGAAAGAAGATGCTAAGGATCAGGTTTGGTTTATCGGCGATACTTATCATCTGGCGATCGGCCAAGGCGATTTGCTGGTTACTCCGATGCAAGTTAACGGCTATTTGACGGCTGTGGCCAATGGCGGAAAGTTATTCAAGCCGCGGCTGGCGCTTGAGGCGATCCGGCCTGACGGCGCCAAAGTGTCTTTTCTGCCGGAATTGATCCGGGGGGTGGCGATTGATCCCGTTAATTTGGCGATTGTCCGAGAGGGGATGCGCGAGGCAGTCGTTTCCGGCTCGGCTCGAAGCTTAAGCGCCCTGCCGGTGGCGGCGGCCGGCAAGACCGGCACGGCCCAATGGAATAGCTCCAAGCCCAACCATGCCTGGTTTATTGGCTTTGCCCCTTATGAAAAGCCGTCTTTTGCCATTACCATCCTAGTCGAGGAAGGAGGCGAGGGTTCATCGGTCGCCGCGCCGATTGCCAGGGATATCATGCAGTGGTGGTTTAAAGATCGGCTGGCCGCCCGTTAATTTTTTGCCGTATTCCTGGGGTTTTTCGTTGTTTTATCATTTATTGGTCCCAGGTGTTGACAGTTTTGCCGGCTTTTGCTATACTTATCTTATTATAAATTTCTCAAAAAAGCGCTTTGGCCGTTTTTTTGAATTGCATTAAATTTTACCAAAACCATGAGTGATTCCTATATTTCCCCGGAAGGGTTGAAAAAAATAAAAGAAGAATTAGAAGTCCTAAAGACCGCCGAACGGCCGGAGGTTATCGATCGCATTGCCAAGGCCAGGGATTTGGGCGACTTGTCGGAGAATGCCGAATATCATGATGCTCGCGAGAAGCAGAGCTTTATCGAAGGCCGGATCCAGGAGTTGGAAGCCATCATTAAGAACGCCGTCATTATTAAATCCAAGAAATCAGATATCGTGCAAATCGGTTCGACCGTTCACGCTTCTTGCGACAACGGCACGAAGGTCAAATACCAAATCGTCGGACAAAGCGAGGCCGATCCGGCTGAAGGCCGAATTTCTCATGAGTCGCCTTTGGGCAAGGCCTTTTTGGGCAAGAGCATCGGCCATGAATTCGAATTGAAGATTCCGGCCGGCGTCCTGAAATGCCAGATCGATAATATTGAATAGTGTTAATAATATTGAGTAATCAACCAATGGGAGGGTCGGAAGATGGCTGGAGGATCTGGAGAGGGTTTTAGCGGTTTTTTTAGCGCTGAATAGCTAGCGGAAATAAAAGAAATTTAAAAAGCCATAGAACAGCTGTACTCAATTTTATTATTTTTTCTTAACAACAGTACGATTTAACCAAACACCGCTCTGGCAATAGCCAGAGCGGTTTTCTTAATTCAATGGTGTTTTTAGTTATCCACAACATTGGCCTTGACAAAATGATCTAGTGTGATATAATGAATTTAAGGGAATGTGTTCCGTTAATTACGGAATCCTCGGTCTTCGCAGATAAAATCTCGGTTAATACCCGAGATTTTATTTTTGTGTTAAAATTACTATGGTCTGACCGGGCCCGTAGTTTAGCGGTTAGAACACATTCTTGCGAAGACTGAGACGCCGGTTCGAATCCGGTCGGGTCCAGACCCTAAGGGCATTCCGTTTCGGCGGAGTGTTTTTAGTTATCCACAGCCGGCAGTTTGTTAGTTTGCGTTGGGGGGGTATAATTAAAGGTGAGAGATTCATTAACTCATTTTTATTTATTAACTAAAAAAAATATGTTTCAAAAAAAACAAGTTGCTGTTCAAACCAAAATGGTTTCCAGTACAAAATTAGTCAGCGTCACAGCGCTTTTGGTCGGAGTCGTTTTGGGCGGATTCGTGCTTAATATGGCGGGAGCGGCGACTGTTTGCAGGGAAAATAGCTGTACAATCGTCAATAAAATAAACGTCGCTTCAAGGTCAATTCAGGATTATATTAATAGTCGGGCGAATGAGTCGGACTGGAATCTTGTTTATAGTCCTGATAGTAAAGATATGGCTAAATTAATTAAAGGTGTTGATAGCGGTCTTGAAACAAAGGTGGTTGTCACTCAGCAAATTAATAATAGTATGGGTCAAAAATTGTCATACACTTGCAATAGTATAACTACAAGTCAAGCACCCAACAATAATGTAGTCACTTGTGACACAGGAACTTTTTTAAACACAAAAGCATCGTCAGATGGCGTTTCTGCTTATAGTGTTTCCTCTTATCAATTCGCAACTAATCATAATGGCCTTTTAAATATGATTACTTATGACAAGCTTGGTAAAGTAGTGGATATCATTAATATGGGTATGGGGCCTAAGGAAGCTGGTCAGGTTTATTTTATCAGATGGTATCAGAAAAAATAATTTGTTTTCATACAAAAAATCCTGATCGAACGGTCAGGATTTTTATTGTTTTAAATTAGTTGTGGATAACTTATGTTGACATTGTATTGGCAATGTAATACAATGAAAACAGCAAATAATTATAAAAATATGACTGAATTAGTTCAAGCTCGCGTTGATAAAAAAATTAAAAATAAAGCGACCAAGATATTTCATAGTTTAGGGCTTGATATGAGTACGGGCATTAAGATTTATTTGAATAAGGTTGTTAGTGAACAGGGCGTGCCTTTCCAACTCTTGACGGAAAACGGATTTACGGTTGAGCAGGAACAGAGTTTGTTGGACAGCATAGCTGAAATGAGGGCAGATTATAAATCCGGACGATTAAAGCCAGCTAAGAATTTTAGAGAGTTGCAAAAAGAATTGTTGGCATAATTTATGTCCTATACGATACGTCGTTCTAATAAATTCAAGCGGCAATACAGAAAATTGCAGAGATCAGGCAATATTAAGCTTGTTAAAGAATTAGATTGTATAATTGTTTTATTGGCTGGCGGTGAAATATTGCCCTTAAAGAATAATAATCATAGATTAATGGGAAATTTGAGGTTTCTTTATGAATGCCATATCGCCTCAAATTGGTTATTGGTCTATTGTTATGATCATGAAATTCTGTCATTAGAATTGATAGCGACCGGCTCGCATAGCGATTTGTTTTAAAACTTGAATCAATTAAAAAAAAACACCGCTGGAATTATCCAATGGTGTTTTTAGTTATCCACAGGATCAGCTTGTTAGTTTGTAATACAAAAAATTAATTAAATGCAAGGGATTCCTCCACTTCGCCCTGCTTCGGTCGGAATGACACTGAATTAAATATCCAGATTCTTGACGCTTTTGGCGTGGGTCTGGATGAAGCGTTTGCGGGGCGCGACATCGGCGCCCATCAGGATGTCGAAGGTTTCGTCGGCTTGGGCGACATCTTCGACGCGGATGCGTTTCATTTTCCGTCTGGCCGGATCCATCGTGGTTTCCCAGAGTTGTTCGGGATTCATTTCGCCCAAACCCTTGTAGCGCTGGATATTGACTTTGATGCCGCTTAATTCCTCCACTTCGCCGACTTCCGATTCGTTCTCGCCAGTTTCCTCGGCAGTTGTTTCTTCGGCTTTCTCCGTTTTTTTATCTTTTTGCTTCAAGTTTTTGTTAGCCAGGGCCGCGGCCAGCAGTTCTTCTTTGACTTTGGCCAATTCTTCCTCATTGTAGACATAGCGGAATTCCTTGCCGACTTGGACGCGGAATAGCGGCGGCATGGCGACATAAATATGCCCCTCGGTGATCAGATTGGGGAAATGGCGGTAGAACAAGGTCAAGAGCAGGGTGCGGATATGGGAGCCGTCCACATCGGCATCAGTCATGATGACAATCTTATCGTAACGCAGTTCGGCGATGTCGAATTGCTCGCCGATGTTGGTGCCGAGCGCGATGATTAGCGATTTGACTTCATTGTTGGCTAGCATTTTGTCCAGATGGGCCCGTTCGACGTTCAGAATCTTGCCGCGCAAAGGCAGGATGGCTTGGAATTCGCGGTTGCGGCCTTGTTTGGCCGAGCCGCCGGCGGAATCGCCCTCGACGATGTATAATTCGGAAATTTGGGCGTCGCGCGAAGAGCAGTCGGCCAGTTTGCCGGGCAGGGCGAAGCCGTCTAAGACGCCTTTTCTCAAGACCGATTCGCGGGCGGTGCGAGCCGCCAGCCGGGCCTTGGCCGCCAAGATGCATTTGGCCATAACCGCTTCGGCATCCTTGGGGTTTTCCTCCAGGAAAGTGTCGAAAGCCGCGGCCATGACTTTTTCTACGGCCGGCTTGGCCTCGACATTGCCCAGTTTGGCTTTGGTCTGGCCCTCGAATTGCGGCTCTTTGATTTTAATCGAAACGATTGCTGTCAAGCCCTCGCGCACGTCGTCGGCAGTCAGGTTGGCGTCTTTTTCCTTCAGATAATTGTTTTTGCGGGCGTAGGCATTAATGGTGCGGACGAGCGCTGTCCGGAAGCCGATGACATGCATGCCGCCTTCGGGATTGTAGATGTTATTGGCAAACGGCAGGACGGTTTCGTTGTATTCCGTTGTGTATTGCAGGGCGATTTCCACATTAATATCCTCCGTTTCTTTTTCGATGTAAAAAATTGTCTGATGCTGGGGCAGGGAATGGGAATTGATATGCCGGACGTAGGATTTGATGCCGCCCTCGAAATAAAAGATATAAGTCAGCTGTTTCAGCGGATCGCTGTCCCGTTCATCGACGACGATGATTTTCACGCCTTTGGTCAGGTAGGCCTGTTGGCGCAAGTGGTCGAGGATCGTTTTTAAATTGAATTCTAAAACAGTGAAGATAGTCGCATCCGGCTTGAAAGTTATTTTGGTGCCGGTGCCTTTGGCGGGGCCGACGCTTTTGACCGGTTTTTGCGGTTTGCCGATCTTGTATTCTTGCAGCCAGAGTTTGCCGTCGCGCTTGACTTCGGCTTTGGTGTAGGAAGAGAGGGCATTGACGACGGAAACGCCGACGCCGTGCAGGCCGCCGGAGACCTTATAGCCGCTGTCGCCGAATTTGCCGCCGGCGTGGAGTTTGGTTAAGACGGTTTCCAGCGCCGAAACCTTGGTGACTTTGTGGGTATCGACCGGGATGCCGCGGCCATTATCTTCGACCGATACCATTCCGTCAGCCAGTAATTTGACTTTGATAGTATCGCAATCTCCGGCCATGGCTTCGTCGATGGAGTTATCTACGACTTCCCAAACCAAGTGATGCAGGCCGGCTTCGGCGGTATTGCCGATGTACATGCCGGGGCGTTTGCGGACCGGATCCAATCCCTCAAGCACTTGGATTTGCTCGGCGCCGTAAGCGGGCGAATTTTTCTTTTTGTCGTTTTTGGCCATAGAATTAAGAAACTAAGAAATATTAATAAGAAACCAAGAAACTAAGGAATTGAGAAATTGAGAAATTAAGATAAGAAATTAACAAACTAAGAAACTAAGAAAATAACAATAAAAAAGAGGCGGTTAAATCAGTCAAATTCGGGGTTTTCCACATCCTTATTTTAGCATTTTTTAGGGGCGGAGGCAAGAGGAAATCCGGCTTTATTTCCAGCATGGTTATTGACTTTTTGATTGAGCCATTGTAAGGTATTTTCAGTGGTTTTTAGAGCACCTTTAAAACATAATAAGCAACCCGAAGGAGGAACAGGCCATATGGTTAAGAATCGTTTGGATCCAGTTTTACGGGCGCAGGAGTTGCATCAATTATTGAACCGTGGCGGTTTTGGCCAGCGAGAAATTTTAGTGGCGGATTTTTCTGAGACCTTGCAGGGCAAAGATACTTCTCGAGTAATTGATTTGATGTCCAATCATGATCATCGTTTTTTGTTTCGGGTTAAATTTAATGCTAAGGATGTCGATCCGTTAGCTGCCGAGGAGTATGGCAAGGATTTTGTGGATATCCGCGAGTTGTCTGATGAGCAGATTCAAGAGCATCTGAAGCGGCAGGAATTTGATTTCGCTCTTTGGTTCAAGCATGTGCCTGGGTTTTCTTTCGGGCGCATCTTGGATTATAACGTGCCATTTATTGTTCAAGTAGCCGGCTGTAATTTTCACGATGGTTCTCCGACAGGCGGGTGTCGGTTTTGCTTTGTTGATAATGAATCTAATGATGGAATTGACGGGCCTAAGAAGGTTTGGTTATCGGTAAATGATTGTTTGGATAGTTTTTTGGCGGCGAGAGAGAAAGTCAAAAAACATTATCTGGATAAAACCGGGCAAGAAGTGATGTTGCGCGTTTTGCGTATTTCCGGCGGCGAGCCGACGTTAGTCATAGATTGGATTGAGGAATTATGGCAGGAAATCGAGCGGCGGGGCTTGCTCTGCAATATTTGCGGGCAAGTTGACACCAATCTGTCCACGGGCAGTTTGCTGTCCAAGAAACAATTGGCGCGTTTGGCTCGTTATCCGATCAAGTTTTTGGCTGGTATGAAGGGTTGCGACAGCGGGAATATTGCTGGTAATGTCCAAGCGATTCAGACCTTAACCGCTCAAATGAAGGCCTTGCGAGATTTAGTGGATTGCGGGTTGGATGTTTATCCCCAGTTGTATAGCCCCAACCCCGATAGTTTGCGTGATTTATTGGAAATGACTGATGCTTTTTGTGTTAAGAACTTCTCACTTCGTTTGCACATCGGGCCATTGAAGTTGTATGGCCCTAATCGTCTTCGGCTGGAATTAGAAGCTGAAGAGGAACATTGGGATGCCGATACTTATATAGAAGATGAAATTTCTTTTTGGGAAGATAATTATAAGGCGGCAATTGCGGTTTTGGATGATTATTTGTCTGGTGTTTATGGTTGCCGTTATAAAGATACTGTCAGATCAGATGTTAGGTTAGTAGCACTTTAAGATTAATTCATGCCGCGATCCGCAAGGGTTGCGGCTTTTTCATTCATTTGCATTTAAAATCTGATTTTGTTATAATATATTAGAAAGTTCTCATCAATATCGTCATCCCGAGCGTATAATTGTTAGATTATTAAGCCGAGGGATATCCATTGGAAACACTAAATATGACTGATTTAAATAAAATTCAAGAGCAAATCAAACCTATTCTGCAAGAGTATAATGTTGGCTATTGCGGAGTTTTTGGCTCATTTGCTCGCGGCGATGAAAGGCCTAACAGTGATTTGGATTTGCTGGTGGAGTTTACTAAGCCCATCGGTTTATTCGATTTAGTCGGTATGGAGCAGGAGTTGACGGAAAAATTGGGAAGGAAAGTGGATGTGTTGACTGTCGGCACTGATTTTAATCCAATTTTTAAAAAACATATGGAAAAAGATCTAAAACATATTTATGGACCAGCTCGAACGCGATGAGTTATACATTAGCCATATTCTGATTGCCGCAGAACATGTCGGGCAATTTATTATTGATGTCACTTATGAAAAATATTTGAAGGATCTGATGCTTCAGAATGCTTTAGTCAAGGAATTGGAAGTAATTGGCGAGGCAGCCAGGCGTCTGTCGGCTGACTTTATAATAAAGAATGATAAGATTGATTGGAAACAAATTATCGGCATGCGTCATAAGTTAGTGCATGATTATTTTGAAATCAATCTGAAAGAAGTTTGGGACACAGCTAATAATGATGTGCCGAAATTAAAGAAGGCATTAGGTAAAATTAATACAGGGGGTAACTTGTAAACAAAATATATGGAACGAACAATGATCAAGGAGGTGATTGGCCAGGCAGGACAAACCGTAACCGTCAAGGGTTGGGTGCAGACGCGCCGCGACCACGGCAAGTTGATTTTCATCGATGTCCGCGATCGCAGCGGGCTTCTGCAAGTCGTTTTTATTCCGTCCAATAAAGAAGCGCATGAAATCGCTCAAAAATTGCGCAGCGAGTTCGTGGTGGCGATTACAGGCCAGATTAATGAACGGCCGGCCAATATGGTTAATGACAAGATCCCGACTGGCGGCGTGGAAATGCTCGCGACGGGTTTGGAAATCATCAATGAGGCCAAGACCCCACCGTTTGAGATCGATCAAGACACTTTTGCCGTCAATGAGGACTTGCGTCTGAGATACCGCTATTTGGATTTGCGCACCCCGCGCATGACCAATAATATCATGATGCGCCACAAATTGAACAAGTTTTTCCGCGATTATCTCGATAACAAGGGATTTTTGGAGATTGAAACTCCGATTTTGACTAAGGGTACGCCGGAAGGAGCCAGGGAATACTTGGTGCCGTCGCGTTTGTGGCCGGGCAAATTCTATGTTTTGCCGCAATCGCCCCAGCAATTCAAGCAATTGCTCATGGTCGCGGGGCAGGAAAAATATTTTCAAATCAGCCGCTGTTTCCGCGATGAAGATCAGCGCGGCGATCGCCAGCCGGAATTCACTCAACTCGACATCGAGATGAGTTTTGTTGAACAGGAAGATGTTTTAAGCTTGATTGAAGAAATGATGATTAATATGGTGGAAACGCTTTATCCGGGCAAAAAACTGACCGCCAAGCCGTTTCCTCGCCTGCCGTTTGCCGAATCTATGGAAAAATACGGCAATGACAAACCTGATTTGCGCGCGGACAAGAATGACAAGGACGAACTGGCTTTTTGTTGGATAATTGACGCTCCGATGTTCAAATACAGCGAGACCGAGAAGAAATTAGTCGCTCAACATCATCCCTTTTGCATGCCTCAGAAGGAGGATTTGGAAAAATATCCAGACGAGCCGCTGAAATGGAAGGCCTACAGCTATGATTTGGTTTTAAACGGTTTCGAATTGGCCTCGGGCTCGATCAGGATCCATTTGGCCGATGTTCAACAGAGGATTTTTGAGTTGTTGGGCGTTGGCGAGCAGGAAATCAAAGAGCGGTTCGGCCACATGCTGGAAGCGTTCGAATTCGGCGCGCCGCCGCACGGCGGCATTGCCCCCGGCATTGACCGCCTGATTGCGTTATTGCAAAATGAGCCTAACATCAGGGAAATTATCGCTTTTCCCAAAACAGGAGACGCCAGGGATCCGATGATGGACGCCCCGAGTTACACTTCTTTGAAGGCCTTGCGCGAGGCCAATATCCGTCTGCCGGAAAAGTTGGAAGCCGAGGCCAAAGCCAAAGGCATCAATTTGTACGGCGAGCAGACCCAGACAGCGGACTAGAATTGGTTTATAAAGTTAGAAAGTTTGTAAAGTTTATAAAGTAACTTCCTAATTGATAATTACGAATAATAATAATCTCAATAACTCTGCCCGCTTCGGCTAGAATCGAGGCGAGGAAGGTGGCGAACTATGAAAAAATTAACTTTGGAGGAAGTTAAAAACAATCCATTCATCGATGATTTCATCCTGCAGACGGAAATATATTTGAAAGCGCTGGGTTTTACCGATCACGGCTATCGGCATGTCAATATCGTCGCCGATCGCTGCCAGCTGCTGGCGCGCCAATTAAAATTAAGCCAGCGCGAGATCGACTTGGCGGGCATTGCCGGCTATTGCCATGATATGGGCAATTTTTTGGGCCGCACCCAGCATCATTATTGGGCGGCCATGCTGTTTTCCCAGATTTTCATTCCCCAGTGCGAACCGCGGGATATCTCGCGGATCGCTCAAGCCATCGTTTCTCACGATAAGGATGAAGTCAAGATCGTTGACAAGATTTCCGCTATCCTGATTTTGGCCGACAAGTCCGATGTGCATCGCGATCGAGTCATTCGCCGGGATTTTAAGGGGATCAAGGGCGATATCCATGACCGCGTCAATTACGCCGCTACCAGCAACACTTTGAAAGTCAATAATTTGCGGCGGCAGGTAATTTTAAAAATTGCGATCGATACCAAAGAATCCAATGCTATGGATTATTTTGAGATTTTTTCCGAACGCATGAGTTTTTGCCGCGTGGCCGCTGAATATCTGGGCTATAAATTCATCTTGATCATTAATAATTTTAAATTATCTTAACTTTATGGAACAAAAAAAAGACCAGCCCCGCCAGGGGCAAGGAGCGTTAGACGCTTTTTTGAATCTATTATCACTGATTACGCTCGGCTGGCTGGCCGGAGCGATCGGCACGATAATTTTTCAATTGATCAACCGGTATTTCGGGGGAATCGGCTATAGTTCAGCGTATTTTTCCGAGCCGGCCGTCAAATATGGCATTGCTTCGATCATCGTCATTGCGCCGGTTTACTATGCGGCGCTTAATGTTCTGCATAATCGGTACAAACGGGGCGAATTGAATCACGCCGGCGGCATTTATCGCTGGCTGACTTATCTGATGCTATTGGTCTCGGCCTTGACGATCATCGGTTCGTTCATCGCCTTGATTTCCGGTTTTTTGAATGGCGATTATACCGTCAATACGCTTTTGAAAATTTTGGCCGTAGCCGTTATCGCCGGTTTTATTTTCGGCTATTATCTGTTTGATTTGCGCCGCCGGGATTATTCCAAAATCAATCGCTGGTCGCTAGGCGTCGGCGTCGTCGTGGCGGTTTTGCTGGCCGCCGCCGTTATTGTCGGCTTTTTGAATGTGGAGACCCCCCAGACCGCCCGCTTGCGTCTGGCTGACAGCCGGGTTCAGCAGGCCTTGACGGCCCTTTCTTACTCGATTTCCAATGCTTATGTCGCCAGCGGCGAGTTGGCTGAGACGGTCAATCTGGCTGATTTTGTCACGCCGAGCCGGGAATATGATTTGATGGGCATCACTTATCGCAAAGTCAGCGATAAAGAGTTTCAGCTTTGCGTTAATTTTAATCTGGATTCGACCGATCCGGCGGTTAATGGCCAGTCCTATGTTGATCCGATGTATAAATGGGTGCGTTATCAGCGGGGCTATCAATGTTATACGATCAATGCCGCCAGCGAAATGGAGAAATACAATAAAGCGGCCGTACCGGATATTCAGGGAGAAATTAATAAGGGTCCGAATCCGCCTGCGCCGACCGGCCAGCCGATTAATTAATTAACAAGCGATATTTAATTTTCTTATTTTCTTAATTTTTAATCATTAACCCCGAATGTATGTCCATACCGATTAAAGTCAAGAAGTATCTTGATAGCAAGGGAATCGATTATGAGGAGCTGGCTCATAAGACGGTCTATACCGCCTATGACGCGGCCAATACCCTGAAGAAAAAACTCAGCGAAATCGCCAAAACGATTTTGATTGAGGCGGATAAGACGCATGTCTTGGTGGTTTTGCCGGCCGACAAGAAAATTGACATGGCTAAATTAAAAAAGGCCTTGGGCGTCAAAAGCGTTAAGATTCCCGATGAAAAAGTGATGATTAAACTGCTTAAGATCAAGCCGGGAACACTGTCATCATTCGGCAAGCTTCATGATTTGGAACTTTTAGTCGATAAAGCGATGTTGGGCGCGAAAAAAGTCGTTGTTTCGACTGGCAGTTTTACCGACAGTGTTTTTATGAAAGCCAAGGATTTGGTCAGGATTGAAGAAGCCAAGCTGGCCGATATCGCTATGAAAGGCGGCTATCAATTGCCGGCCAAGGTCAAGAAAGCTATGGCCAAGGTTAAAAAGCAAGTCAAGGCGAAAAAGGGCCGGACGACCAAGATCAAGCTGCCGAAATCAATCAAGAAAATCGGCAAGTCGGTCAAGAAATTGGCGAAGAAGCGTCCGCCGATTAGTGGAAAGAAAATTGTCAAAAAGAAAATTACCAAGAAGAAGAAATAATTTTTGAATTTTTAATTTTATAATTTTGTAAATAATTTATTAAGGTTTGAATTTTTAAACATTATAAATTAAGGCATTATTTAAAAATTAAAAATTACAAAATTAAAAATTTTATCTGTAATGCTGAATTACGCTTTAGAAAAATTTTCCGGCCCGCTCGATTTGTTGTTGAATCTGATCGAACAGCAGGAGCTGGATATTTCCCAGGTCGCGCTTGCCAAAGTGACTGATCAGTATTTGGCTTATTTGGAGGATCGGAATGATTTGCCGGCCGATGATTTGGCTGATTTTCTGACTATTGCTACGAAGCTGCTGGTAATCAAGTCCAAGCTTTTATTGCCGGAAATGGCCGATGAGGAAGAAGATAGCGCTGAACAATTGGAGGCCCAATTGAAGATGTATAAGGAGTATTTGGAGGCGGCGAAGAAAGTTGAGGCCTTGCTGGCCGAGAATAAGCGGTTTTTTACGCGTGAGCGCCTGCCTTTGGATTATCGGCCGAAGTTTTCTCCGCCGGCCGGTTTTGAACCGGCTGATTTGGCTGTGATTTTTGCGGAGATTTTGAAACGCATCGAGTATATCACCCAATTGCCGGAAAAAATCATGGAACGGGTGATGAGTTTGAAGGAGATGGTGGATGGCATCCGTTCGGCGCTGGCCGCGGCGCAAAAAATGAGTTTTCGAGAAGTGACGGCTCAGGCCAAGTCCAAAGCTGAAATCGTCGTTTGTTTTATGGCGCTCTTGGAACTAATCAAGTCCGGCGAAGCGGCCGTCAATCAAGCAGGGATTTTCGATGAGATCGAAGTGGAGCGTGTGTAGTAAGCAACATACTTAAGTGTCATTCCGACCGCAGCGAAGCGGAGTGGAGGAATCCCTTGAATTTATTATTTTAATTTAATTTAATACAAGGGATCCCTCCACTACATCCGGAGTACCGGATTCCGGTCGGGATGACAACGAATAATAGATAATAATTATGAATTAAGAATTAAGAATTATGGCTGAGGACAATAATGAAATTAAAAATAAAATAGAATCTCTATTATTTATTTCCCATAAACCTCTGGCGGTTTCAGAATTGGCTAAGCTGACGGAAATGGATAAGCCAGCCGTAGAAAATGCGCTGATGGAATTGAGTCTCGAGTATAAACAGAAAAACGGCGGTATTGAATTGTTGCAGTTGGCTGATAAATATCAATTCGCGACTGCGGCTGCCAATGCCGATCTGGTCGGCCAGTTTTTAAATACGGAGGTTAGCGGCGAACTGACTCGCCCCTCTCTGGAAGCTCTGACGATCATCGCTTACCGCGGCCCGGTCTCTAAGGCCGAATTGGAGCTGATCCGCGGCGTCAATTGCTCGCTGATTTTGAGGAATCTGCTGATGCGCGGCTTGATTGAGGCGACAGAAGATCAAGTCAGGGCGACGACGGTTTATTCCATCACTTTTGAATTTTTGAAATATTTGGGTTTGGCGAATGTTTCCCAATTGCCGGATTTTGAACGACTCAACCGTAATAATAATCTTGATAAATTGTTAGCGGGATTAAAAATTGAAAATTAAAAATTAATATTCATCAATAAATATTTATCATGTTCGACGTTATTCTAAATCTGATCGCGGCCTCGATTTTTTTGCGGGTTTCGGCGGTCAGTCCGGCCGGCCTTAACCTGCCGGCTAACACTCTGCCCTTGGCCGAGAAAAAAATCGAAGCCAGGCTGCCAGAACGCGACCGGGCCGGCGAAAGCTTGGGCGTCCAAGTGACGGCCCGAAGCTTCATTGTCGTCGAACCGGAAAGCGGCTCGGTCTTGTATGAAAAGAATTCTCAAGATCCGCGCGCCATTGCTTCCATTACCAAATTGATGACCGCTTTGGTGTTTTTGGATCGCGCGCCCGATTGGACCAAACCGGTAACCATGATGCCGGAGGACTTTCGAGATGGAGCCCAGCCCAGCTTGCTTATCGGCGATCAAGTGACGGTCAAGGACTTGTTTTATGCCATGATGGTGGCCTCAAGCAATGAAGCGGCTAATGCCCTGGCCCGCTCGACCGGTTTATCTCCAGTAGATTTTATCGATCAAATGAATCTGCACGCTCGGCTGTTGCGCATGGACGATTCGCAGTTTGTCGAACCGACCGGTTTGTCGGCCGGCAATCAAGCTTCGGCGGAGGATGTCATTAAATTGATCAAAGTGGCCTTTTCCCATTCGGAGATGCGCCAAGCCGGCGCTTCCAAGAATTACACCGTCCAGATTTTGAATAAGAAATTGTCGCGGCGGCTGGAGAGCACTGATAAAATTTTGAAACAGGATTTCGGCATCGGCGATAACGGCTATAAGATCGAGCTGGGCAAAACCGGCTTCATTAATGCCGCCGGCTATTGTTTCGCCAGCCAAGTCAGGGATGACCAAAATCGCCAATTATTAATTGCCGTGCTCGGCAGCTCCTCGACCTACGATCGCTTTACAGATACGAAATCGCTGGCCTATTGGGTTTTTAATAATTATAAGTGGTAGCGGTTATGGTTGATTTCTTTATTAATTCATTAGCCGGCATTCCGGCGGCCTGGGCGGTGCTGTTGATCGCCATGATTCCTATTGTCGAATTGCGCGGCGCTTTGCCGGTGGCTTTGACTTATTACAAGTTGAATCTGGCCCATGCTTATTTTTTGTCAGTAGCGGGAAATATTTTGCCGGTGATTTTTATTTTGCTGTATATTGGGCCGGTTTCTGATTGGCTGAGAAAAAATAATAAATTAATGGAAAGATTTTTTGCTTGGTTATTTAAGCGCACCAGGCATAAAGTCGCCAGTCAATATGAAAAATACGGTTTGGCGGCTTTAGCGATTTTTGTGGCGATTCCCTTGCCAATGACCGGCGCCTGGACTGGCGCTTTGGCGGCTTGGCTATTTGGCGTGGATAATAAGAGAGGATTTATAGCGATACTCGCGGGGGTGGCACTCGCGGGAGTAATCGTTGCTTTGGCAACTACGGGCGTAGTGGGGTTTTTAAATTTTTTGCTTTAACTTTATGAAATCAATTGTCATTGCCAATTGGAAGATGAAATTGGGTTATCGCGACAGCCGCCGTTTGGCGGAGGAATTTGCCGATGCTTTCCAGCGCGAAAATTTTTCGGCCGTTGATTTGGCGGTCTGCCCTTCGGCCAGTTCTTTTTTGTTGGTGGCGGAAATATTGAAAGAGTCGGGGATCGCTTTGGGCGCGCAAGATATTTTTTGGGAGGACCAGGGCGCTTTCACCGGCTGCGAGTCGCCTAAATTTTTGCATGAAGCCGGCGGCCGTTATGCGATTATCGGCCATTCGGAGCGGCGGCAGTTTTTGGGCGAGACCGACGGGATGATTCATCAAAAAATCAAAGCGGCCTTGGCGGCTGGCTTGACGCCGATTTTGTGCGTCGGCGAAACGGCTGAAGAGCGGCGCAATTATCAGACCGATCAGGTGATTTTCAACCAGACACTGAAAGCGTTATCCGGCATCGATTTGATTCCTTCTGAACAGCTTATTATCGCTTATGAACCGGTCTGGGTAATCGGGACCGGGCGGGCGATCGAGCCGGAGGAAGCCGAGCACGCTTTCCGGATTATCAATCAGGCCGTGATCGATTTGTGGCCCTTGACCATCAGGCGCAATAATGTCAGGATTATTTATGGCGGTTCGGTTGATGAAGCCAATGCCGCAAATTTTGCCCAAATTGAGCATTTTAAGGGTTTTTTGGTCGGCGGAGCGAGTGTGAAGACCGAGGAGTTTAAAAAAATTGTTGAATTGTTATAGTTAACATTTATAAGATAAAATTATATGAAAAAACAAGAGCATTGGGCCGGAAATTTTGATCAACATAATCAACAAGATCAACCTAAAGATGACGAATTAGAAGGGGGGGGGCACGAAAATTGAGTCGTAATGAAATTCAGAGATTTATTGATGAAAAATTGGATTTATTAAAAGTAGCCGAGGAATACAAAAGTGCCGATAGGGAAATAATGGGTGATTACGCAAAGGGATATGAGGAAAGCATGGTCGAGGATATTGCTTACTTAACAGTTGAACTTAAAGATAAGTTAGTGGATTATGGCGTAATAATCAGTGATGACGCGAGTGCGAGGTTGCCATCTTTATTCTTTAGGCGGTTAATTAACAAAGAAAAGGATAAGAAAAAAATGAGTCATGTCGAAACTTATTTTATTGCCAGCGGTCGTCATGATGTTGAAGATGTATATAGAGGTATTAAGGATTATTTAAAAGAAAAAGTAATCCCAAATCAACGAGTGTTATTGGTATCTGAGTATATTGATACTGGCCGAAGTATTAATAGAATATGCAGAATATTGGATGAATTGGGGGTTGATTATGATTTAGCGGCGGTTTCGAGTGCCGATCCCATTGATGATGGTGATAGTTACAGTCGTTATCCGGAAATGAAAAAACATTTAATATCCGGCGGTTGTAATTTGGGGGGCTTGCATTTTCATGATAATAGAGGTGGTGGCGTAAAAAAAGATGTTCATTATATGGGCAAACCAGTAAAAGATAAGATACATCCGAAAAGAATTACCAAAGGGGATGTTGATGACCAAAGAAGAATGAATGCTGTTAGAAAAAATATTAATGATTTGGCTGATAAATTATCGCCATTATTAGAATAAAATCTAATTTATGATCGTCCACATCAAATCAATCCTCGCCCGCGCCGATAAAGGCGGCTTCGCTGTCGGCGCTTTCAACACTTCCAATCTGGAAGTGACCCTGGGCATTGTCCGGGCGGCCAAGAAAACAAAAACTCCGGTGATCATCCAGATATCTGAAGCGACGATCCATTATGCCGGCCTAAAGAATATCGTTAGCTTGATAAAATCGATTGCCGAGACCGACGGCCGGGATGTGCCAATCGCCATACATCTGGACCATGGCAAGGATTATGATTTAGTCAAGGCCTGCGTTTTAGGCGGCCTATCGTCCGTTCATTTGGACGCCTCCGCCTATGATTTTGAAAAGAATATCAAACTGACTAAGCGGGCGGCTGTTTTTGCCCATGAGCATGGCGTTTATGCCCAGGGCGAGTTGGGCAGTTTGCTGGGCAAGGAGGGACTGACTTTAAAAGAGCTGCCGGAAAACAGGACTGAATACATGACTGATCCGGCCAAGGTCAAGGAGTTCGTCCGCCGCGCCGGCATTGATACTTTGGCGATTTCCGTCGGCGCCATGCACGGCTTTTTCCCGGGTCGAGAAAAAATCGACTTTCCGCGCCTGATCAAGATTCATCAGGCCTTGCCCAGGGTGCCGTTAGTGCTGCACGGAGCGTCCGGCTTGCCGGATAATCACGTCCGAAAAGCGGTCGGTTTGGGCGTTAAGGTGATCAATATCGATACTGATTTGAGGATCGCTTTTACGGAGACGCTGAAGAAGACCATTAATGCCGCTTCATTGAAGTCGTATGATCCGCGGAAGATTTTGGCGCCGTCAATCGAGGCAGTGTCCAAGCAAACGGTAAAAATAATCGGCTTAACCGGCCGGCCGCTCAAATAATTATGTATTTTTTAATTTTTATCGGCGTTGTTTTCTTGGCCAGCTTGATTCTGTTAGCGCGGATAATTCTGCGCCATCTTTCCGAATTGAAGGTTTTGGACATCGAAGCTATCCCTCAGGAGAAGCGGGGTTTGAGCAAAAAAAATATTTTGGAGGCGAAATTTTTGCGTCGCAAGAAAACCGCTGATAAGAAAATCGGCCGGCTTATCAATCCGGTCCGGGGGTATTTCGGCGGCCTGTCAACCAAGCTACAAGACAGCATTTCCGCCATGGAGAAAAAGTATAAGCGCCAGGGCGAGGTGGCGGAGACCCGATTGAAAAGCATCAATGAATTGTTTGCCGCCGCCAAAGCTGATCTGGCCGGCGGAGATTATGCCGGCGCCGAGACCGATCTGATTGAAGTGATCGCGCGGGACAAGAAAAATCTGGAGGCCTATGAATTATTGTTCGATACTTATCGTTTGAGCAAGAATTACAGCCAGGCCGAGGAAGTCATCAGATATCTGATCAAGCTTAAGTCGCTTAAATATCGCCGGGGCAAAAACACCGATTCTTTGAAAAAAGAGCGGCTTGAGGACAATGAGGTCGAAGTTTTAGAGACGGTTGACGCGGATGACGGCCTAGCCAAGTATTACAATGATTTAGCCGATGTCTATGAGTTGATGGATAAAAAGGATAAGGCCTTGGAGTCGTATCTTAAGGCCAATGCCATTCTGCCGAACAATCCTAAGTTTTTGGATAAAGTCATTGAGTTGGCTATCGTGGTCGGTGACAAGGGGCTGGCGAAAAAAACCTGCAATCGGCTGAAGGAAATCAACCCGGAAAATGCCAAATTGGGCCAGTTCCGGGAAACGCTTGAAAAAATGCCGTAGTTGTGCTAGAATATTGAAAGTTCGTAAAGTTTATAAGGTTTGTAAAGTTTAGGATTTAATTGGGATTTACTTTATAAACTTTTTAACTTTATAAACTTTTAACTGTTTTTGCCGTTGTAGCTCAGTTGGTAGAGCAACTCCATGGTAAGGAGTAGGTCTGCGGTTCGAATCCGCACAACGGCTCAAGATGGTAATTATACCGTCATGGGTCGGTACCAAAGCGGTCAAATGGGGGAGACTGTAAATCTCTTGGCTTCGCCTTCGAAGGTTCGAATCCTTCCCGGCCCACATCACGCAATTTGTCGCTTCGCCGGTGCTTCCAGCACCGGCGTTTGCATTTATTTTCGCCAATAAATCCCAAGGTTTTTTATATTCCATTTCCATTTTCCCCGCCGTCAAACGGCGGTTCAAACCGACGGCTTTCAAGAAAATTTTGATTTGCTCAAAATTTTCTCTGAGCGCCAGATTTTTGGCTTGGTTGGCTTCCAAAATCCAGTTCTTGACGAGTTCTAACCGATGATTCCCTTGCCGTTCAAAATTTGATATTTTCTCCTCCAAGTCCTTCTTTTCCAGCGTCAGCGGATTCTTAATTTCCTTGTATTCGCGGTGCTCAAATGTGCCATCAAGATAGCCGTCATTCAGCCGGGCTATTTTTTGTTTGAGCAAATTGTAGTCCGCTTTCAAATTTTGAACGGCAATGCCGGACTCGACGCGCGTTTCCTTTTCCCACTCGCTCACTTTCTCGAGGTATTTGTCGCGCCAATCGTCCG
This sequence comes from Patescibacteria group bacterium, assembly GCA_041649655.1. GTDB lineage: Bacteria > Patescibacteriota > Patescibacteriia > 2-01-FULL-39-33 > 2-01-FULL-39-33 > CAISTG01. The sequence goes on from JBAZMO010000002.1 coordinate 31,890, forward strand.
GCAAAGAAACTTTTTGGCAGTATTCTTTCATCTGCGCGGCCAGCCGGTCTTCCCGTAAAAAGCGGTTTTGTTTGCAGTCGTGGTTTTTGCTTTTGTGTGTGCAGTGGTAATAGACGAATTTCAGGCCGGTGTGTTTGATATGCCGTTCGGCCGTAACGGAAAAGCCGCACTCGCCGCAAACAAGCAAATTCTTGAACAGAAAGCCGATATCAAACCGCTTTTTACGGGGCTTGCCGTTGTCGCGCAGAGCGATCTGGTTGAGATCAAAAAGTTTCTTGGAAATCATCGGCGGGTGGCTGCCTTCGTGCAGTTCGCCCCAATATCTGAAGTGGCCGTAATAGAATGGATTGGCGATCATCCTTTGCACAGTCGAAATCGCCAGCTGTTTGTGTTTGTTGATGCCAACCAAGCCAAGCGAAAACATTTTCTCCTTAATCTTGGAGAGCGTGTATTCGCCGCTGGAGAATTCCGTCAAAATCTGCTTCATCTTGGCAAAATTTTCGGGGTCGGGGATTATATTGTGGGTTTTTAGGTCATTGAGGTATCCTAAAGGCGCTTTTGACGGAAATTCTCCTCGACGCAGCTTTTGGCGTATGCCTCGCTGAATGTTTTCGCTTAAATTGTCGGTGTAGTACTTGGCCTGCCCGAAGGCCACAGAAAGCATGAATTTGCCCTGTGGCGTGGTTTCGAACCAGAAGGTGGGGAATTTTAGCGCTTGGACCTTTTCGCGGTCTACGAGGTAAATTATCCGTCCGCCGTCGATGCTGTTTCTAGCCAGCCGGTCGGGATTCCAAGCTAAAATTCCCTCGGCATTGCCTTTTTCAATTTCTTCCACCATGAGATTGAATATCTCGCGGCCGGGCTCTTTGGCCGTTTTACTCTCATAGAACTCGCGTACGACGACTAGCCCGTTGTTTTTGGCGTATTCGCGCAATTCCGTGAGCTGGGCGTCGAGGGAGAGGACTTGCCGTTCTTCCTCCTCAGAGGATTTACGGCAGTAGATGAAATAACGGATCATATGTTTAGAGGCTAAATTGAAAAAGGCAATGTCGCACTGACAATTTAGGAAATCTGACGCTTAGCCGCCCGTTAGGGCGAGAAAGCCGTCGGTTCCTGCCATTAATGGCAGTGCAAACTGCGTTTGCGAACCGCCGTTTGACGGCGGGGAAAATGGAAATGGAATATAAAAAACCTTGGGATTTATTGGCGAAAATAAATGCAAACGCCGGTGCTGGAAGCACCGGCGAAGCGACAAATTGCGTGATGTGGTGCCTCTTAGACGAAGTTCGAACATTTTACGAAGAAAATCCATGAGGATTTTCTCAGAATTTTCGCCGGAGCGGATCGCGGGCAAAAATGACTGGGGGTTTGGGGGGGGGAAGGAATTTTGCCCGCCCGCTCCGGCGCATTTCCCGCCAGAATTCCAGCTCTTCGCCGAGGGCGAAGATTTTTTGTATTCGCCTTTGCAGAGGCGAATGCGCCGCCGCAGATTTTATGTGCGCTTGCCTCGCCCTCCCGTGCGCGCGCAAACTGCCCTCCCTATTATAATATCATAATATCTAAATTTTAGATATTTACATTCCGCATATACCATGATATTATATGAGCAAGACCATTTGGACAAAAGAATATGCTGTATTTATTAAGAAATTGCGGCAAGCCCGGCACGATGCCGGCTTAAAACAGATCGATGTGGCTAAAAAGCTGAAGCGGCCGCAATCTTATATTTCCCGCGTTGAGTCGGGAGAATACCGCCTTGATATTATGGAGGTTAAGGCATTTGCGAAGCTGTATAAGAAGAATATTAATGAGTTGATTTAAGAATATGGATAAACAAGGGATATCGTCTTGGTTAAAAAATGCCTCAGAAAAATCTGAAACAGAAATAGGAACTTTTTTATTGGATGAAATTAAAGAACAAAAATTAGATGAGTTGTGGCAAAAGCACTACTTTTTAGAGGATCTGAAAAGAATGTCACAAGATTATCCGAGCAATGTATTAGAAATATTAGAAAGATTAGAAAATAACATAAAGGATGAAGAAGGCGTCCCAATGTTTAAAAGACATATAGCTTATATTATAGATTGGCTTGTTTATAGTCTATTATTCGGCATAATTGTATCGGTAATTGATTCTATAAGTCCAGTAAGTAATGGCTTTGTCTTAATGATGTCGGTAATTATTTATTTCGGGTATTTTGTCTTGTGTATTTACAAATATAATACCACTGTGGGATCTCATATTTTAAAAATTAATATTACGTTTAATAATATTAGTAATTTGGTTTGGAGCATACTCTTAAGAGAATTATTATTCCTTACTGTATTTACTGGGATTGGGTTTATTGTTTATTTAATTATTGGGCCTTACTGGGATAGAGCTACTGGTGCAGAAGTAAAATGGGTTAATGGAAATATTTGAATATGATACAATCTTATATTTCCCGCATTGAATCGGGGGAATACCGCCTTGATATTATAGAGATTAAGTCTTTTGAGAAGCAATGCAACATTAATATCAATGATTTAATTAAGTAATGCCTTTATTATGAAAAAGGAAATTGATTGGGAATTACATGATATTGCTTCGAAAATTAACGCACAGGTAGTAACCACCACTGCCGTTTTAAATGATACATGGAGAAACGAATTAATAACCTTGAATTTGCCCAATGAGGCATTAAATAAATTATGGTTAGAAACGGCATTCTTTGGCATATTTCTATTGCTGAAAAGATTTGCGACACCTCTTGGAGAAGAAAAAAATGAATTCGTGAATAATGCTGTTCGAGATGCCTTTCTTTTAGTTGTTCCGACTTGCGCCTTTGGGGATTCAAAAGGAGAGAATAATGGTTTAAAGGATTATATTGCATCAGATTATGATCGGACACTCGAATTGTATAAAAAATATCAGGGCATTGATGTAAGAATGTTATTTCGCGATTTAGTGAAAGATGTTTTTAATTCTTCTGAGGGTTCTAAAATTAAATTCATTCATAATTCATTTGGAAATCGGCTCAAGCTTAAAATTGCTTTTATTATTAGCGCATTAGCGGGAAATAAGGAATTTATTGAAGCACATTCAAATGAGGTTTATTTACCAATTGAAAATTTAGTTGCTTTCGCAAATAGTGCTACACAAGCATTTGCAGGAATTAGCGATAACGATATTAACGACTAGCAATAAAGCTATCATTATGGACACTCAATTTCAACAAAAAATTAATAATGTAAGAGATAATCCAAAAATAAAGAAAGCCATGGATGTGTTTGAGAATGCGCAAAAAAAGTACGATCAAGCAATTGATGCGATGACTATTAAGCAACGAAATAAGTATAAAGGTAGCTATTCAAGTTCACTTTCAAAAAAAGACTATTATGCCAATATTTCAACGTCTACTCGCTGAGTTAAATCAGCTTCCGCAACCCGAAAAACAAGTTGAATTTATTGACTCGTTTAGAAGAGAAAAGATAAAAGAGATCAAGGGAATAACTAAGCGAGAAGTTTTAATATATTTCTCAGATTTTAAGAAGAATCATCCATTAGGAGCAATTACTTGGGAAGATAAAACATGTTTTGCAGATGTTATTGAGGGTTTAGATAAAAAAGGAGTTGATATAGTTATCCATAGCCCCGGTGGTTCTGCAGAAGCTACTCAATCATTAGTTTGTATGCTACGTGAGCATTTTGATAATGTTCGTTTTATTGTACCCAATATGGCAAAAAGTGCCGCAACAATGATGGTGCTTTCAGGCAATGAAATTTTAATGGATGATCGTTCCGAATTGGGTCCGATTGATCCACAGATACAAATAAATGGTAATTTTGTTCCCGCACAAACATTAATTGATGGATTCGAAGAAGCAAAAAAAGTTATTACTGATGCCGGAACGGATATTTTACCTGCATATCTACCGCTTCTTAATAAATATGATTTGCATATTTTACAAATTTGTGAGAACGCTAAAAGGCTTTCAGAAGAATTAGTAAAGGATTGGTTAAGTAGGTATATGTTTCTGGGAGATGAAAAGGCAGCCGAAAAAGCCGAAAATATTGCAAAAAACTTAGCAGATCATAAAAAATATTTATCTCATGGTCGACCAATCGGAATAAATGAAGCAAGGTCTATCGGCATTAGGATTTCTGATTTGAGAGATAATTTACCACTGCGAGAAAAGATTTGGGAGTTGTATTGTATTCTTGAAATTATGCTCGATCGTTCTCCGATAATAAAATTGTATGAGAATAGTAATGGTGTGTTTTTAGCGAAAAATATTCCATTTCAACAAATAATGATTCCTCAAGTGCCTCAAGAACAAAAAACGTCGAAATAAATAATAATGAAAGAGAAATTGATTATGAAATGGTGGTTTTTTGGTTGTGGATAACTTTTTATGAATTTGTGTTATAATAATATCAATAAAGTTTTCTCCGCCGTTGTTAGATTTTTGGAAGGTGGAATCTAACCGAAAAAAATATGCCTAAGATAGAGTTAAAAAGCAAATGTCTGCTATTTTTTAATACTTGACATTTTTTTTAATTAGGTATATATTAGAGTTCCTAGAGGTAATTTAGATAAAACAAAAAGCTCCGATGTTAACCTCGGAGCTATCTGCAAGCCATGGATTAAAACCCATGGTTTTTTCGTTATTGGATTAAGGGCCAATAAATCCCTTGCTTCCTATTCCTATCGGTCGTCTTTGACACACATCGGGAATGGTCGCCGCTTCGCCCGCATTAACTTCCTAGTTTTCGGGTCGCGTCGCGACCACCGAAAAACCAGATGATAACCAGGGGCGCACTGCTTGTATGGGTTTGCCATAGTAAGGTGCTTATTAATAAAGCACTGCAAATGCATTTTCTGGGCCCAAACAGTGTTGGCACAAATTAAAAACCCGTGCCAAATTCTGACGTAGGCAAGCTTTTATTTTGCCTTTCGGCGTTGATCCTTTTTGAAGACCTACGCCAGAATTTGAAACAGGTTTAACTGTTTAGCTTTTTAACTTTTGAGAGGGATCAGCTCTTTTTGTAAATTTCTGACATCATTATATCACATCTGAGAGCAAAAGTCAAAAAATGTCAAGGGTTTTAACGTTGCGGCGGCGCGCCGTGACTTCGTCACGGCAACAAAAAATCTTCGCCCTCGGCGAAGAGCTGGAATTCTGGCGGGAAATGCGCCGGAGCGGGCGGGCAAAATTCCTTCCCCCCCAAACCCCCAGTCATTTTTGCCCGCGATCCGCTCCGGCGAAAATTCTGAGAAAATCCTCATGGATTTTCTTCGTAAAATGTTCGAACTTCGTCTAAGAGGCACCAAAAATGAAAAAGAGTGGTTAATTGCCGCTCTTTTTGTTATAATAAATCCATAAAATATTTTTATGGCAAACAACAAACAAGTCACTATTTTTGAGGGTCAAAAAATCCGTCGTCATTATGACGAAAAAAATGAGAAATGGTATTTTTCGGTTATTGATATTATTCAGGCGTTAATCCAGCAAAATGATTATCAAACAGCTAGAAAGTATTGGAATAAGCTTAAAGAAAGGCTTAAAAAAGAGGGAAATGAGTCGGTGACAAATTGTCACCGACTGAAATTTGAGGCCTCGGATGGTAAGTTTTATCTGACCGATGCGGCTGATGTAGAAACTATTTTCCGTCTAGTTCAATCCGTGCCGAGCCCTAAAGCCGAGCCGATCAAATTATGGTTGGCCAAGGTCGGTTATGAAAGAATCGAGGAAATATCCGATCCCGAAAAAGCGCTTAACCGCAGTCGCGATTATTGGCAGAGAATGGGCCGAAGCAAGCAATGGATTCAGCAAAGGATGATGGGTCAGGAAATCAGGAACAAGCTGACTGATTATTGGAAAGATAATGAAGTTAAAAAACAAGACGAATACGCAATTTTGACTAATATTATCCATGAGGAATGGAGCGATTTATCAGTCAAAGACCATAAAAAATTAAAGGGTTTGAAGACGCAGAATCTGCGCGATCATATGAGTGATGCGGAATTGGTTTTTACGGCCCTGGCTGAACTCTCTACTCGTCAGATTGCGGAAACTATGTCAACAAAGGGTTTAGAAGAAAATAAAATTCCAGCCCAAAAGGGCGGACGGATTGCCAAGAATGCGCGGTTGGAATTAGAACAAAAAACTGGTAAGAAAGTCGTCAGTGGAATAAACTTTTTGCAGTCATCTAAAAATAGCAAAAAATTAAAAGATAAAAAAATTTAACCAATGTTTATTAATAATTAAACCCGCTTTCATTATGAGAGAAATATCTTTATCGCCAGAATCAAAAAAAGAAATCACCAGGGAAGAAGTCATTGCCGCTTATAAGAAATTCATCGAGCGTGGCGTCACAAACCCTAATAATTTAGGTTCTGAAAATCCGGAAGTAAAAGAAGCGAATGAGCTTTTTTATGCCTGGCAAACGCAGGAAGATGAGCGAGCCGAAGGGGATCATGAACAAGAGCTCAGGGTTAACCTTGCAAAAACCATGCTGTATGTCGATGCGGGGTTTAATGACCCTGATTATTTGGCTGAGGTTTTGCATGATTGGCTGGCGCAGGACTCTCAAAATGCGGGAAAACAAAGCGATAACCCGGAAAGGGCTGAAACTCGCCGGCAGATAGCCCAGGCGATGAATAAGATCAGGGCCATATTAAAAGCTTCAAATTAGATTTCCCGTTAAAATTAAAATAGGCGGCTTCCAATAAAAAAGACGCCGAGAACTTCCTTGTTCTCGGCGTTTGTGTTCATAATTCTCCCTGTTTGTTAGAATTCCTCTTCATCCATGATTTTTCTCAATGTTTCCGCCAAAGACAGGACAAAAATGAAATCCAAGTTCAATTTGACCAATTTCGAAGCGATTGAGGGGCAGGAATCCGTCGTGTACAGGCGGTTTATCAGTCCGGAATCGTGGGCCTCGATTAATCCGTCGATGGCTGCCGGCTCCAGCGGGACATGGGGCACGACCAGATTGATCTTGCCGGCGCCGGCGATTTTTAGGGCCGCCGCTGCTTCCAACAGCGTTTTGCCGGTCCGTGTCAGATCGTCGACAATCAAGATATCTTTGCCGTCAACCTCACCTTCTTTAATGGAAACGGTTCGCAATTCGCCGTTTCTAACTTTGTGGCAAAGGATTTGCGGGAACCGAGCCAATGTTCGGCCGAAACGCTTCCAAGCCCCCTCGTCAGGGAAAGCCACTGACCAATTAGAGAAGCTCTTGGTCAGGGCGGGAACAGCTGTTTCCAGACAGGGGATGACGTTGTCGGAAAAATAGAATCTTTCCGGCAGGGCATGGATATCTAAAATAAAGATCTTGGCCGGCCCGTCGGCTGCCAGGGGAATGGCGCCCAGCATCCGGGCCAGAGTCATGGCTGTGGCAATGGCGCCTTCCTTATCGACTCGTTCCATGGTGCCGGTCGGGTAAAACGGCAGGAAGATCTTGAGTGACCGGGCTCGGTATCTTGGCAGGGCGTAAATCACCGCTAGTTGTTGGAAGATTTCCGTCGGTTCGCTGAAGTCGGCCAAAAACCAGATATGGCTATTTCTGACTGCCCGCGCATCCAAGCGGGTATCCGGGAATCCGTCAGAAAAATTACCCCAATTAATGAGTGAGTGTTTGACTGGCACAGTGTAGTGTCGGAATAGCCCCGCTGTTTCTCGGGCTAGCCGTTCCATTGACGGGCAACTCATAATAATGGTTTCTTTCGATCCCATTTCCACCTCCTAGTTGGTGCCGTTTAGAAATTATTGACCTCGTGGTAGAGTCCGTCCGGACCCCTAAGTCCGCTCAGATATTCTAATCTCGAATCAGTAATCTCTCGCCGATGTTCTCCTTGGGATTCGATAATCTGCCGGGAATATTCTGCCATTCCGGCGCGATGGGCCTCATAGCTCGCTATCAGCCAGCAATAAATAGCTGCCAGTAGGGGGATAACAATCAACGCAACAAAAATAATGATTCTCTGCTCGCGTTTTTTCCAGTCCATTTTCTCTCGGCTTTGTCTCAACATAACCCGCCTCGCTTTCTTGTCTTTGTTGGATGTTTTAAATGTAAAGAACTCTGATTTTTGATCATCAAGTCATTGTAGCAGACGGCTGTCATTTTGTCAAACAAATTTTAAAACTCCCAATCGGGGCGAATTAAAAGGCCGAAGCGCAGGGCTTCGGCGTAATCATTAAGCGATTGCTTAAGGGACTAATTATTTCTGAGCGAACAATTCCTCGACTTCTCGTCGTCTGGCAGCGCCTTTTTTGAGATTA
>JBAZMO010000003.1:0-34394 GCA_041649655.1 Patescibacteria group bacterium
CAGACCGCCGAGCAAAGCGTGCGCGCCATAAAACTGCTGAAAGACGCCGGCTTCAAAATCAATCTTCACTTGATGCCCAACTTATACGGCTCAACGCCGGCCAAAGACCTGGCCATGTTCCAAAAAATTTACACCGACGGCGATTACATGCCAGACATGGTCAAAATCTACCCTTGTGTCGTCAACGAACACGCCGATCTGTACAAGTTATACCGGCAAAAAAAATATCGGCCCTACACTCAAAAACAACTGATCGATTTGATCGTTAAAATAAAAAAAATCACCCCGCCCTGGGTGCGCATCACCCGCTTGATCCGCGATATTCCCGAGGAATCGATCGTCGCCGGCAACAAAACCACTAATTTGCGGCAGCTGATCGCCCAGCAAGCCCAAAAAGACGGCTGGACTTGCCAATGCCTCAGATGCCGAGAGGCGGGACACGGAAATGAATTACCAGCCCGCATTGCTACGCCCGCCAGCAACGCTTCGCGTAGCGATGCGAGCTGGCAAAGCGTTGCTGGCGGGCGAATTATGAATTATGAATTACGAATTAAAGAATACCAGGCCTCTGGCGGACAAGAATATTTTTTAAGTTATGAATCTGAAGATGAAAAAACGCTTTACGCTTTTTTAAGATTACGGCTGAATGACGACCCGGAAAAAAATTCCCTGCCGGAACTGCGCGGCTGCGCCCTGATCCGCGAACTGCACACCTACGGCCAAGCATTGGAAATCGGCGGCCGAGGCCAAGTCCAGCATTTGGGACTGGGCAAGGGACTGCTTCAGGCAGCGGAAAAAATCGCTCAAGAAAACGAGCTGAAGAAAATCGCCGTCATCGCCGGCATCGGCGTCAGGCAATATTACCAAAAATTCGGCTACAAATTGATTGGCAGTTATATGATTAAGATATTATAAAAAAGCCGGAATGAATCCGGCTTTTTTTAAAAATAATTTTGATTTTTTTAGGGATTAGTGCAGACAGAAGAGAACCTAGACCTGCAGCATTTCCCCTGCTTAGATATGACCCTATATACAGGATAGTAAGTTTTATACTTGGCTTGGCAACAGGCGGAATTAGTACAGGTCTTAGTTACGCAAACATTGCCGGTGCAGTTTTGAGCGGCCGTACAAGAACCGCAGGACAGAGTGCCGCTGCAGCCGTCGGATATCGAACCGCAATTCTTGCCGCTGGCCGCGCAAGTGGTCGGCGCGCAAACCGGAGCGGACGTGCCGAGAAATTCATAAGCGCCGATCTCCGGCGCACTACCCTGCGGTATAGTTACGCCGGCAATGTCCGGCGACAACTGCAGATTAAAACCCTTATTAATCGCCGGCGAGGCGGCGGCTAAGGTAAAATCGGCAGACGCGGCATTATTGAATTTGGGATCAAGCGTCAAGGCATTGGCATCCTGACCGGCTGGCTTAACATAACTCGCGCTCGGATAATAAAGATTATAATCAATTGTATAGGCAGTGGTGTTAATAATGCTTAACAAGGTTTTTGCGCAACCAAGCAAAGGATTGTCGCAAGCAGTCGCGCCACCGGCCATCACGCTGACGATATTATTGCCCACTCGAGCGCCGGTCGTCGCCGCCCCGCCTAAGAAAATACCGAATCGCCGGCTGTTATAAACAGTATTATTGTAAACGGCGACATTAGGAAAATTGTAAATCTGCACGCCGTCGCCCTCATTGTAAATCACGTTATAAATAATGGAATTATTGCTGACCCCGCTGACCCCCGAACCGCCGTCAAAACGGATGCCCTGCGTACCTAAATAATAGCCGCTATTGCCCGGATCAACCATGGCCGAGCCCTGATTGTTATAAGTATCGAATTGGCCATGAACCGTATTATATTTAACCACATTATTCGACCCGACTTGATATAAATTAATGCCGGCGCGATCGTCAAAACCGCGGCAATTATCATAAACAGTATTCTGGCTGACCGTATTATTGCTGGTAAAAGACGAATATAAAGAAATTCCGGAGTCCTTATTAGCGTAGCTAGTGTTATTACCAATCCAACTATTGGCTCCGGCATAACTAATGCCGGCTCCGCCATTATTAAACGTAGTATTAGAGTCAATCGTGTTAACTAAACCCCGATCAGCGCCATCAGAATAAAAAAGAATGCCGGCGCCGTAATTCGCGCCATTGGCCTTAGAATAAGCCGTGCCTTGAGTATTGCTAACCGTGCAATTTTTAATAAAATTATTATTGCCGGCGCCGCTAACACTGGCGATAAAATAAATACCAGCATAGCCCCAATTATTTTCTGCAGTTACGGTATCGAGAATAATATTGGATGAATTATTGATCACCAAGCCGGCTGAAGGTGAATTATCGGCTTTCGCGTTAATCACCTTGATATTCTTGACTGAAATATAGCTTTGCTCTGAGATCAAAATATTCCAAGGCCGGACTTGCCCGCCATTGATTATCGGATCGTTGCCGGTGCCGTAAGCATCAATCAAAATCGGCGAAGCGGCTGAACCGGAAGCGGCGATCTGCAAGGTTTCGGCAAAAGAACAGCCCCGTTTCAGAAAAACCTGATCGCCCGGCTGCAATCCGATTGTCTGCTGCATCGTGTTGAACCGCGAAAATGACTTCCAAGCCGCGGCGACAGAATTACCAGCATTAGCATCATTGCCATTGCAATCCAGATAATAAGCAGTAGCGCTGGTTGCCACCCCCTGGACAGTGCCGGCAAAATTAGAACTGATGTCGGTCGCCGCCGCCCAAATGCCGGTAATGGCGCTGCTCACCAATAAAATCGTAACGGCTAATCGCAATTTAGTTGAAACGACCGCCTCAATAACTGAAATTTTTTTCTTAGCCATATGATTGCGAGGGTTAATTGAGCACCTTAAAATCTATCATAAATAACACTCGAGGAAACGAGTGTTATTTTAACGATTATTCTTGAATTGTTGCTTCAGGTGTTGGCACGGCTTCAATCGGCGGATCAGAGATGGGAACGCTTTTACTTTTGCCTTTCAAAGCGTCTTTCAAATTTTTGCCGGCCTTGAACTTGGCGACAACGACCGTCGGGATAACAATCTTTTCCTGAGGGTTGCGAGGATTGATGCCTTCGCGGCCTTTGCGCGCCCGGGCGGAGAAAGTCCCGAAACCGGTCAAAACCACCTCATTGCCGGCTTGCATTTCCAAAGTGGCAATTTCGGTGAATGATCCCAAAGCCGCTTCGGCTTGCGCTTTGGTGATTCCGACTTTATCGGCGATTTTCTGGGCGAGTTCTGTCTTGTTCATATGTGTATGAATTACTTGCCCGCATTGCTACGCAAAGCGTTGCAGGCGGGTGAATAATGAATAAACAAAAAAAATTATTTCACCTCCACTGATTCATTGATCCTTTCGATTTTAATCGTCTTTCTGGTAACCTCGTCAATCTCTAAATACACGGCGTTAAAAACAGCCAGTCCGGTTGATGGCAAATCGTGCTTCTTGGACGATTGGCCGGTTTTCATGAATAGATGATAAATCTGCTGTTTATCGGCGCCAATTATCGAATCGTGATAGCCGACCATGCCGGCATCAGTGATCAAACCGGTGCCGCCGGGCAGGATTCTTTCATCAGCCGTCTGGACATGGGTATGCGTGCCGATAACCGCCGCCACTCGGCCGTCGAAATAATTGGCTAAAGCCGCTTTTTCCGAAGTCGCCTCCGCATGGAAATCAATCAGATACAGGCCCTGGCGATCGGCGGAGATTATTTTATCCAAGGTCTTAAAGGGCTCATGCAGAATTTCTTTCTTATCCTTTTCCCAGCCGTAAAAAACCTTACCCATTAAGTTTACCACCTTTAGCTTAATTTCGCCAACCGACCAGCGTTCTTCACCGCCACCCTCAGGCAAATTAAAAGGCAAGGACAACGTAATAAACCCCTGGCCGGGCAATTTGGCCGGAAAGTTAGCTGGCCTGATCAAACGATTGGCTGAGTCATTGAGCATCGCCTCGCTGCCGCCCTTCTCCCAGATATGATTGCCGGAAGTAAACATGTCCACACCAGCGTCTTTCATCTCGTCCAAGGTTTTCTGAGTCGCGCCGATGCCGTGCGCCAGGTTTTCCGCGTTGGCGATAATCGCGTCCGGCTCATATTTCTTTTTCAGAATCGGCAAATATTCCCGCACCGCATTGCGGCCGATTTTCCCGACGATATCAGAGATGAATAATATTTTGATCATAGTTATAAATTATAAGATATGCTCTCACTGTCATTCCGACCGAAGTCCGGTAATCCGGACGAAGTGGAGGAATCGCTTGAATTTATTGCTGAATTAATTTTATTTAATGCAAGCGATTCCTCCACTACGCTTCGCTGCGGTCGGAATGACAACAAAATTACAAATTCTCCTAAGCCATTTCCCGCAGCTTCTTAATCCGCTCTTCGACCGGCGGATGAGTGGAGAAAGCCCGAGCCAGGAATTTGCCCGAGCCCTTGAAAGGATTAGCGATATACAAATGCGCCGTCGCCGCCGAGGCGTTAGCCAGCACGGCCGGATCAGCGGCGATCTTCTCCAAAGCGCGCGCCAGCCCCTCCGGATAGCGGGTGAGTAGGGCGCCGGAAGCGTCCGCCAGGTATTCGCGGCGGCGGCTGACCGCCAACTGGATCAATTGCGCAATAATCGGCGACAGGATAATCAAAATGACGCCGACGATCATCAGCCAATTGCCGCCGGAATCACGATCATTTTTCCGGCCGACGCCCAAAAGCGAGCCGCGGAAAAAGAAATCAGCCAGAAGAGAAATCAGGCCGACCAAAACAATGACGACAGTCATCAAACGGATGTCGTAATTCTTAATATGCGACAATTCATGAGCGATGACGCCCTCCAATTCCTCGTTCGCCAACTTATTGATCGCGCCGATGGTGACAGCGATGGAAGCGTGCTGCGGATCGCGGCCGGTGGCAAAAGCATTGATCGCTTCGTCCAGAATGATGTAGACCTTCGGAGCCGGCACGCCAGCGGTGATGCAGAGATTTTCTACTAGATTATAGACATAGGGATTATCGGTTTTTCCTACCGGCTGGGCCTTGGCGCTCCATAAAGCCAACTTATCGCCGCCGTAATAAGAAAATAAAGCCATCACCAAAGAAATGACTGCGGCGGCCGCTAAAGCGCCATAGCCGTAATCGAAATAATAGCCGACGAACCAGCCCAGACCCAGAACCACGGCGACAAAAATGATGATCAGCGCCCAAGTCCGGCGCTTGTTGGAATCGATTTGATTATACATAAATTGATTGGGAATCAGCATTAATGCCTATCATCAGTTTACCAAAATTAAGCCGAATAATCAAACCATTCTGATTATCGTCTGCCGTTAAATAGCCGGATTGCCGGCCGCAAAAAAAACGCCTCCGATTAATGCTTTGGAGGCGTTTTTCATGTTTGCTGAGTTGTTAGCTGATAAAAGTCAAGGCCTTGCCCATTTGATCCGCCCGGCCGGTCCGGCCGATGCGATGGACATAGTCGTCATAAGTCGCCGGAATATCATAGTTGATGACATGAGTGACATTGGGAATATCCAACCCGCGGGCCGCCACATCAGTCGCCACCAGAATCTGCGTCTTATTTTCTTTAAACGACTTCAGCGCCAACTGGCGTTTATTCTGATTCTTATTGCCATGAATGGCATCGGCCTTGAAGCCGCTGCGAGCCAAAGCGACGGACAATTTTTCCACGCCGAACTTAGTCCGGCCGAAAATCAGCACTTTGGAAAATTCCGGGCGAGCTAGGATTTCATGAAGAACAGCGAGTTTTTCCTGATCATGTCTGACCCGGATAACGTCCTGTTCGACATTTTTAGCGGTGTTGCCGGTCCTGACCGAAATGGTCGCCGGCTGATTTAAGAATTCACGGATCAGATTATCGATTTCCCGATTGATCGTCGCGGAAAAAAACAGCGTCTGCCGATCTTTGGGCATCAAGCCCATGATGAATCTCATATCATTAATAAAACCCATGTCCAACATGCGATCCGCCTCATCAAGGACAATCGTCGAAAATTTAGCCGGATTGAGCGCCCGGCGTTCGATCAGATCCTTCAATCGTCCCGGCGTGCCGATGACGAAATTATGCTGGCGGCGCAAATCGGAAATCTGCCGGCCCAAAGAAGTGCCGCCGACGCAACAGACGGAAAATATTTTCAAACGGCCGCGGAATTCGATCAGCTCCTGGTTGATCTGGGTAGCCAGCTCGCGAGTCGGAATGATAATCAAAACATTCTCCCGCGGATTGGCAATAACTTTATGAAGCAAAGGCAAAAGGAAAGCAGCGGTCTTGCCGGTGCCGGTATTGGCGATGCCGACGACATCGGTTCCCTCCAAAACGACCGGGATCGCCTCATCCTGGATCGGTGTCGGCGTGACATAGCCCTTGGCTGTAATATTGATTTTCAATTGCTCATCAATGACAAAATCAGCGAAAGAGTTTTTCGGCTCATAAGGATTGGCTTTGATGATCGGTTCGGCTTTGCAGACGAATAATTCCGGATTGATTTTCTGGCCGCTGAAACGGTTGCCGCGGCCCGAGCTGGCTCGCCCCCTGATCGGGCGCGAATTTGGGCCTCCGGACGCCGAACGGCGGCGGCTGGAGGACTTGCCAAAGCTGGAGCTTCGGCTGAAACTTCTGGTAGACATGATAATTGTAACTTATTTTTTAGCTTTAAAGCAGACAAGCCACCGGCCTGTAGTCAAATATTTCCATCAGAGCTAAAAATAAAGCTGGCAATTAAGAAATGTCTGAGTTTGACTTCCTTAACATGGAACTAAATGAGGTATACTTTAAGTCCTAAGTATATCACAAAAAAATATTTTTGTCAAATAAATTAGCGAAAATTAAGTTTTTTTAGCTAAATTTAAATATAAAACGGCATCATTAGCGCCAACGCGAAAAAAAACAGCAAAAATAACCGTCTTTTTAAGTATAATTTGTCATTTGATTATCGATTAAGCAGCCAAAGATTGGCAATCAAAAATAGCGCATAAACTGACAAAAGGACCAATCCTTCGCGACGATCCATTTTTCCATCGCTCTGATGGAAAATCAAAAACAAAACTACGATTAATCCTAAAAATGCCGCCAATAATCCGAAAGGCAAATCAAAACCGAAAAAAATCGGATTAATGACAGCCACAATGCCCAAAACCAAGATATTGGTAAAGGCCGAGCTGACGAGATGGCTTAATGACAACTCAGAAGCTTTTTTGCGCCATGATGTTAAGGCGATCGTTATCTCGGGCAAGTTAGTGCCGATAGCGAAAACCAGCGAGCCGATCGCCAATCTGCTGACAGCGACATAACTCAGCAAATCCAAAGTGATGCTGATAATCCAATGGGAAGCGAGCAGGATAAAAATAATCCCGGCGACCGACACAAAAATTGCTCTCGCCAGCCCCTTTTTATCCGCCTTTTCCAGATGAGCCGAGCCGGCAACCAAATGAGATTGATAGAGATAAAAAACAAGGCCGAGATAAGCGCCGATCATTATTAACCCGTCCAATAATCCGTATTTTCCGTCCAAGCCGAGCAAAATCGGAGAGAGTATCACCGCCGCCTCGGGAATCAGCACCGACCACTTGCTATCAGTAGAAATCTGCCGATTCAAAAACAAACTCACCCCCAAAACCAGGCCAAAAATAACAATAACGCCGCTCAGCAGATTGCCGACCGACAAGGCCGGCGCTCCGCTGATGGCAGCGTTGATTCCAACGGCTAATTCCGGCAAAGTAGTGATCAAGCCGAGCAAAATGCCAAAAAAAATCAACCTTATCTTAAAGACGGAGGCGATGTGTTTGATATTCTTGACGACCGAATCAGCAGCCAATCCCAAAACGGCGAATAAGAAAAAAAGCGATAAAAAATCAAAAAATACAGCCATAACTTCGATCTTTTAAAATCATCAAGCCCGGCAACAAACGATCAGAAATATGAAAAAAAGTATTAATTCATGTTTTTAATGCCGCTTATAATAAGATTATGACATTATTGCGGGATAAATTCAACCTTCACGCCCTCAGCAAAAACAGATTTGCAAAAAAACTCTGGCAAATATATAATAATTATCAATTAAAGCAAAAAACTATGAATGACAGCACTAAAAACTGGGTTAACCGAGTAATCGAGCCGACCGGCATTATTTTAGACGGCCCCAACCCTTGGGATCCGCAAATAAAGAATCCCGGGCTGTATGATCGCGTCAAGGCGCAAGGTTCGCTAGGTTTGGGCGAGGCCTACCTGGACGGCTGGTGGGAGTGCGAGCGATTAGACGAATTCTTCTATCGCCTGCTTTCGACTGACATTTATAGCCGCCTGGGTTTGTCTTTGCCGGTTATCCTGGGTTTCATCAAAGCCAACCTGTTTAATCGGCAGGCGATCAGCCGCGCTTTCCAAGTCGGCGAAAAGCATTATGACACAGGCAACGACTTATTTACCGCCATGCTCGGACCGAGCATGACTTACAGTTGCGGCTATTTCAAAGATACCGACAGTTTAGACCAAGCCGAGGAGGCGAAATTAGATTTAATCTGCCGTAAACTTAAATTGCAGCCCGGCCAGCGCGTTTTAGACATCGGTTGCGGCTGGGGCAGTTTCGCCCGGCATGCCGCCAAAAACTACGGCGTCAAAGTCGTCGGTATCACTGTCTCCAAAGAGCAGAAAAAGCTGGCCGAAGAACTTTGCGCCGGTTTAGACGTAGAATTCCGCCTGCAAGATTACCGCGAAATTAATGAAAAATTCGATCATCTCGTCTCTGTCGGCATGATCGAACACGTCGGAGCAAAAAATTACGAAATCTACATGCAGGTGGCTAAGCGTTGCCTGAAAGACGGCGGGCTTTTCCTTTTGCATACCATCGGCAGTTTGAAATCCGGCAATAACACCGATCCTTGGATCGAAAAATATATCTTTCCCAACGGCTGCCTGCCCTCGCTCCATCAGCTAACCGCGGCCGTCGAAGGAAAATTCGTGATTGAAGACGTCCATAACTTCGGCGCCGATTACGACAAAACCCTGCTGGCCTGGCACCGGAACTTTCTGGCGGCTTGGCCGGAGTTAAGCCGGAACTACGACGAGAGGTTCTATCGGATGTGGCGTTATTACTTATTATGCTGCGCCGGCGCTTTCCGCGCCCGCTCCATCCAACTCTGGCAAATCGTCTTGTCGCCGCGCGGCGTGGCCGGCGGTTATGAATCGATCAGATAATCAACGCTGAATTAAAAAAAAACGACTGTGAAATCCGTTCTTTTTTTAACTAAAATTCAGTTCCTATCACAGCATCAATTTAACGCCCAGATCGCATAATTAAGATAACCGGCAAAGCTGACCCAAAAAATATAGGGCACGAGCAGCCAGGCAGCCAGTTTGCCGCGTCCCGCCGTAGTCCAGATACCGGACGAAGGGGGAGAGATTTTTGCAAAAGCGACGATTGTGGCGAGAATAGCGAGCCAAAGAAAAATCATCTCAAAAAGCGCTCCGCCCGGGCTGTGCAGGCCGAAAAAGATAATCGACCAAAGCGTGTTTAAAACCATTTGAATCCCAAAAGCCCAATAGGCCAGGCGTTTGCTCTTTCCACTCCCATCTTTCCAAACAAGATACAGCGCATAACCCATCAAAAGAAACAGTGTTGTCCAAACCGGGCCGAATATCCATGAGGGCGGATTGAGCGCCGGCTTGACCAGCACCGGATACCAATCTTTCACCGAATTGATCGTAAAGTAACTCCCCAGTCCTCCCGCTACCTGCGGGATAAGAAGCGAAATGATGAGCTTGAACGTGTTGTTGATTTTCATAGTCGTTTTTTAGTTAGGATTATGTATTCTACATGATGTATTATAGCATTTATGGTTGAAAAATTTAATTGATAAAAATAATGAGCCTAATTGGCGTAATTTTAACTTTGCAAGGTTAAAGGCATGTCATATTATGTCAGTCGGACACGTCTGATAAGAAATTCCGAAATTGTAAAACACTTTAAGAATGAAGCGACGGATAGCCGAATCAAAACTTAAATCTAAAATCAAACTACTAAAAAATACCTCAATTTATTGAGGTATTTTTTAGTTTAAACCTTGTCTCATTGGGTGGATCTTGGGAAGCTATCAGAACCATGGCGCTAGAAGTTGGTGCCTATTTTTCTGATCCTACCAACCATGTCAGATATGTTGTTGACTTAAGGTCATACCGACAGAGTTAGGTAAAATGGTGTCCATGACGTCTTTGGTGTCCAGTAGCTAAATAAAATTAATACACATAACACTATTATCGTAGTTATCTATTTTATTATTTATTTGATCTTTCTATTAACTATCGAGTATATTTATCGTAAAATTGAGGCACCTGGCATTGCACAAAACCAACGCAATCATTCGGTTTTTTAATTTCAACGGCATTAATACATTTAACCATTGCCTTAGGCCAAGCAGGACATTCTTCCATGCAAGTATCATAAGCATCGGCCAAATCAGCGGCAGTCACATCTTCGGTATAGGCGGCGCAGTCCTTGTGTCTCTGACAAGCATCACTGCATTTATCAGAAATTGCTTTTTTTGATTGTTCTGCTTCTTGGCATAAGTCCCTCAAGGCCTGCAAAACATCTCTTATATTCTTAGCGTTTTCGTCCATTTGATAAATATGCTCGTTAGGGTCAATGGTATTGATTTCATTAATTTCTGGCAAAGTGGGTACATCAGATGTCAGCTCGGGTACTTCTGATCCAGGTCGGCCCGGATTAAGTTCTGGCATATCGGGAATATATTCAATTGATTCTGTGCCAATATCTGGCAACGGTGGCACATCCGAACTCAACTCCGGTACTTGTGAGCCCAATACCTCTGGATCTATATCCGGCAAGAGTGGCACATCAGATGACAGTTCTGGTACTTCTGATCCTGGTCGGCCCAATGGATTATCTCCATTTGATACTTCTGGATTCACCTCAGGCAATTTAGGCACATTGTCTAACCAATTTTTTTTGCGCTCTTCCAAATCTACCAGTTTTTTTCCAGGGCATCTATTTTTTTATTGATCTCTTTTTTATCGCCGCAATTAACGCCAACTGAGTTTTGCAATTGGTCTGCTTCAGCCAACAGATCTTTATAATCGGCAACAATTTTTTCCGGTGTGTCCATTTTATTTTGATTCGAATCAATTAGGGTATTTTTTAAAAAAAAGCCAGCCGCAATCAAAACAACGACCGTCACCGCGCCAATGATTATTTTCTGCATAAAATTCATATCTGGTTAAGATTAATGCACTAATTATAGCAATTATCAGCAATGCAGTAAACTGAAAAAACACCTCAATCATCGAGGTATTTTTTAATTTAATTTTTATTGGGGTCACTCTTGGGAAGCTATTAGAACTATGGTTCTAGAAGTTGGCACCTATTTTGCAGATCCAGTCAACCAGGTGCGGTATATAGTTGATCTTAGACCTTACCGTCGAAGTTAAGAAAAATGCCGTCCTTGGTGTCCTTAGTGTCCAAAACCATTAAACTGCCTGCCATAACTTTTTAAAAATTTCACTCGTATTGCGAGCTAATAATTGATCATGAATTTCTATCAAATAATAAGGGTGATGCTGGGTCATAATCATTATCAAATAATCGCCACAGACCCACATAGTGCCGGTGAAACCAGCTCCTGACATAAAGCGGATGCCGCGCTTATCAGATGGATATTGGCCTTTTATTTTGCGCTCAATATTTGAATCATTAGTAAAAACTTGGCCCCGATAGTGTTCATGCCTGCTCTGTGATGTTGCCCAGGTTTGCTTGATCCAACTTTGAAAGTTTTCAATAAGAGTGTGATCTTGATAACCCCACCAGACACCATCTGATTCGATGACAGCATCCTGCCATTTTTCCAGATTATCGAACAGGAATTTTTCCAAATTATTTTCTTCGATAAATCTGATTTTGGGCACTGGATACTGCTGACTACTGGCAATCAGGCTCAATTCACTAATAGCTTCTTTGATTAATATTTCTTTTTCCTTTAGCTCTCGCTTAGTGACAGTAAGTATTTTATCTAACTCATTGGGTGGAAGAGGAGCAAAGATTAATGATTTGCCACTTAGATCGCTCGCTATTATTCCCCTAGAGATTAAGCTTTGCGCAATATTATATAACGTGGCTCGATTTAACTTGGTATGACTAGCTAAAACTGATGGCTTAGTTGGGCCATTTTTTAATAAAGCCAAATAAACTTTGATCTCTTTGTCATTTAAGCCGATTTTTTTGAGTGTTTGTTGGATTGCCATATAAGCTCATTATATACTGTTGTCAGATATTTGTCAACATTTGTCCAACAATTCTTGACAAATAGTAACTGACGTGCTACAATGGTTTAATTGATTCGGGATGCGCCCGAATTAAGAACATAGGACATTACAATAAAGAAAGGAAATAATGGAATGCTAGAAAAATGCGAGATTGTATGTAAAGTCGGTGCGGGTTATATTCAAGATGCAATAAAAGAAGCCATCAGAATGGCTAAAAAAGAACGTACGCATGTCACTTTTGAATTCAATAATGTGACAATCACTGTACAAAAAGATTCTCATCAACCTACCGTACTTGCTGCTTTTGGGGCTACTGGCAATAAGGAGGGATCAAGGATTGGTCCAACCTTTGCGCAACAGGAAAAGAAATTTACCCACAAATCCGTAATGAAATGCAGAGATACTTTTGTCTTACTAACTAGACTGGAAGAATTTGGTGGACTGCCGGAAGGAATATCAATCAACAGCCCCATACTCCAAGATAGTGATGGCATCATGAACTATGCAGAAAGAGTATTGTCAAATGAACAATTCTGGGATTCTCTACCGAAAAAAAGAAAAGGCTTCTCGAAGCAAGAACTAAGAGAAGAACTCAAGAGACTGATTGATGAATCAAAATAATGAAACAAAAAAAGGAGAAACAGCATGAGCATCCCAACAAACAAAGGATGCACAACTATCGAACGGCCAGGCTGGTTCGGCGAGGCCAAAAATGAGCGGCTGGCTGAATACGATTTGAAATACGGCAAGAGTAATTGGCGAATCCGCCATCGTCTGGGTCCACGCCTGCTCGATTTTCCAGAAGCAGTACGACTCTATGAACTCTGCTATGAACTGCACTTTCTCAATCCTGACACTCGCTATCTCTGGACTGCTCTTTTTAAGCAAGCCAGCGAAGTCTGGACTGAACTGGAATCTGATACTAAATCTGGCTACGACTATTCGATTCAATTAGCACCAGCACCACATTATGAAGACATTGCCATCCGCATTATTATGAATCGCTACGGCAAGAAATTCGAAGGCGATAAGCCAATACGCATTCGCGCCGATAGTGGCGACCCCATCGGAGTCGGTTTGAGCTCAATCCACATTCCCTTCGTCTATCCGCAGTTCATTGAGCCCGACAAAAATGGCGTCCAATGGTGGAATCGCCACAAAGGATCGCTGGAGCATTTCTGGCATGTCAACAAAGAATTGCAGGTTAAAAACAATAATCAAGGAGATCGCTACTTAGCGAAACGCAACCTATAGTACAAAACAATACCGAAGCCTTACAAAGCTTCGGTATTTTAATATCGCTAAATTAAGCAATAATTAATTAACTAAAAAAGTCCTTGACATTAATAAGCCAATAAGATAACATAAATACATAAACGCCTCATCCAGCTCTGCTCGATGAGGTTTTTTAAAAAAATATGCCAAACATTATATTTATCGACGGTGAAAATTTCCGCAAAAAGGTCAAGGAAGTACTAATTAATGAAAATTTAATTGATAAAAATAATGAGCCTAATTGGCGTAATTTTAACTTTGCAGGGTTATTTGATGAGTTACTAGAAGGAATAAAATTTGATCGAAAAGTGTTTTACTTCGCTAAAATAGAAAAGCATCCAGACACGCCAAAAAAGTCAGAAGAGCTGATTGAAAGACGGCGGCAACTAAAAAATTTCTTGGAAAGCGAGTCGCAAAAATTTGAAATAATAATCGCTGGCCGAGTCCGAGGCCATTACACCGATAAAGCGATTATTAAAAGCGGAATTATGTTTAAGGGTAAAAACGGCAGAGCTTTAGTGTTTGACGAAAAAGGTGTTGACGTTAAAATGGCCGTTGATATGGTCGCCTTAACCTGTGATGGCAATTTAAATACCGCCATTTTGGCCAGTTCCGACTCTGATTTATTGCCTGCCATAAAAGAAATTATCAAGCGCGGCAAAGAATGCATTTACATCGGATTTGAATCATCCCCCAATAAAGGCATGTCATATTCTGTCAGTCGGACACGTCTAATAAGAAATTCCGAAATTGTAAAATACTTTAAGAATGAAGCGATGGATAGCCGAATCAAAACTTAAATCTAAAATCAAACTACTAAAAATACCTCAATTTATTGAGGTATTTTTTAGTTCAAACCTTGTCTCGTTAGGGTGGTCGAAGAGACTTGAACTCTCAACCGCTCGGACCACAACCGAGTGCTCTAACCAATTGAGCTACGACCACCATATTTAATCACTCTGCCCCCAGTAGGAATCGAACCTACATCACAAGCTTCGGAAGCTTGCATTCTATCCGTTGAACTATAGGGACGATAATTTAACGGAACCGGCGGCCATCGCCTGATTTCCTATGCTCCCGCCAGGAATCGAACCTGGGTAGCCAGCTTAGAAGGCTGGTGTTCTATCCATTGAACTACAGGAGCTTGATTGAACCAGCCGACCAAATCCGGCCGAAATTTTCTACGATTGCCGCAAGCCGAATCATAGCACAAAAATACGCCTAAGTCAATCATCAAGTGGCCGCCCGCCCGATTGCGGCCAAGGCCTTTTTCTTATCGCCAAAACTCTGAACTTTAGTCCATTTGCCGTTTTCCATCTCCTTGTATCTCCTGAAAAACAATTCGATTCTCTCCCGCGTCGGCAAATCAAGATCGTCCAAATCCCTAATGCCGGAAACGGCCGGCTCGGCTTCAGCCGCCGGCACGCAGATGATTTTAGAATCGATGCCTTTTTCGTCCTCCATTTCTAAAACAGCGACCGGCCGGCAAGTGACGATTGCTTTCGGTTTGGCTGAAACTGAAGAAATAACGATCACATCCAAAGCATCACCGTCATCGGCCAGCGTCCCCGGGATAAAACCGTAGTCATAGGGATAAACATCGGCCTCGCCGATCACCCGATCAACGGCCAGCTCGCCCGTGACCGGATCGATTTCGGACTTAATTGCCGAGCCCTGAGGAATCTCAATCAACACATTAATTTCTTCCGGCGCTTTGTCGCCAATTTTTAAATTTTTAATTCCCACATTATTATATTAATTCATCAAGCTTACATGAATGCTCTGATAGAACTGAGTGATAGTGCAGTAAATAATGCAAACAACGCCATTATAATTACCATTATAAAAAATATAATGTTACTTATTTTATTTTGCGGAACTCCCTTAAATTTTCTCAATAAAACTACTGCTAACCATGGCAAAAATATGAAAGGAAAAATTATAAAACAAATTCCTCCAATATCAAGTAAAATATTAAATGGTAGATGTCTAAATTTCTCTTGTTCTTCAAATATGTCAACTCTCTCTGCGGCACGAACTCCAGAAATAATTAAATCAACTAACATAAATTTTATAATTGATTAAAAATTATTTTTATCATCACAATATAATTACCAAAAGATTAAAATCAAGGAAACAACACCCAAGGCGATGCCGATCAGCTGCAATTTATTCACCGACTCCTGATAAAATACCAGGCCGATGCTTATTTTTCATCTCGCTTCCACCATCATCATACCAGCTCGGCGTATTTTTTTCAAGAAAAAAGCAGCCGCGCCGGCTGCCTGAATAAATGAACGACTATCTAAGCTCCATTAATTTTCTTCTTGAAATTCTTGACAACTCGCCGCTTAAATTTGGCGACTTCGTCAGCTGAAATCGGCAAAAAAACAATTGACCTATTATTATACCACACAACATCAGATATCAATCCAGTATCATAAATTAGACTAATTCCGATGCCTAACACGCCAGATTTTGGATGCTTGGTATTGACTTTGACGATTTTATCATCATCGATAAAATAATCACGGGGGTCAACACATACCGCACGAGCCAGTTTATAATATCCACCTACTTTGACCTGGCTAAAACTACGCATATTCCCGCAACGACGCCTGATTATCATAGTGACCCTCCTCCTTTTTTACCTCGCCGCAGCGAGCTGGCCAATCAATCAAATTGTAATGAACTCTGAATCAACCTACACCTCGTCCTTGATCCTGTCAAGCAGAGCGTCAATATCGCCGGCTTCGCGTTCGCTGATGTCGGAACGGAACTGCAGCCGCGGCAAAGTCCGCAACTCGATCTTGCCCGCCAGCTCGCCGCGCAAACGTTTGGCCAGCAGATTCAGCTTATTAACCGCGTAATCCAATTTATCATCCGGCAGAACGCTGACATAGACCGTCGAATAATTCAAATCAGCCGAGGTCGTCACGCGGGTAATCGTAATTAGAACGCCAGGCATCTCCACCTCGCGATTAATGACTTCCCCTAATTGTTGCAAGATCAATTCATTGATCTTTAACATCCGATCAGTCATAAAATTCAATCACATCACCCTCGGCGATCACCGGCTTGCCTTCGAAAGACAGGCCGCACTCTTGGCCTTCATTGGCATGTTCGACCGCCTTCTTGAACATTTCCAAGCGCGTAATCTTGCCGACGCCGACAGCTTCGCCGTTCCGGACGATAATCGCCGTCTCGGTCGCCTTAATCTCGCCTTCGACGACTTTGCCGCCGACGATCATGCTGCCCGCCTCTTTGCGGAAAATCCTGATGACTTCCAATTTACCTAATAATTTTTTCTTGATTTCCTTAGTCCGCGCCAATTTTAGGTTTTCTTCGACATCCTCGATCAAATGATAAATGACATCAAACAGCTTGATGCTGACTTTCTTATCGCGCGCCAGATTCTGAACCGTGATCTGCGGCTTGACTTTGAAACCGATAATCTCGGCATTCGTCGCTTCCGCTTTGGCGACATCCGCTTCCGTAATAATGCCCAAACCCTTGCCGACAATCTTGACTTTGACCTCCGCCGTTTCTTTCTTCGCCAGTGATTCGATAATCGCCTCGAGCGATCCCAGGACATCAGCTTTAATGATCAGATTGACGGTTTTGGCCTGTTCATTGCCTTCATCATTAGTCGGAATTGCAAAAGTCGACAAATCCTTCTGTTGGCTGATCTGACGCGATTTGACATCGCGATTAAGATTCTTAGTATCTTCGCAGACCTCCAAAATACTGCCGACTTCAGGGGCGATTTTTAAGCCGATGATTTTAGCCGGCGTGCCCGGTCCGACCGCGATAATATCATCATTGATATAATCCTTCAGCGCTCTGACTTTGCCGCAAAAATCATTGCCGGCACAGAGGTTATCGCCGACTTTAAGCGTGCCGGCCTGGACCAAAATCGTGGCCACCCGGCCCTCGCCTTTGGAAACATGGGATTCGATAATCGTGCCGATCGCCGGCCGATTAGGATCGGACATGATGCCATCCTTGTTCAGATCGGCGACCAATAAAACCGTCTCCAGCAAATCCTCGATGCCGGTGCCTTCTTTGGCGGAAACCGGCGCGCAAATGACATCGCCGCCCCAATCCTCCGGCAATAAGCCCAAGGTGGACAAATCCTTCTTGACTCGTTCGATATCCGCCTCCGGCTTATCGATCTTATTGATCGCCACCACAAACGGCAATTTGGCGTCTTGAATTATCTTGATCGCTTCTTTGGTTTGAGGTTGGACGCTGTCATCAGCGGCCACCACCAGAATGGCGATATCGGCGACTCGCGCGCCGCGCGAACGCATGGCGGTAAAGGCCTCATGGCCGGGAGTATCGATGAAAGTGATCGGCCGGCCGTTGCGGCGCACCTGGTAAGCGCCGATATGCTGAGTGATGCCGCCGGACTCCGTCGCCACCACATCGGTTTTCCTGATCGCGTCAAGAATCTTGGTCTTGCCATGATCCACATGGCCCATCACCACGATCACCGGCGGACGAGCTTCTTTCCGGCCGGCCTCGCTGATTAAAATACCTTTCAATTTATCCTGAGAATCTTGGGCTTGCTCGTTAACCGCGGCCTCGCCTTCAGTCAGAACGACTTTGTAGCCGAGCTCCTCGCCGATAATGGAAGCGGTGTCAAAATCAATCCGTTCGTTCATGGAAGCCAGCACGCCGTTTTTCATCAAAGTCGTTAAAATCTTGGTGATGGGCTGATTGGCGGCGGCGGCGAACTCGCGCACCGTGATGATCGACGGAATCTTGATTTCCTCGCCGCTTTGCCGGATGATTTCCGCTTGAGCCGCGCCCTCGCGGATTTCGACCAAGCGCTGCTGTTCACGCTCCTTTTTTTCCTGCAGCCGCCAGGCCTCCATAATTTTGTAAGCTAGGCGATCGTCAACCTTAATCGCTCTTTTGCCGATGTCAAAACCCAAGCTTGGCAATTTTTCAAGCAGGTCTTGAGTCGTTATTTTCATGCGGCGGGAGAGTTCGGAGATGTTCATGAGTTAGAAATTAAGAAATTAAGAAAATAAGAAATTAAAGATTAAAGATTGAATGTTTTAAGAATACCAGAAAACGCTTGAAAAATCAAGCACTTTGAGATATTATGAAAAAAGACGCCCGCCGGTTAATCAGCCGGCAATGAAAACCTTTTTATGTCAAGCGATTTGAAAAAACCGAAAAACGCGATAATTTTAGACGGCAAAACCATTGCCGACCGGATCCTTTTGGATTTGAGAAAAAAGATCTTGGAAAATAGCCGAGCGCCCGGACTCGCGGCTATCCTGATCGGCAAGGATCCGGCTTCTGAAATCTACGTCCGCCTGAAAGAAAAGGCGGCGGAAAAAACCGGAATCCTGTTCTGCAAATATCTGGCCGACAACGAGATTTATGCCGATATCGACGAATTCGAATTAAGCGAGCTGATAAAATTCTTGAACAAGGATCCGCAGATCGACGGCATCATTTTACAATTGCCGCTGCCGGAAGGATTCAACCAAAGCAAAATGGTCAAATTGATCGACCCGAAAAAAGACGCCGACGGTTTCAATGGCGGAAAAATCATTCCGCCGACGATCGCCGCCATCATGGAACTCCTAAAAGCCACCGGTGAAAATTTGGTTGGCAAAAAAACTTTGATCATCGGCAAAAGCGATATCTTTACCAAAGGATTAGAAAAGTATCTAACTAAAGAAAAAATCACAATCAATAATTCCGTCCCGCCGGACAGCGCCGGCTTTGACATTATCATTATCGCCCTCGGCCAAGCCGGTGTCCTGAAAAAGAATCAAGTCAAACCGGGGGCAATCATCATTGATGTGGGCATCAATAGGGTCGGGGGCAAAACTGTCGGCGATGTTGATCCGGCCGTCGCCGAAGCCGCCGGTTATCTGTCGCCAGTGCCGGGCGGGGTCGGGCCGCTGACTGTCGCCTGCCTGCTGAGGAATGTCTGGGACTTGGCTGAAAAAAGAAAATGATTTTTAAAAAAAAGAAGCGCCCCCGATTCCATCATTGGAACCGGGGGCGGTTTGATTTGTGCTGTTGCCTCTGCTACAGAGGCGAATTGCCGGCACCGAGCAACTTGGCCCAGACCCGCTTGAACCAACTCGGCTTGGCAGGTGCCTGATAAGCTGCCAATTCGCCGGCCAGAAAACGCTCGAACCGACTCAACTTAGCCGGCGTTGTCTCGACTTCGAACGATTCCGGCGTCCGAGACGCGGCCTGATAAGCTGCCACCGCGCCACTGAAACCATCCGGCTCGAAATCACCGAACGGCCCGAACACCGAGCTGCCGCCCCAGCCAACAGTGCTTATGCGCCGTGACGCCCCGAACTGCTCATCGGGAACAGAACCAAACGGCACAGCCGATTCGGGAACAAACGACGACGAGTCAAACTCGATCGGCTCAGCGACGGGGCGCTCATCCTCGAGCTCGTCGTAGACCGGCCAGTCCGGGGTTGGGTCATCGGCTTCGGGAGCCGCGTTGGGATTATCCCAACTAAGGGCCAACCGAGCGTCGAACTCAATCGCGCCGTCGGCCCGAGTCACCTGCAAGTCATCTCCCGGGACAAAAACATCCGGGAGTAACGGCTGGCTGACGACCGGAATATCCATGACTTCCCGGGCCATCTCCTCCTGACGGCGCTTCAAAACCTCCGTCAGCTGCCGGCCGCACTCACGCAACTGACCCCGCACCGTAACACGCCGTTGCCGAGCATTTCCACCGCGTTTCACTCTCTTATTCATTGTCTTCTCCTCAGCTCATCCTTCCGGATGGCCTGTTTCATTTCAAGGTTCTTCTATTCTTTCCAATTTCATAGCAATACCCCCTATTATAGCATACCTAATTTTATTTGTCAATACCTATTTTTAACTATTAACCTAAGATTAGCCAAAATAATCAATATTAATCAAAATAATTTATCTAATTTTAAACATTATTGAGTTTAAATGCGACCATTTCAAAATATTGTGCTATTTTTTTATGAAAACGAACGGCCGCAGGCAAACCGCCAACTGAGCGAAGCGAACTGGCGGTTTAGCGAGTGAAATAAAAAAATTAGCCATGATTTTGAACGGTCGCGATTCTTGCTCCACTTCTTCTAAAGAAGTGGAAAAAACTTTGATTTATCCACTCCTAATTATCTCTAAATTTAAACAAAAAAACCACTTTTCCGACCATCAAGCTATTGACAAAATTATCTGGATGTGATATACTGGTCTATTCAGTAGTGAAGTCGTCCTGCGTTAATGTAGGATGATTTTTTAGTTCAGGGGGATACTAACCCGCTTAAATTCACGCTGGAATTACCAATAACCATAAATATGACTAAAACAGTCCAAAAAAATCTTTCGCTTATCGCCGGATTGTTCTTTATCGCCCAATCAACCTTGGCGCCGGCCGCTTCGGCCGCCGATTTTTCGACTGACAGCCAATCGCTTTACCATAGCGCGGCTAATTCAGCCGAACCGGTCATCTTCAATGGCTCTAACGCCATCGGCAGTTTTTTGGCCGGCCTCATCAAAAACGACAATATCTCGGTGACAGTTAAAACTGCCGCCGCCAATGTCGAAAGAACCAAAAATACCGACAAGGTTATTGATAATCCCGAACCGACTGTCGAAGAAATCAAGGATTATGTCTTGGGAGAAATCAAGAAAGCCGGTTTGAATGTCCGTGAAGCCGAGGCCATCGTTAATTGCGAGAGCCGCTGGGACCCTCTGGCCTATAATGGCCGAAACAGCAACGGTTCCAATGACAAGGGTTTATGGCAGATCAATTCCATCCACAAAAACATCTCCGACGCCGATAAATTCGATTACAAGGAATCGACCAAATGGGCGATCGCCAAACGGTTGGCTGACGGCAGCTGGTCGGCTTGGTCTTGTTCCCGAAAGATTGCCGCCAAGTAAACTCCCGACAGGCAAAAAAATAAACCGAATTATAAACACCCGCTATCAATTGATGGCGGGTGTTTTGTTGAGGTCACGGCGAGAATCGAACTCGCGAATAGCGGTTTTGCAGACCGCCGCCTTACCACTTGGCTACGTGACCGTTTACGCTTATCAATATAGCAGATCGGCCCGATGATTGTCCATTGGCCAGTTGATTATTGCTAATCATGAGCGGTTGCCTCGGCTTTCATCTCATCTCTTAATTGCTGCAATTTATTTTGAATATCCGAATCGTCCGAATCGCTTTCCGGAATGATTTCTCTGAATTCGGCCCCGGGATCGTCATCTTCGCCGCTTTCATTTATCGCCTTGAATTCCTCCCTTAACTTTTCTATTTCTTGATACTCCTTAACTAACTCTATGCCCCGCTTGTTCTCGATGTTTTGGCACTCGAACTTGAAATTGCCGGAAAAAGACACGCCGGGATTAGGCGAGTAGTCGGGGCAGGCCTTCTCAAACGAGAAAAAATCAGGGGTTATAAAAGCGCCATTTTTTAACAGCTGGCCGGCCAAGCTGAAATTAGAACAAAAAACCTTGGCATCGCCGGTCTCCTCATCAACTCTCTCCTGCGTCAAACCCATGAGCGTTCCTCGGCTTTTTATCTTTATCGCCACCCAATCGGTATTTTCTCTGTCCGGCGCCGGATTGATGATTTTAGAATTATAATCGATCCTGATCGGCGCGCTGTTTTTTTTATAATATTCAGTCGTCACTCCGCTTTCGGTAATTTCTAAGCTGCCATCTCCAGATTGGATTGCCAAATTGGCGTTGCCCGAATATTTATAATCGATTTTGCGGCCTAAAATATAAAGCTTATTGCTTTCTTTGTCAAAAACACTGATATCCTCAGAAATATATTCCACGTTTCCTTTTTCATTGCCAAAAACCGCATTGGTGTAGACGCCCTTGATCTCTTCCTTCCCCAGGCAAAAAGTATACCGGTCTTTGTCTTCCAATCCTTCGAAATACAGATCTTCGATCTTTTGAGCATTGCCCGCCGAATCATCTTCTCCGGCCGGGATATTAAAAGGATTGTCTTGTCTTTGATTATTCAACAAAGAGCCGGTCGCGATCGCTCCGGCGATGACGATGGTCGCGCCGCCGATAATTATCGTTTTATTCATAATTTTTATAATCCGCAAACATTAGTCATAGCTTCGCAATCAAGGGCGCCAGCCAGGCAATCGACTTTGCCGGCAGACCAAGAAGCGCATTCTTCCAAGCAAGAATTCAACCCGTCATCGAACAATGCTTGAGTGGCATTAGGCACCAAGGTTAAGCATTTGGCGACATAATTTCCGCAGGCCGTTTCGCACGCGCTGGCATTATCACTATCGGCCGGCGCCGGAGAATCAACCTCCGGAATCAATAAATCAGCGATCAACTCCGGTTTTGCTGACAATTCTTCGCACGATGACGCTTCTGACAAATGCTTTTTTGACTCCTCGCTTAAATTCGCGCATCTATTATTGCAATCGCCCTCGTTGATCAACGAAGGGCACGCTTGATATGCTTTTTGGCACATGGCCGCGCAAGCCGAATCGGTTCGGCTGCCGGGTTTGACGATTGCCATTAACAAAGCGCCTCCGGCGATGACAGCCGCCGCCACTAGCCCGACAATGATTTTTGTGTTCATATTTTGTTGATAATTTAAAATTCGGAGAGGGAGGGATTTGAACCCTCGATATCCTTACGGATATGCCGCTTTTCGAGAGCGGTACCTTCAGCCACTCAGTCACCTCTCCAGATTATTTTTTCAATTTGATATTCAAACTGGCCGCGGCTACCAGCAGCCAACACAGCATCGACAAATCGTTCTTGAAATACGGCGCGTCAACCAAGCCATGGATGATGATTTCCAAGCCGGCCATCAGAAAAACGAAACTGGCCAATCGGTCGAACGGCATTTTTTCCGAATAACTCCAGCCGGCGGCAAAGATATTCTTAAGATTAAGCCAGAAATACTTGATCCCCAGCCAGAGGAAAGCCGCTACGCCGACGAGCCCCAACTCGCTCCAGAAATTAAACAGGATATTATGCGGATACGGAAAAATTTCCATCCACGCATTAGCATGATAAGGGATGATGGCGAGCGGATAACCGGCCAAGCCGGCGCCAAAAAACCAGTGATCCTTCAGCATCGCCCAGGTCTCGCCCCAGATCGCCAACCTCACTTGTCCGGACCAGTCCTGCAATAAAACCTTGGTTAAAAAGAAATCGCGAAGGCCGGCGTTGGCGATAAGGACTATAACAGACAAAACCAATAAAATCAAGGCCCAATACCTGGTTTTTTTCTGAAAAACCAGCATCAGCCAGCCGACAATAATGACAGCGAGCAACGCCCCCTCCGATTGCGCCCAAACGATCGTCAACAAGCCCAAAATCACCACCGACGACTTAAGCCAAAAACGCCAAGCATTGCTTAAATAAAGCAGCAATGAATCGGCGTTCTTGTAATACAAAAAACCCAAAAAAACCACGACAATCGGACCTAAATACAAGCCCAAAGCGTTCGGATAGCCGAAGAAAGAAACGACGCGATCGACCACGCCGGCAGCGTTCAGGAAGGCCTCTGGCACGCCTACGACGAAGATCTTTTGGACTATGGCAGATAACGCCAAATAAACAACGGACACGCCTAAAGCCCAAAATAGGCCTTCCAGCTGCCTCCTGACAGTAATAATTGAAAGCAAAAGCCAATAAAAGACCGCCGGTTCGACAAAATAGGCCTTCCAAGCCCCCAAAGCATGCAGCTTATCCGGCGAGACGATTACCGCCAAGGTCGCCGCCGCCAGAATCGCGATGATCGGCCAAAAAAACACATCTTTCTGAATCTGTTTGAAATCAACCTGCTTCTTGATCAATAAGACAACCGCCAGAATGATAATCATTGCTTCCAGCCAAGTGAGCGGCAGCCCGAGCAGATTGAAACGGATCAGATAAGTCGGCAGCAAGCCGGCAATCAGATACAAAGAAAACAACGGCCGATAATAGGCAATAGCCGCGAAACCGACAGTGGCGATGATTAGAAAAAAATAAGATAACATATGATTCTTACTTAAATTATTTCCAGTCCAGCTGTCATCTCGACCGTAGCCATGTAATCATGGCGCAGTGGAGAGATCCCTTTTAAACTAAAAAAATAAATTCAAGGGATTCCTCCATTACGTCCCGATATTAATCGGGACTTCAGTCGGAATGACAAGAGAAAATAAATTATTGTGAGTTGCTATTTAATTTTTAATTTGAACATGTCCAAAACCTCGGCCTTGTCATAGCCCTTGAGCAGATACAGGGCGGCAAAATAAACGACGACACCGACAATGACCAGGGTCAGGATTGATTGGTTCAGAAGCGGCCAGAGCGCGGCGCACATGATCAACGAACTCAAAACTATTTTGCCAAGAATACCGATCTTGATTTTCGCACCGGTCTGCTTTTTCAAAACATGCCAAGCGGCCGCGACAATGATCGCTTCCGTCAGAACAGTCAAAATGGCGCCGGCCCAATAAGAATAAAGCGGAATGAAAACCAAATAAGCGGCCAAGGAAAAAACCGCGTCAAACAGATAAAAGCCGATTATTTTCCTCTGCCAGCCGGCCGCCACGACCGCATAACCGAACAAGGCGCCGAAATAAATCAGCGCGGCGGCGACAATCAAAATCCGCAGCGGCCCGCCGGACAAAACGAAGTCCGGGCCGGCGACGAAAACCATGATCTTCTCCGCCAAAAGCCAAGTGGCGAAAACCATCGGTACGGCGACGATCGCCAAGAAGTCAAAGGACTTCTGCAGGATTTTTTCAAACAACCGCTGATCCGTCAGATAGAATCCGCTTAAGAGCGGCAAAATCAAACCCAAAAACAAGTAGGGGAACTGGATCAGGATTTCCAGCACCTTATAAGCGGCGCCATAAATGCCGACTTCGCCGGCCGGCCGGACAAAAGACAAAATAATCGTGTCGGCTCGGAAATAAACCAGCGTCAAAGAAATAGTAATGGCGAGCGGCCAAGACGTGTCCCAAATATCCTTGAGCACGGCCCGGTCCAGCCGCAAACGGTAAGCCAGGTATTTTTTCGACTGGAAAAACAAAATGGCAAAATTGACGAAACTGCCGAAAGACACCGCGGCCACGATCGGATAAAAACCCCAATGGAAATAAACGCTGGCGCCGATGCCGGCGAGCAAAGCCAAGCGCCCCCAGATTTCCGCCAGCGCCACCTCGGCCATCGCCATTTGTTTCTGATACAAGCCGATCAGAACCGATTGCAAGGAAATGAAGAAAAAAGAAGCGGCCGCGATCGCCACGCCGATTTTAACCAGCGGCGGATAAGGCAAGGCAAAAACAATCAAAGTCCCCGCACCCAGAAAAAGCGCGGCCGATATTAGCCGCACCGCGATCAGATTGCCGAAAATCTTGGCTTGATCGGCGCCAGGACGAGATAATAATTGAGCGGTCGCCATCTGCAAGCCGAAATCGATCAGCACGCCGAAAAATTGCAGATAAGCGACGACAGTCGTGTAATAACCGAAGCCCTCCCGGCCGAGATAGCGAGTCATTAAGGCGACCGTCGCGAGCCCAATCGCCGTCGAGATGATTTTTCCGCCCGCCTGCCAAAAAGTATTGCGCGCGATTTTCCGGACTAAAGACATAATATAAATGAAATTTCAAATTTCCAATTCCCAATGTCAAATAAAACTTCTAATAATATTATTTACGAATGAAATTTCAAATTTCCAATTCCCAATGTCAAATAAAACTTCTAATAATATTATTATGGAATTTTTTGGAAATTGGAAATTGGAAATTTGACATTATTGAACCCATAATTTCCTCGCCTCATCCCAATAAGCCGGATAATCTTTCTTGGCCTTCATCAAGTACCACCATTCCGCGCCCCATAGATACGCCTCATCGAAGCCGGCGCGCCGAGTGAATTTGATATTGGCTTTGAATTGATCAAGGCCCATGGACAACTGATGATCAGCCAGCGTCATTGTCGCCAGATTCTGCCCGGCGGCGTGCCAGCTTTCCGCTTGCAGCTCGGCTACGATCACTCGCTTGATCGGCGAAGCCATCTTAATCAGCTCGACGCGCGCCCAATAGAAAAATGGCGGCGTGAACCAACGGAAATAGCCGACGGTCGGATTATAAACGACGCGATACAAAGTTGTTCCCAAAATATCGCCGCCGCTCCGGCTGATCGGCCACCAAGTGGACAACTCGCCGCTGTCGGTCACCAAAATCGGCTTAGCCGTAAGCCGCTTGACGGCCGCGATCTCTTTTTTCAGTAATTCAGCATTAACCGGCGGGCAGATGCCAAAAGTCGATAGATAGGGTTCATTTTCGACTTGAAAATAAATAAGGCTGCCGTTTTTGGCATATCTTCCAGCTACGGCTTCGACAAAAGCCAGCTGCTTTTGTTCGGCTTCAATCGAATTCATGCCCTTAATCCAAACCGGATCATGGCATTCCGGCCAACGCGGCAAGCGGCGGCCGACCGCCAAAATTATTTTAACTTGGCGCTTCTCGGCCTCGCTGATCTGCCAATCCAAATTGGAAAAATCATAGCGGCCGTCGGTTTTCTCGATCTGATTCCAATAAGCCGATAACCGCAAATGACTGACTTTCAGATCATCAAGGATTGCCAAATAGGCCGCCCGCCAATCCAAGCCTAATTCATCTTGGGCATAAACCGAAGAAAAAGTGACGCCGAAATTCATCGGCCGAGAAAAATCAGCCAGATAAGCGGCGCTTATCGCTACAACGATAATTATTAAGAATAAGAATGCTTTCCAGTGTTGTTTAAAAAAATACAACATGCTTTTATTGTAAAATATGATTTACACCGCTCATCGTCATCCCGGAATCGCAATGTAATTATTGCGATATCCGGGATCCAGGTTAATTTAATTAATTTCTAATCTAACCTGGATTCCAGATATTTTGACGATTACATCAAAATTCCGGAATGACGTGAGGGTTTGAGTTATTTAAAATGCCAGCACTATTAATCCCGCGATAATCAAAGCGGTGGCGACAATCTTCTGCGCCAGCACGGCTCCAGTTATCTTCTCTTTCAGAATCTTAGGGAATTTTTTTGATAAGAAAACCACGATGGCCAGCAAAAAGACATATTGCAAGCCCTGCAAAGCATTAATGATCGCCGTAGCATTGTGAGCGATGGCAACGGCAAAGTTGATCAAAATCGACGACAAAGCGCCGGCAGTTTGGCCTAGGATCAGCAAAATCCCCGTCTGTTTTTTTGGATTTTTCAATTCAGCGGCCAACGCGCGCCGGTTGCGAGGAATCAACAAAAGCATCAAAGCAAAAATCAAGGAACCCAGCCGGGTCATGACAAACGGCGTGATGAAAGAATCCTGAGAATTGTAAGCGTATTTGGCCATGACCAAAGAAATGCCAAAAACGATCGCCGAAGCGGCAGCCAAAACATAGACGGCGGCCGATGATTTTCCCTTGCCCCAAGAAATAATGACCGAGCCGGCGATAATTAAAATGAAAGCCCACAAAAACCGGCCGGAGACGACTTCGCCGACTACCAGCCAAGCCAAAGGCAGAATGACCAGCGGCTGAAGCCCGTTCAAAAAAGGAATCACCCGCGAGGCCTCGCCCTTATTCAGGGCGGAAAACATCAGCAGCATCGCCCAGCCGAACAGGAAGCCGGACGACAGCTCAATCATCAACTCAAAGAAAGACGGGACTCGCCAGCCGAACGGCAATAAAACGACAGCCAGAACTCCCAACAAAGAGATGACAATGGCGTAAACGGCCGGATTGGGTATTTTTTTGGCCAGCAAGAATTTATCAGTCACCAGAGACCCGGCGTTCAGCGCGTAAGATAGGATAGCGATCGGCAGCCACAGCATGAATTTAGAATGATGAATTATGAATCATGAATCACGATAATTCATGACTATTATAACACAAAAGTCAGCATAAAAAAACCTCGGCTGATTAATGCTTAACCGAGGTAAAAAAATATTTTTTATGGGACCAAACCATAATTCATAATTCAATATTCATGATTCATCCGAATGCTTAAGGTTGCAATATCCGATCGGCCTGGCAATCGCCGTCAATGCAGATCACTACGGATTTGACGGCGGAAAATTGCAATAAAGTCGCTTCGATTTGAGATCTGATGGCGGTGACGGCACAGGAGCCGGCGGCGCGGGAAATGGCGCCGGAAAAATTAGCCGACATTACTCCCGAATCGTCCAATTTCAAATATTTCAAGATTGTGCCGTTCGGAATGGCTGAGACAAAACCCTGCTCTTTTTCCTGCGGCGACAACGGTTTCAACAGCCCCAAAACGGTATTAACCATAGCAGAGTCATATTTCTTGTCCGTCTCGCGATCCAGCGGATAAGCCAGAGCGCAATCAATGCTGTTGGGATTCTTAACGGTATTGCCGAAATAAACCGTCACCTTCGTCTGCGGATAAGCCGGCTCATCAACATTGCCGCTGACCGCTACGCTGATATCGTTCCTGACTTCTTCGATGATGTTAACCTTGCCCTGTTCCGGCGCATCGGAAACTTGCACCGATTGGCCATGATTATCAGAATCATTATCAGCTGCCGGTTTGACCGCCCAATAAATCAGAGACAAAATTACGACTAACGCAACCGCGATGGCGATAATCGCGCCGGATTTTGTTTTTTTAACAGGTTGTTCTTCGCCGCCGGCAATCGTTTTTTCCGCAGCCGGAGCAGCATCCGGCTTAACCGCCGCCGATGCCGGCATTAAATCCTCGGCCTTCGCCTCAGACGCTGGAAACGTTAAGGGTTCTTGGACTGCCACCGGCTCTTCAGCAATCGTCTCGCTGGAAGCGATAATCGTGGCCGCGGCCTCAACAATCGGAGCCGAGATCTCCGTAACTGGAGCAACAGCATCTTCGGCTGCCGGGGATTGCTCCGGCTGGATTTCGGCTGGACTTGCCGCATCTTTGACCGGCAAGGGCTCGGAGCTGGCGGTCGGATTTTGTTGATTAGTGTTAATCGGTTTGATTTCATCAGTCATACGATTTGTGTTTAATCAGCCCACTAACAGGACTGAATGATTTTTCGATTCTTTACGAATTACCCTCATCATAGAACAGCCGGCCGAGAAAAACAAGCTGGCTGTTTAAACGATGAAAACTCTGGCTAAATTGAGAATCGCCACCAAAAAACCCGAGGCGATGCTAAAAGCCAAAATCGGCCGGACGGCGATAATCACATCTTTATTATCCAGACAAGGCAAGAAAAAACGGATGACCAGCCCCAAAGACGATACCAATAAAGCGGCGGCAATCGTCGCGGCGGGGACAACCGGCGAGGCGGTGAAATAAGGCAAGATCGCAGCGATGACAAAAACCGCCAATAACAGCAAAGCGGCGCCCAAAGCGGGGCTGGCGCCGTCGTTATAGAAAAAAGTAAAAAAAACAATCAGAGCCAAGCCCAGAAAGATAAAAATGAAGGAAAGAATGATTAAAGTGGTCCAAGCGAATATAGTCATAGCTGGCCATAATATACACCAATCATTGCCAGTTGACAATGGGGCTGAAATTTGCTAGGATAAATCATCCTGATTGAGCCCGGCTAATTTGATTATTTAACGGCTTTTAGGAAATCGGTCCTTGACAATTAATGGCTTAAATAACCGCAAACAAGCAAAACAAAAGGGAGAAAAACCATGGCTAAACCGAGACCAAGGCCTTATGTCGGTATTACCGGTTTTATGAAAGACACGGAAATCGCCAATGTTTACAACATCAAGAATTTGTTGACTATGTTCTAATCGACTTCAGCCGGGGACTGGGCCGAGAAATGGATCCGACCGAAATATCATATTGGCTCGACGCCTTCGACGCGCTCTGTTCCGAATTGGGACTGGTAGTCGCTGGCGGACTCCATCCCGGCAATGTAAAACAATTGATCAGTCCGCTGGCCGCGCGTTTTCCGGATCTTTCCATCGACGCCGAAGGAAAACTCCGCGACGATATTGATGATGGCGGTGGCGTTCTGAATATTTGTCGGACTCAAGATTATCTTAGAACCGGATTCGAATTGTTTATTGAATAAAAAACATCGCACAACAAAGCCGCCAACCCGCGATGGGTTGACGGCTTTTCTAATTAAGTTAAGCGGGTGACCGGAATCGAACCGGCATCATCTGCGTGGAAGGCAGATACACGAACCATTGTGCTACACCCGCAATTATTTTAATTGAATTACTATTTAGAAACCGCTTCAATCCATCCGATTATACGCCTATGCAAACGTCGGCCAAATTCTTTGTTCCCATAACTTCTAATTTGTAAATGAAAAGTCCCATAAGGTAATTTTCTGTTATTTCTCAAGGATTTATTTGTTCGTTTATCTATCTGAATCTTCCCAAATTGTTTACTTGGTATTGACGTGACTTCAGACCAATAAGCAATGGCAGCATCAATATTTGAATCGGGATATAAATGGATAAATACATAAAAATTATTTAATCCTAGTCCACAAATATCCCTAAACCATCTTATCATTAATTTAACTAAAATCGGATCGGAGTTGATTATCCTTACATTTTCATTACTTTTTGATCCCTCACCCCAATAAAGGCCAACACCGAGTAATAATAAATCACGTCTACTTAATTGTCCTATCTCTTCTAGAGCCATCTCACGCATCTCCACTATTTCATTAATCCTACGTTGTTGTTTAAATTTAGCCGATTTCAATTGAGCCATCTTAACCCTATCCAAAACTTCTTGATTTGGAGTAAACGGTATCTCCCTTAACCAATCACTTAGGGTGCTTTTCGATAATCCAAGCTGCTGAGAAATATAACCATAGGAATAACCCTTCTTTCTTAATTTGATTACCCTATCCTTTGTGCTTATAAGTGATTTCATAAATAATTTATCCGTACTACTGAATATATTATATCATACTATATGTAAAGGTACAATAATTTTAACAATTATTCAATTATCTATAATTTCTTAATTATCATAACAAAAAAAGCTGATTTTATCAAGAATTGCCGCCAGCCGGCGGGATTGACAAATCGGCGGATTGTGCTAAGATTTTGCTACGTAGCAAGGTACGTAGCATGCTCATTACATCTTACAAACCAACCAGAAAAAGGAGACAAACCATGGCTAGCATCGCAATCATCGATCTTAACGCCAAGGGACCATTGGCAGACCCTGATAAAATCCACAACTTTCCGTATGACATTTTCTTAGCCGGCCCGCCGGATCGAAGGGTCAGCGAACCTTATAAGCGAATGTTTAAAGAAGCTTTTCCCGAACTCCTTTTTTACGACTGGGAAACCTACACTGGCGCCGATTATCAAGATGGAAATCATCGGGCGATTCGCGACAGCTTCCTGTTCGTCGGTTTCGTGCCTGATTTTCCTCTGCCAACCCTGGGCGAAGAAGTCGGTTATTTCTACTGCTTCCACGAACACCGGATCAAATACGGACGCCGAGGATTGCAGTTGAACTGTCAACCGAATCGATTCCCCGGCCGGCCGCAAGCAGATGAGCCGGAATTCGTGCCGGAATTTTCTCCGCCGATCAATCCCATCATCTTGATTTGGCCAGATCGATTGGAACCGAAATTCTCGCAGAAAACATTTTTACAAATGGCCGATATCGTTCCGACGACAGCGGCGGCAATCGATTTAGTCAGATCGAATCTATCCTGGCTGCGGCAATGGAAATATGATTTCTATCCGCATATTCGAACAGATCTCGACTACAACGCGTTGCTCGCGCAAATAAATAGAAACATGGAACGTCGAAAAAAGGACCCTTTCTTTGAGCTTCCTTATCCGAAAAAGCCGGTTGAATTGGATAATCCACTGACTGGAACTGGAAGTTAACCCAAAAGGAGACAAACCATGACGCACTCTGAATATGACCTTTTTGTCAGCGGCCAGGACGGCCCTTGCGTGCGATACCTGAAAGAGGACTTTTCGGATTTGCGGATTTATGCCCGGGCAAATGAAGGCGATGACGCCTTAAAACAACTAACCGGATCAATGATGCTGGTTTCACCGATGCCGGCCGGCCAAAATCCGAATATAGGATTCGATATCGGTTATTTCTACCATACCCATGAGCAATGGATCAGAGAATGCCGAGAAGGTCTGATGATCGGTTTTACCGGCAATCTGGCTTACGGACAGTATGCCGATATGGAAATCAAGCGGACTCCGCCGGTCAGTCCCATTATCCTGATCTGGCCGAATGCGCTTTATTCTAATTCCACCAAAGCCATCAGTCGCTACGCTTTGATCGTCCCGTCAATAGAAAAGGCGGAGGAGGCGATCCGAGTCAATCTGGCCGCTATCGCCGAACGCCAAAAATATTTAGCCAATCAAGATTTGCCGCCGCGAGTGCCGCTACAAAATAGCGACGATTGGATGGGCGAATGATTACGCAACTAAAGGAGAACCAACATGGTCAAGGATGAAGCGGTAATAATCAATGTTGGCAGAATCGCCATTAATCAAAATTAATCTGCCGCCTCAGCAAGAAATTGCCGATAAGGACTGGCCGCAAACCGATCAAAAGACCTGCGACCGTTTGCCGACGCATATTGATTGATACATACTAGAATAAACAGTACTTTTAGAGCGACCAATCGGCCGCTCTTTTTCATTGAACAAAATTTTTGCACAAAAAAATCGCCTCAAAAGAAGCGATTTTTATTTTGAATGCAAGGTCCGGGCGCCTGCCTACTTTCCCCACTAGGAGTATCATCGGCGCAAGGCGGCTTAACTGCTGAGTTCGGGAAGGGATCAGGTGTGACCCGCTCGCTAGAAGCACCCAGACACTGCATTCAAAAAATCATCCGCGCAAGGCGGACAGAATAATCAACGGGTGTGGTTTAAAAAGCTTGGTAAAATTTACGGATGTGACGGCGAAGTATCAAATCCCGCTTGCCAATTTTGACATTGGAAATTGGAAATTTGAAATTGAATGAGTGGTTACCCATTCTTGTGATTAAATCAGACCATTAGTACCGCTCGGCTGAACGCATTACTGCGCTTACACCTGCGGCCTATCAACCTCATCGTCTCTAAGGGGTCTATTAAAATCTAATCTTGAAGACAGCTTCACGCTTAGATGCTTTCAGCGTTTATCTTAACCGAACGTAGCTACCCGGCGATGCCCTTGGCAGGACAGCCGGCACACTAGAGGTTCGTCAATTCCGGTCCTCTCGTACTAGGAATTGGCCTTCTCAAATTTTGGCGCCCGTGGTAGATAGGAGACCGACAAATATGTTACTCCCTTGATTCTTTGAATCAAGAGGCCCTGAGCATTTCTGTCAGGGTCTGCATGTCGCCATGCAGTTCGGACTATATCTTCTGCGCTTTGGGCGCATTTTGACGTATAGTCTCTGAGGATTCCAAATCATCTAAAATATAGACGATTTGGCCTTTCCTGCTGATTGTCTGCACTCAACACGTTGTCACTCATAATATATTGATTATACCATAAGTAGTGTGAGATACTCAAGTCCCCTCCTAAGGGACTTTTCAGAGTTTCCAGCATTTGGTCAAATTTATAGACAGCACAATCTACTGTCTCACGACGTTCTGAACCCAGCTCGCGTGCCGCTTTAACCGGCGAACAGCCGGACCCTTGGGAGCTTCTCCACCCCCAGGATGCGACGAGCCGACATCGAGGTGCCGAACCTGGTCGTCGATGTGGACTCTTGGACCAGACTAGCCTGTTATCCCCAGAGTAGCTTTTATCCGTTGAGCTTCCGCCGTCCTACTTCGAACGGTCGGATCACTAAGTTCCGCTTTCGCGACTGCTTGGCTTGCAGGCCTCGCAGTA
>JBAZMO010000004.1:0-27726 GCA_041649655.1 Patescibacteria group bacterium
GCCAGCCACCCCTGGCGCCAAATTGCCAAAATGAACTACCAAAAGAAACTAATCCAAATGTCCAACTAGGACATTTCTAAATCTCTCAAAGTAGGACATTTCTAAATCCTCTTTACATTAAAAAACAATGGCTTGACATGGACGGGTGAAAGTGGTAGTTTTTTAGCAGGTGTTCTTTTTATGATTTAAATCAAACAGAGCTTAGCTCGGAAAGGCCGGCAAATGAGGAAAAGAACGGGTCTTAGCTTTTGGGATTGGCGCCCTTGGGTTTTCATTGCATCAGCAGTGGTAATCATGTTCTGGCTGCAATTGGGCCTTTATTATTTCAGCGTTGACGCAGGTCAGGCCAGCCCGACTGATTATTCCGGATTCATATTGGTGGATAAGATCAGCATTGAGTCCATCAATGATCATGCGTATACTTGGATTTTCGCTTTGGCCACATCCGTGTCCGTCGTGATTTTCTTGATTGCCAAGGCGGCTAATTCGGCGATTAACGGACGTAGCATTGTGAATGTCGAAGACGCTTTGCTTTTTGAAATTCCGGCCAGTGAGGACCCTGAGATAATCGAGTTCAATGAACGCCTGGGCATCAGCGTTAGGCCGGATAGGATTTTTATTCCTTTGTTATTGCTTAATGGCGCTTCTTTGGAGGCCTTGGCGCGCGATCTTGGCGCTTTACTGTATCTTTCCTATGAAGCTATCAATGATCAAATCAGGTTAGGCCGTTATTCCGCTTTGCATGATTTGGCCGACTTGTTGCTGGATAATTGGCCCGATGCCAAAATCATGGATTTTATCGAAGCGCTTGGCCGAGAGAAGGGTTATTTGGGCCGCAAGCTGGAAGCGGCTGTCAGACGGCGCGACTTGGAAAGGCAGATCGCGGCGCTTGAAGAAGAGATCAGGGTTTGCCAAGAGCAGGAAAATTCCAAAATTGAAGATCCAACCATCACTCG
Organism: Patescibacteria group bacterium; assembly: GCA_041649655.1. Taxonomy (GTDB): domain Bacteria; phylum Patescibacteriota; class Patescibacteriia; order 2-01-FULL-39-33; family 2-01-FULL-39-33; genus CAISTG01. The sequence continues at coordinate 957 of JBAZMO010000004.1, forward strand.
CAATCTTTCCCAATATGAGGATCTCTTGAGGGGCAGGTCCGCCGCTGTAAAATGGTTTCGGGCCAAGCTGGAAAAATTCTCATTAAGACGCAAACAAATTTAAGAACAAAGCCAAGGCAATTAAACCCCATTCCAATAGATTAGGAATGGGGTCTTTTAATTCAAATTCGGCATAGTTGGCGTTTTTAGCGCCACTTCAGTATCAAGCGGCCTAGATCCAGCGTTTTTTCTTGAAGTAGACGAATAAGCTGCTGGCGCCGACCAGCATAATGCCAATGATACTCCAGAAGCCGTTTGAGTTGTTGATGAAGGGCATGCCTCCGACCGTGTTCATGCCGAAGATGGCGGCTAAAAGGGTTAAGGGGAAAACAATAACCGAAAAGATCGTCAGAGTCCGCATAATATCATTAAGCTTGAAAGAAATCAGCGAAGTGTTGGTGTCTTCCAGGGCTTCAATAATCTCTTTTTGGCTATTGAGTATGTCCCAGATGTTTTTGGTATGTTCGATCAGGTCATGATAATAACCATTCATTTTGTCGGTTAGCAGGTAGCTGATTTGGGCTTTACTTAGCTTTTGCAGGACGTCTTTGTGCGCCTCCATGATTTTTCTGAAATTCAGGATGTTTCTCTTGATCAAAAGGATCTCCTTGACCATCTCGCGTTCTCGGCCGTTGAAAATATTGCTTTCGATATTCTCGATATCCAAACTCATATGGTCCATCAGCGGATAGCAGTATTCTTGCAGTCGGACGATGATCTCATGAAGCAGGGAAATGTTGTCGCCGGCGAGGTATTGTTCTCGATAGAATTTGTCGGCCGCGCACAGATTGAATAATTCCACTAGCGGCGGCAGGTTATTCTTGTGGCAGGTGGCAATGAAGCCGTCACCGATAAAGAAGTCGATTTCTTCGGCATCGACGGTGCGGGTTTTTTTGTTGTAAATCGGGAATTGCAGGACCAGGAAACTGTAATTGTTGCGGATGTAGAATTTTGGCCGTTGAGCGATGTTTTTGGCCAGAGTATCCCGCAGATCCAGGTCGATGAATTTGTATTTTTTGCGCAGATAGGATAATTCTTCTTTTTGCGCATTGACGATATTTATCCAGACGGAATTATAGCCGTTGGTTTTGAGGGTGGTGATATTGTCAGACATAAAAGTCAGTTTATAAAGTTAAAAGTTTATAAAGTTGGAAGACCTTGAAGATGCCCATTGACTAGTATGTTTATATTATAGCATAAAATTTTTAAATGATGTATAATAATAAAAAGAAATGCCAAATATCCAATTTTCAATGTCAAAATGGAAAGAATGCGTTGATTTTAAATTCATTGGAAATCGGATATTGAAAATTTGATATTCGTAATCATTATATTTATGCCGTTAGACGATAAGGAATTATTGAATCCGAGTTCAGAACAGCCGACGGCGGAGTTGGCGGGAGGAGTTGAGGGGCTAAAGCCGGCTCAGGAAGCCATCCGGACTTCAGAAAGCCCGGCTTTGGAGTCGGGAGATATTTTGGAGTCCGGCCGCCTGGCCGGTGGCAGCGAGCGGGTTTATCGGCCGGACATGATGCCGCAGCCAACGCCAGCTTATGCCCCTACCACCGATGAATCGTATGTAAAATATAAGCAGATTGAGAAGGTGCTGGAGGAGGACTTGGGGGAAATTTATAATAATTTGACGCCGCAGGAACAGAAGATTTTCAAGATCAAGGGGGAAGAAACGGCGCGCTCGATTTTCCAACTGGTTTATCATAAGACGAAAGTCAAGGTTAAGAAGATCGTCAAGTTGATCAAGAATTGGCTGAAAAGCGTGCCCGGTATCAATAAGTTTTTTTTGGAACAGGAGGCCAAGATCAAAGCGGATAAGATTGCCGCCTTGGCCGGCGAGTCTAGGAAAATCGAGTTTTAATTCGCTGTCATTCCGACTGAGGGTGTAATTATCCGAATGGAGTAATCACTTGAATTTATTTATTACATATTTAAAGAGATCTCTCCGCTTCGCTATGATTACATAGCTTCGGTCGAGATGACAATGTTATATGGGAAGCGAGGCGGGCGTTTTAACAATTGATTGGACGGCTTTATTATCGGCAGTTCCCGAATCGGTGATCTATTCGGCTAGCGGCTTATTGCTGGTGGTTGCTTTAATTATGGCCACGCTTTTTATTTTGCGGCTGGTTTTTAAATCACAACGGCGTTATCCGGCCGCTTTTCAAAAAAGGATTTTCCGTTTGACGGTGCCGCAACGGGTTAAAGAAGAGACCGAAGACAAGAAAAAGCAGTTAGCGGAATTGATTGCTGAAGTGGAAGGTTTTTACGCTAATTTGGGAGGGTTGCCGCCGCATAAGGGGTTTAAGACCTGGCTGTTCGGCCGTTACGACTCTTGGGCGTTTGAAACCGTCTTGGGTTTTGATTCTTTGATCACTTTTTATATGGCGGTGCCGGCGTATTTGACCGAGTACGTCAAACAGCAGTTGTTTTCCAAATATCCTTATTGCCAGATCGAGGAGGTGGATGACTATAACATTTTTAATCGCCAGGGTTTTGTGGCTTGCGGTTATCTGAAACTGATGAAGGCGAATATGTTTCCGATTTTGACTTATAAGCAGATGGAGAATGCCGATCCGATCGTGCCGATTTTGAGTTTGCTGTCGAAGCTGCCCGAAGGCCAGACGGCGGCGATCCAATTCGTGATGCGGGCGGCGAGGCCGGCTTGGCGCAAGAAGGGCGCGCAGGTCGCTTCGGAAATGCACCAGGGCAAGAATTTGAAACAGGCGCTGGCCAAAGTCGGCAGCGGCGGTTTTTCCAAATTCGTCGGTTCCGTGGCAGGCAATCCGGCTGATTGGCTGTCGGCCAAGCCCAAAGATCCGGCCAAGCCGGAGGTCCAGCATCATTTGACGCCGATGGAAGAGCAGATGGTCAAATTGATCGAGGAAAAGACCGCCAAGGCCGGCATGGATGTCAATATCAGGATAATTTGCTTCGCGCCGTTGGAGTCACAGGCCAAAGACAATTTGCGCCGGATTATTGATGCTTTTTCGCAGTATTCTTCTTATCAGTATGCCAACGGTTTCAAAGGGGTGGCCAAAGCCGACGGCCGCCGGCTGATTTATGATTACATTTATCGCCATTTCGACGAAAAGGCCGGCATGGTTTTGAACACGGAGGAGATGTCCTCGCTTTGGCATTTGCCGCTGGCCAATACCGAGGTGCCGCGTATCAATTGGCTGTCGTCTCGCACCTTGCCGCCGCCGCTTAATATGCCGGCGAGCGGCGTAGTAATCGGTGAGAATGTTTATCGCGGCGTTAAAACCGAAGTGCGCCTGAAAGACGATGATCGGCGGCGGCACATGTATATCATCGGCATGACCGGCACTGGTAAATCCACCACCATGGCGACGATGGCGGTTCAGGATATCCGCGACGGCAAGGGCGTTTGCGTGGTTGATCCCCACGGCGAATTGGTGGAAGAAATCCTTTCTTATATCCCGAAGGAGCGGCTGGAAGATGTGATAATTTTTGATCCGTCCGATGTCGACCGTCCGATCGGTTTGAATATGCTGGAAGCCAATAATCCATTCGAAATGGACAAGGCGACGCAGGAGATGATCAATATCTTCTATAAGTTGCTGCCCGATCCGTCCATGGCCGGACCGATGTTCGAGCATTATATGAGAAATGCCCTATTGGCGCTGATGGCTGACAAGGACGACCCCGGCACTTTGGTGGAATTGGGGCGCATTTTTACCGATGAGGCCTTCCGCAAGAAAAAACTAGCGCATGTAACTGACATTTTGGTTAAGGACTTTTGGGAGCGGGAATATGCGCAATCGCAAAAGGGCTCGACCGCCTCGGACATGCTGTCTTACGTCATTTCCAAGACCGGCCGCTTTGTGGAAAATGAGCTGATGCGCAATATCATCGGCCAAGGCCGTTCCAGCGTCAATTTCCGCGAAGTGATGGATAAGAGGAAAATCTTGTTGCTGAATCTGTCCAAGGGCAAGATCGGCGAAACCAACAGCAGTTTGCTCGGTTTGATCGCTGTCGCCAAGCTGCAGATGGCCGCCTTGTCGCGAGCCGATATGCCGGAAAGCCAGCGCGAGGATTTTTATCTGTATATCGACGAGTTCCAGAACTTCATCACCGATTCGATCTCGGTCATTTTGTCGGAGGCCAGGAAATACAAATTGAATCTGTGCCTGGCGCATCAATTCATTTCGCAGCTGGTGCAGAACAATGATACCCGCGTCCGCGATGCCGTGTTCGGCAATGTCGGCAACCTGTTGATTTACCGCATTGGCGTCGATGACAGCGAAGTCATCGCCAAGCAATTGGCGCCGGTCGTCGGCGAATATGATGTTTTGAATATCGCGAAATTCAACGCTTATTTCCGCATTATGATCGATAACACGGCGATGCCGGCTTTCAATCTGGCGTGTTATCCGCCGTTCAGGGTGGTGGCTCAGAATAAGGAAATCGTGGCTCCGTTGAAAGAGTTATCGCGGTTGAAATACGGCAAGGAGCGCAGCGTCGTCCTGCGCGATATCGCCGAGCGGTCGCAATTCGGGCAAACTGGCCAGCCGAAAAAACCCGAAGGACAGTCGCTGGGCAATGTGATGGGATTTTAGAAATGAAATATCAAATATCCAATTTTCAATATCAAATTGGGATAAAATTTATTGGAAGTCGCTCGAATACCCGGCGGCTTGCCGCGGGGATGAGAGCGACACACGATAATAAGCAGTCGGCGGAGCCGACTCTATATCCAATGCAGTTGCCCTGATACCCCGCCGCTTGCGGCGGGGTCAACTTCATTGATTTAGTTGGTATTTTTTGGAAATTGGATATTGGAAATTTGACATTTTCAACAAGTTGACCTTAGGGGTCATTTTTTGTTATGATTTAACTGAAATAATCTACAAAATTCCATGTCTTCCGCCCTCTATCGCAAATACCGCCCGCAGTCATTTTCCCAGATGATCGGGCAGAATCATATCAAGATTACGCTGCAGCACGAGCTGGCCAAGGGCGATATCGGCCACGCTTATCTGTTCTGCGGCCCGCGGGGCTTGGGCAAGACGACGAGCGCGCGCTTGTTCGCCAAATCGGTCAATTGCGAGCAACGCCAGCCGGGCGAGAGCGAACCCTGCAATAAGTGCCAGTCATGCCTGGATATAACCGCCGGCCAAAGCGTTGACATCATCGAGATCGACGCGGCCAGCAACACCGGCGTCGATAATGTTCGGGAAAATATCATCGAGAATTCCCGTTTCAACCCGATCCGTTCCAAATACAAGGTTTTTATCATCGACGAAGTGCACATGCTGTCCACCTCGGCTTTTAATGCGTTATTGAAGATTATGGAAGAGCCGCCGGAACCGGTGATTTTCATTTTATGCACGACTGAGATCCATAAAGTGCCCTTGACCATCATTTCCCGCTGCCAGCGGTTTGATTTCAAGAAAGTGACCGGCGAACAGTTGATCAAGCGCTTGCAATTAGTCGTTGCTGGAGAACAGAAACAAGTCGAAGATGAAGTATTGAAGCGGATCATCGCCAATTCCGAGGGTTGCGTCCGCGATGCCGAATCGCTTTTGGCCAAGGTGCTGTCTTTGGGTGATGATATTACCGCGGATCAGGCCGAAATCGTTTTGCCGCGGTCTGATTTCGAAAGCACCAGCGCTTTTATCGAATATCTGGCGGAGAATAATTCGGCCGCCGCGATCGAACTGCTTAACCGGCTGATGGAGGACGGCGTTGATTTGGTGAATTTTGTCGGTGACTTGTTGGAATTTTTGCGCCAGATGCTTTTGATCAAAACCAGCGGCCGTTTGGACAGTTATGGCGTTGAGCTATCCAGCGAGCTTAGCCAGTCCCTAGTCCGGCTGGTTGAAAAATTCAATTGGACGGAATTAGTCAGTATGATCGAGATTATCAGCGTTAAAGCCAAAGAAATCAGGCAGTCAGCCATTCCGCAGCTGCCATTGGAGATCGCGGTGATCATGATTACCCAGAAGGTTTCCGGCCAAAGGCCGGCGCCGATTTCATTTATCGCGCCCGTCGCCGCTAAGTCGGCGACCGAGCCGGCTGCCGTTGGCAAAAATCAAGCGGCAGCCGCGGCCAAGCCAGCGGTCGAAGAAAAAAAAAGCCAGCCCGTTGCGCCGGCTGAGGCGTCGAATAATGCTGCGGCTGAAGCAGTTGCCGCCGCCGCGTCCGAAGTCAATCTTGATGAGGTGATCGGCAAATGGCCGCAGATCGTGCAGAAACTGGTTTCGACTAATTTCACCTTGGGCTCGCTGCTGAAGATCAGCCAGCCGCTCAAAATCGATGGCGCTTATTTGCAGATCGCCGTTTCCAGCGACTTTTACCGCGGCCGATTGGAAAGCAGCAATAATCGCCCGATTATCGAGGCGGCGATTGAAGGGGAATTGGGGGGAAAAGTGCTGATCAAGGGAGTGGTTTACGCCGATATCCGGCCGATTGAAATGTCGATTGATTATGGCGAGGAAGCCGACGCTGAAGCCGGCTCGGCTGATTCGGCGCCCGTTGTTCCGGCTTTTGCTCCGATCAAGTTGGATCCGGCCGAAGAGGTTTTGGGCATGTTTTAGTTTTTTTGATTTGTATTTTGTGTTTGAGTTGCGACCACTTCTTTTAAAGAAGTGGGATAAAAACCCTATTATGAAACGATCAGAGTTGGTTATTTCCATGTCTTTGATACCATTGGATTATCTGATGGTGGCGCTGGCCGGCATTGCTTCCTATTATTCCCGATTTTGGGAGCCGATCATTGAAATCAGGCCGGTGGTTTTCAATCTGCCTTTCTGGTTGTTTTTTAATTGGGTGTTGATGCTGGCTTTGATCTGGCCGGTGGCTTTTGCCTTAGCCGGGCTTTATTCGATGCGGGGCACGACGCGAGCCGTCGATGAGGTTTCGAAGATTATCCTGGGCTGTTCGACGGCCGTGGCCGGCTTGATGTTCATTTTCTTTTTTTCGCGATCTTTATTTGATTCGCGTTTTATCGTGCTGGCTGTTTGGCTGTTATCCATTGTTTTTGTCATCGTTGGCCGCGGTTTGGTGAGAATTTTGCAGAAACAATTATACCGTTATGGCATCGGCATCCATCGGGTAATCATCATCGGCGCCGGCCGGTCAGCGCAGGAGATCGCTAAAAATTTCACTGCCAATGTCAGAGAGGGTTATCGAGCTGTGGATCAATTCGCTGATTTTGACGAAGCCGCGGAGGCGGCTTTGAGGGAGTCGGCTTCAGCTGATAAATTTGACGAGATTTTGGTGGCCACGCCGCAATTGTCGGCCGAGACCCTGGATCGGCTCAATGATTTTTCCTATGCCAATCATGTCGAGTTGAAATATGTCGCCGATATCTTTGATTTTCCGGTCAATAATTTCTTGATTAACAGTATTGCCGGCTTGCCGGTCGTGGAAGTCAAGAAGACCCGGCTGGACGGCTGGGGCCGGGTGGCGAAGCGGCTTTTCGATTTGTCCGGCTCATCGATCCTGTTGATTTTATTATCCCCGATTTTGATCACTATTGCCGCCGCCATTAAGCTGGATTCCAAGGGGCCGGTGTTTTTTTCTTATCGGCGGATCGGCGAGAACGGCCGGCCGTTCGCTTATATCAAATTCCGCAGTATGATCGTCGGCGCCCATAAATTGCGCTTTGATGAGCAGTTCATCAAGAGCCAGCAGAATTTGCGCGCCGGCACGCCGATGATGAAATTCAAAAACGACCCGCGAGTGACGCGAGTCGGCCGCTTCATCAGGCGGTTCTCCTTGGATGAGTTGCCGGAATTGTTTAATGTGTTGATCGGCAAGATGTCATTGGTGGGGCCGCGGCCACACGAGGTTGAAGAGGTAGATAAATACGGCAATTTCCATAAACGGGTCTTGAGCATCAAGCCGGGCATGACCGGCTTGTCGCAGGTTTCCGGCCGGAGCGATTTGGATTTTGACGAGGAAGTCCGCTTGGATGTTTGGTATATGGAGAATTGGGCGATGAAATTAGATTTGATGATTTTGTTCAAGACGCCGCTGGCGGTGTTGAAAAGACGGAAGGGGGAATAATATTTTATTGTCCTCTCTGCGCAGGAGGTGATCCATGTTGGATTGTCATTCCGACCGTAGTGGAGGAATCTCTTGCGTTAATTGATTTTTCCACTTCTTTAGAAGAAGTGGAGCAAGAATCGCGACCGGTCTAAATCATGGCTAAATTTTAAGCTTCATTCGCTAAGTCAAAAACGGTCGGAATTACCTCCCTGTTTTGACTTCCCCTGACGGGGCGCTCATTCCCGCTTAAAATTAGCACAAGATTTCTCAATGGTCGCAACCCGAATGCAAATGCAATTCAAATACGAATGGCGCAATTTCAATTAAATACGAAATTCTGGTTCTAATATAAAAAGAATATCGCAATTTTAAAATAAAATAATACGCCTCATCGCTGGGTAGCGACGAGGCGTTGAATGTACATTGATAAATTGTTTACGGAGTTTCGGCTTCGGGCGCGGTTATATTCACGATCGGCTGCAACAACTTTTTGCCGCCGATATCCACTACGACAAACATTCCGGCCTGGTATTCAGTATTCGTTTTGAACACTCTCAGCATCTTAGGATCGTCATAGGGTTTAATTCTGACGACCGTCAGCCATAACCCCTTTTCTTTGAGAATAGCGATCGATGGCTGTGTGACTTCAATTATTTTACCGGAGCCGTAAGAATCGGCAATCTCTTGATTTATTGTTTTGCCGATTGTGATATTTTTTCCGACTTCTAGGCCAAACATAGTACCAAATAGCATAAAGGCAACTACTATAAGACAGAATACCACACAATTCTCCCGGCTGGAGCCAAAGGTTATATTGTTCACGTTCGTTCTCCTCTTGTTGTAACGTACTTTTTAGTCAGGAACACCCCGACTAATTCTATTCATCATAGCACATCTTAATTACTTTGTCAAATCGCCGGCCGACTGATCGTTTACAGTTCATTATTTTCATCTAAATTTAAACATTATTTGTGGTAAAATACACTCTAAAATCGGAATCATCAGTCGCCGCTGGGCAAACAAAAAAATTGAAGATTGATTATAAAAAAGAGCTTAATGCGGAGCAATTGGCTGTTGTTTTAAATGGCGACGGCCCTTGTTTGGTTTTGGCTGGCGCCGGCTCGGGCAAAACCCGCACTTTGGTCTATCGCGTCATTTATTTATTGGATCATGGCGTTAAGCCGGAACATATCCTGCTGGTTACTTTTACCAATAAGGCGGCTAAAGAAATGCTAGCTAGAATCAACGCGGCGTTGGGCGCCGAGGCCAAGGGCTTGTGGGGCGGGACTTTCCATCACATCGGCAATCGGTTGCTGAGGATGTATGGCGAACGGATCAATATCGCCAGCAACTTCACGATTTTAGACAGCGAGGATTCTTTGGCTCTGATTAAAAGTTGCATCGCCCAGTCCAATCCGCCGTCGGATAAATATTTTCCCAAGCCGCGCGTTATCCATTCGATCATCTCGTTAAGCGTCAATTTGCGCCAGAGCGTCAGGGAAACGATCAACAGCCGCTATGATTATCTCAAGCCCGAGCATATCGGTTGTATTGAGGCCGCGGCTCAAGCTTATCAGGCGCGGAAAAAATCGATCAACGCGCTGGACTTCGACGATTTGCTCGCCAAGTGGAATGAGTTGTTGGAAAGCGACAGCGATTTGCGCCGGCGTTTGGGTGAAAAATTCCAATATATCTTAGTTGATGAATATCAGGATACCAATTATCTGCAAGCGCGTTTGGTCGCTAATCTGGCCGGACCGCAGAACAATGTCCTAGTCGTCGGCGACGATTCCCAGAGCATCTACGGCTTCCGCGGCGCCGATGTCAATAACATTCTGGATTTCCCCAAGGCCTTCAAGGGCGCCAAGATTTTCCATTTAAACGCCAATTACCGTTCGACGCCGGAAATCCTGGCTTTGGCGAATCATTCCATTAATCGGAATGAGAATAAATTCGAAAAGAATTTGACGGCTGTCAAGAATGGAGGGCAGCTGCCGGCCGTGGCCGCCCTGACTGATAATCGCCAGCAGGCGGAGTTTGTCTGCCAGCGGGTCTTGGATTTGCAACGCGATCGGGGCTTTGCTCTGGATCAATTGGCGGTGCTTTTCCGGTCGCATTTCCAGTGTTTGGAGTTGGAGATGGAGCTGAACAAGCGAAACATTCCCTATCAGCTGCGCGGCGGTTTGAGGTTTTTCGAGCAGGCCCATTTGAAAGATGTCTTGGCATATCTCAAAGTCATCGCTAACGTCAAAGACGAGGTGGCTTGGTCAAGATTGCTGATGATGCAGGACGGCATCGGGCCCGGCACGGCGGCTAAAATCTGGCAGCAAGTTAAAGGATTTCCTAATCTTAAGGCGGCGCTTCAAGCTGATTTTGAATTGGGCGCCAAGGCGCGGTCCGGCTGGGGCGGTTTGCGGAAAATTCTGGATAAATTAAGCCGGATCGATCAGAATGATTTGCCGGCGTTAGTTGAGGCGGTCTTGCGCGGCGGCTATGAAGATTATTTGAAAGCTAATTTTGAGAATTTCAGCGATCGTTTGGCTGATTTGGAACAATTGGAACAATTTGTTGTTGCTTATGATAATTTGGAAAAATTTCTAGCTGATACGACGCTGTCGGAAAATTTCAAGGGTCAGGCGGCAGGGGAGGAAACGGTTGATTCCGGCAATTCATCGGCCGGCAGGTTGATTTTATCCACCATTCATCAGGCCAAGGGTTTGGAGTGGCCGGCGGTTTTTGTCATCGGCTTGGCTGAGGGCCTGTTTCCGCATGCGAAGACCTATGGCCAGGCGGAGGATTTGGAAGAAGAACGGCGCCTGTTTTATGTGGCGGTCACTCGGGCCGAGGAACAGCTTTATCTGGCTTACCCGCTTTTCGGCCGGGATAATCTGCTGCAGCCGTCGCAATTCATTAAAGAATTGCCGAGCCGGCTTTATGAACATTGGGATGTCGAAGAAGGGGCAATAAGCGTCGAAGCCGGCGATGAGATAAAATACGTGGATGAAGACGAGGAATATGCTGTAAAACCAGCTAAAAATAAGAAAAAATTGCTTGATTTTGATCCCGGGTCAGACCTTGGGGAATTGGATTTTTAAAGGATTTTTAAAGGTCTTGACAATTATTTTAAGATGTGCTATATTGCTATATTAGCATTGGGCTAATTAAACCGAACCTTAACAAGGGGCAAAGCCCCGAAAGGAGAAGAGGATGATGGGTAAGAAGCAGTTTGCCTTGGTGTTTGTTGTTTCGGCATTATTGGCGGCTCCGTTAATGGCCGCCGGCCAGGAGCAGGAGCCGGAATCATCGGCAATGATTCCGATGGTTGATGAAACGGGGCGCGTTGTAATGGTTGAGAAGCCGCCAGCTCTACCGCGACTATTGAGCGTTGAGGAGATGCTGGCCTGGCAGAGTCCCGGCCAAAAGATTCCCGTCGGTCAGCCGACGGTGTCTTTCGAGAAAGTAGATTTTTGGCACATCGTCCGTGTCGAGAAATACGACTCAGCCGTCGTTTATCAATGCGGCCGAATACTTCCTATTCAGGAAGTCGGCGCCGTAATAAGGAGCGAAGAACCGATACTCGCTCCGCGCAAAGTTCTTTGTCTGACGGCTGTAATTTTGATTATTGTGTCGAATGTGGCGATGATTTTATTTTTTAAGCGGCGAAAGAAATCAGATGCCGTCGTCGCCTTCGCCTTCGCCGCCGCCGCCTTCGCCGCCTTCGCCGCCGCCTTCGCCGCCGCCTTCGCCGCCGCCTTCGCCGCCGCCTTCGCCGCCGCCTTCGCCGCCGCCTTCGCCGCGGATGATACTGATTACATCAAATATTCAATTGCTTCAGTTATTTTTTATTTGTTGATAATGATCGCGTTGGTTGTTTAGGCGTGTTTTTTTCGATTCTTTCTGTCCGTTCCCGCAGTTGCGGGAACGGGCTTTTTTTGTTATGCTTAGGGCATAAATTATAACCCTATGGAATCATTTTTAATAGTATTAGTATTGGTTTTGCTGGCGGTGATTATTGCTGTTTTCGCGGTTCTGAGCTCCAAATTGTCGAAAATTTCCGACAGTTCCGGTAATGACAAAACGTCACTGCTGCTGTTTGAGCGGATCAAGGAGTTGAATCAGACGATGGATTCAAGCTTGAAGGGCCTGAATCAGACGGTTGACACTAAATTGGCGCAGTCCACCCAGCAGATGCAATCGCAATTCAACCAGAGCATCGGCATCGTTAAGGGCATCACGGAAAAGATCGTGGAATTGCAGACGACCAATAAGCAGGTGATGGGTTTTTCCGAGCAATTGAAAAATTTGGAAAAGGTGCTGACCAGCCAGAAGGTTCGCGGCAATCTGGGCGAGGCCGGCTTGCAGCTGGTTTTGGAAAACATCCTGCCGCCGACGGCTTTTGTTTTGCAATACAAATTCGATGACGGCGATATCGTCGATGCGGTCATCAAGACGCGCGACGGCCTGATCCCGGTCGATGCCAAGTTTTCTTTTGAGAATTACAATCGCGTCGTGAATGAAGATGATCCGGACAAGCACGCGCAATATGAGAAGGAATTCAAGAATGATTTGAAGAAACGGATTGATGAAACCAGCAAATACATCAAGCCGGGTAAGGGAACGCTTGATTTCGCTTTCATGTTCATTCCCGCCGAAGCGATTTATTATGATTTGCTGGTCAACGAAGTCGGCGCCATCAAGATCAATACGCGCAATCTGATCGATTACGCTTTTAAGGAGAAGAAAGTCATCATTGTTTCGCCGACGACTTTCGCCGCTTATCTCCAGACGGTTTTGCAGGGTCTGCGAGCCTTGAAAATCGAAGAGCAAACCAAAGAGATCATCAAGCGCGTCGAGGGCTTGCAACGGCATATCACGGCGTATGACAGTTATTTGGGCAAGTTGGGCGACTCCTTGAATTCGACGGTCAATTCATATAATCTAAGTTACAAGGAATTCAAGAAAATCGATAAGGATGTGGTGCGGATCACCGGCGTGGAAAGCGAAATCGAACCCCTGCAGATCGAGGGGCCAAGGAAGAATGAATTATGAATTATGTGTAATAATTACGAGCGTTGTTTATAGTTTTTGCTTCTCGTTGTCATTCCGACCGAAGTCCCGCCTTGGCGGGACGCAGTGGAGGAATCCCTTGAATTTATTTAAAGTAATTTTAAATACAATTAATGCAAGGGATTCCTCCACTCGCCTTGAGGCTCGGTCGGAATGACAACAATATAATATGTAAACAACGTTTAAGAATTTAACAAATTAAGAATCAGATAAAATATGACTATTGAAAAGAAAATTTGGCCGGAGTATTTTGATAAGGTCCTGTCCGGCGAGAAGACCTATGAATTAAGGTTGGCTGACTTTGATTGCCAGCCCGGGGATATCCTGATTCTTAAAGAGTGGGAGCCGCAGACCAAAGCGTATTCCGGACGCGAATTACGCAAAGAAGTCACTTATACTATCAAGACCAAGGATATAAATTTTTGGCCGATTGAAGATGTGGAAAAATACGGTTATCAAATAATCAGTTTCAAATAATATGTTGAAAATCGGCATTATCGGCGGTTCCGGCTTGGATGATCCGCAAATCCTTGAGGGCGGAAGAAAAATTGAGGTCTCCACCAAATACGGTTCGCCGTCTTCGGCTTTGACGCTTGGCAGAATCGGCGGCGTGGAAGTGGTGATTCTGGCGCGTCATGGCCAAGATCATAGCATTCCACCTAGTCAAGTTAATTTTTTGGCTAATATCTGCGCGCTTAAAGATCAGAGTTGCACTCATATTCTGGCGACGACGGCCGTCGGATCGCTGCGCGAAGAAATCAGACCCGGCAATTTGGTTTTTCCCGATCAATTCATTGATTTGACGAGACATCGCCAATCGACTTTTTTTTCCGAAGAAGTCAGGCATACCTCGATGGCCGAACCGTTTGATAAAGAGCTGCGCAATCTGCTTTGCGAGACCTGCGATGAATTGGGCTTTGATTACAATCGCGACCAGACAGTCATCGCCATCGAGGGGCCGAGGTTTTCCAGCCAAGCCGAGAGCCGGATGTTCCGGACGTGGGGGGCGGATATTATCAATATGTCGACTTGCCCCGAGGTAATATTGGCTAATGAGCTCGGCTTGCCGTATCAAGCCATTGCCATGTCGACCGATTACGATTGCTGGAAAGATGACGAGGAAACAGTATCTTTCGAATTGGTTTTGAAACGGATGGCAGAAAACGCGGCGAAGGTCAAGCAGTTATTAATCAAGACGATTCCAAAATTGCATCCGATCAAATCGCGCATCCGCACTGTGCCTGATTTTCCCAAGCCCGGAATCATGTTTCGGGATATCACGACTTTAATTAAGGATCCGATCGGTTTTCGGCTGTGTTTGGATGATTTTTATCAGCATTATCGGGATTTGAAGATCGATGTCATCGCCGGCATCGACAGCCGCGGGTTTATTGTCGGCGGAGCGCTGGCGCATTTGTTGGGTCGGGGCTTCGTGCCGATCAGGAAAAAGGGGAAATTGCCGGCGGCCACGGTCAGCGAGACCTATGATTTGGAATATGGCACCGATACGGTGGAAATCCATCAGGATGCTATTTTGCCCGGGCAGAAAGTTTTGATTATCGATGATTTGTGCGCGACCGGCGGCACGGCGCTGGCCGCCGCCAAGTTAGTCAAAAAATTGGGCGGCGAAGTCATCGAATTGGGTTTTGTTGTCGATCTGCCGGATTTGGGCGGCAGCCGCAAATTAACTGAAGCCGGTTTGGCCTATTACGCCCAAACGGTTTTTGAGGGGGAATAAAAAATGAAGTTTTAAATATCAAATTTCCAATATCAAATTAAAGATGAAAAAAGTCCCAAGACGGTTGTTTTGGGATTTTTTTGTTTCTGTGTTATAATATCAGCAGTTATGAAAGAAAAATCCGCCAATGAGTTGAACCGATTCGCCGCCGCCTTGATGAAGGATTGTTTCGCGTACGCCCCGGTCAGGCGGGACGGCCGGTTGCTGGTTCGGGAAGCGAAAGATCCGAAAGAAATCGATTGGTCGGGAGAAATACCGGATAATTCTTGGAAAGAAATCCTGATGCCGCATCGGGAGCGATTGTTTGATTTGGATCGGGGGAAGATTTCGGCTGTTAAAGGCGTTCAGCCGCTAGCGGCTTGTCTGGGTATGAATATTTTGGATCTTAAGGCCTTGGCCTTGTATGACGAGGTTTTCAGCAATGATGTTTATTACCAGAATCGTCGGAAAAATCTGATCATCGTCGGCTTCAGTTCCGACTGGCCCAATGATTACAAAAGATTCAAGGTCTTCTCCCATAATTTCGAACTCAGCATCTTGCATCACGTTCCTTTTGATATCTTTATCGCTGGCCTCAAGGGCGGCCGATTGAAGTTTTATTCCGGTTCAGAGAAGGGCCGCCGGCTGCTGGAAAGATACGGCCTTAATGACTTTGATCATATCGAATTCAATGGCGCTGCGGCGGAAAGCGGTTCTGATAAGCGCTTGATCAACTTGGCCGATAAAGTTGAAAATTCCTCCACTAACAGCTTGTGGGATGTTCTTAATGATATTTGCCTGGCTTGCGGCAAATGCACAATCGTTTGTCCGACTTGTTTTTGTTTCAATTTCGCCGATCGGCTTGACGCCGCTGATACCCGCCGCGATCGCGTCCAAGGCAATTGCTTTTATAATGATTTCAGCAAAGTGGCCGGCGGCCATAAGGAGCTTGCTACGGTCCGGGCGAAGATTTATTTTTGGTATGTCCATAAATTCGTGCGCATTCCCAAAGAATACGGTTTGCCGGGCTGCGTTTCGTGCGGCCGGTGCGTCAAGGCCTGTCTGGTCGGGATTGATATTTTCAAGAATATCGCTAAATTGGAAAAAAGTAAGTTTAAATAATTACCTATGACTAAAATATTAATAGTTTGGTTAATCTATTTGTTGATTTTTTTCTGTATATTTACTTTTGTAAATTTTATTTTGACTTGTTTGGGTTCTTGTCCACCTAATGAAATTATTTTGCACGATAAGATTAATTTGGTAATTTTAATTATTTTTTGCTTTGGATTGGGTGCATTATTTGTCTGGTCGATAAATTATTATCGAAAAAGATGAACAATATTTATCTGCCAAAAACCGCTAAGATAATCTCGACCAGCCATGAATCGATCGATACGCGATTAATCAGGTTTAAATTTGCCGATCCGGCCGATCAATCGGATTTTAATTTTTTACCGGGGCAATTCTTGCAGATCGGCTTGGCGGGCTGGGGCGAATGCCCGATCAGCATCTGTTCTTCGCCGGCCGCGGCCGGGAAATATTTCGAGTTGGCGATCCGCGAAGCCGGCCAGTTGACCCGCAAATTGAATAGTTTAAAAAAAGGCGATCCGGTTTCGATCCGCGGCCCTTTCGGCAACGGCTTTGACACGGATAATTATCGGGGCAAGAATTTGATTGTTATCGGCGGCGGTTGCGGCTTTGTGCCTTTGCGGCCATTGATTATAGATTTTTTAGCGGGACGGATTAAAGCTAAAAAAATGCAAATTTTTTACGGCTGTTTGAACGAGGAGACATTGCTGTTTAAAGATGAATACGCCGGTTGGAACAAAAAAACCGAATTAGGGATTATTTTGGATAAGCCGTCAGCCAAGTGGCGGGGCGAAAGGGGGCTGATCACCGATCTGATCAAAAAGCGCGAGATCTCGCCGGAGTCAGCTATAATTATGGTCGGTCCGCCAATTATGTATCGGTTTGCCATCAAAGAGTTAGAGAAAAAAAGCGTTCAGCCGGAAAACATCTGGCTGTCATTGGAGCGCCGGATGTATTGCGGTTATGGCGTCTGCCAACATTGCGCGATCGGGCCGTATTATGTCTGCAAGGACGGGCCGGTTTTCACTTGGCGCCAGCTAAAGGGAGTTCCCAATGCGATTTGAATCGCAGATGAGTTTTCAATTTTAAAAATTCAAACATTAAGAAATTATTTAAAAATTAAAAATTACGAAATTAAAAATTATTCCAAGTTTTAATCTATGATGATTTTTCTTCTTTATTTATTGATTTTTCTGGTTTTGGCCACGGCCGCTTACGGCGCGTGGTCGGCGGCGCCTTTTTTGCCGACCCGGGCGAGAGACGTCGATCGAATGGTCGAATTAGCCGGCCTTAAGCCGGGTGAGCGGGTTTATGATCTCGGTTCGGGCGACGGCCGGCTGGTTTTTGCCGCCGCCAAACGCGGCGCTGAAGCCATCGGCATCGAGATTTTCATTTTGCCCTATCTTTATTCTTGGATTAAGAGCTGGGGCAGGAAGAATGCCAGGATTTTATTCGGCGATCTATTCAATTATGACATCAGCGGCGCCGATGCGGTTTTAATTTTTTTAATGAATAAGAGTTATGGCCGTTTGGTCGAGAAATTCTCCCGAGAGCTTAAGCCGGGAACGCGAGTCGTGGTCGGTTGTTGGAAGATTGAGGAGTGGGCTGATAAATTAGTCGCCACTAACAAGCCGACGGCTAATGATTTGCCGATTTATTTATACAAGATATGATTCATAGATCCCTCGGCTTCACTCCCGCTCGCTTTGCTCGCTTACGTTGCGCTCGGGATGACAATATGGAAAAAGCTAAATTATAATATAATTCATAACCATAAACGTATGTTGGGAATTGCGTTAATCGTGCTGGGTGCGGTTTTTTTGCTCAAAAATCTCGGTTTGTTGGCGATGGTCAATTGGGATATCATCTGGCCGATTGTTTTGATCGCTGTCGGCATTGCCATGGCAGCGAAGAAAAAAATGTAGTTTATGTGCCTGACTTTGCCAGCCCGGGTCAAATCAGCCGCAAGCGGCAAGATTTTTATCGAGGTTGATCTGGCCGGCCAAGCGCGGCGAGTCAAAACGGCTTTCAGTGAAGCCGTCAGCATTGGTGATTGGGTTCTGGTTAACGCTGATTTGGCAGTGGCCAAGATTACGTTGCAAGAAGCTCAAGAGATTAACGACTACTTAAAATAATCAGCTTATGTTTAAAAAAGAAACCGCTTTGATATTCATCGCCGGAGCAGTCATTATTTCCGGTCTAGCCAATTTTTTGAATAAATTCGGGCTGGAGGCCGTCGGCAAAAATGCTTATCAATACACCGGTTTGAAAAATATCGCCGCCGCCTTGATTTTATCATTGGTTCTTTTGGCTCGGCCGGGGATAATCGCTAAGCTTAAGGCGATTTCTAAAACTGATTGGTTGAAACTGCTTTCCGTCGGCTTGATCGGCGGCAGCGTTCCTTTTTTGCTGTATTTTCAGGGTTTGAGTTTGACGACAGCAGTTAGCGCGTCATTCATCCATAAGACATTATTCCTTTGGGTCGGCTTGCTGGCCTGGCCGTTGCTGAAAGAGCGGGCGACTAAGTGGCAGCTGGCCGCCTTCGCCGCCTTGATTGCCGGCAATTTGATTTTTGACGGTTTTAAGCTGATCGGCTTTGGTTATCCTGAGTTGCTTATCTTGGCGGCCGTCCTGATGTGGGCAGTGGAAAATGTTATTGCGAAAATAATTTTGAAAAATATCGATAGCGGCATTCTGGCTTGGAGCCGGATGTTTTTCGGCTCGATTATCTTAGTCGGTTATCTATTTTTGACCAGTAATCTGTCCGGTATGTTCTCAGTGTCGGCCAGCCAGTGGGGTTGGGTGGTTTTAGTCGGTGTTTTATTGGCTGGGTATAATTTGACTTGGTATGGAGCGTTAAAAAAAATGCCGGCGACAGTAGCTGTTTCAGCTTTGGTTTTGGCTTCGCCTTTGACTGCCTTGTTGTCGGCGGTTTTTATCACTCACAGCTGGACATTTGCTAAAACCGAGGGATTAATGATAATTATGCTGGCTGCGGCCGTGATGCTGATTGCCGAAAAGAATAAAAAATATGTCAATGGCGCAGCCGCAGCAGCTTGATGGCGCTTTGTTAGCCGCCCATTACGCCTACATGCCCAATAAGCTGAAATATTGCGGCGGCGATGATAATAGCGAATTGTTCGCTTATGCGGCTAACCAGCAGAGCGATAATGGGTTGAAAGAATTGTTGGCGGAGTTTGCCACGATGTATCCTTATCTGCGATTGATTGCCGAGGCGAATCGGATTGCCGACCCGTTCGATTATCGAGTAGTCGAGGCCTATTGGTTGGGCAATGATCTTTTAAAGAATGTTTCCCTGAGGGGGTTTTATCGCTATATGACGGATCAACAGCAGTTGAAGAAACAGCTGAAACCGGCGCTGGCGGAAAAAGTTTTCGGCAAATTGAATCTGGGCGCTAAACCGCATCACAGCTGGCATGTCTTGAATATCCCTAAGCGCACCGGTTATTATCCGGTGGCGCACACTTTAGCCACGATGGATGAGTGCCGAATTTCTTGGGGTCGAGTCAAGGCCGGAAATTTATCTGATCAAATAACCGAGAAGATTATTGTCGACTATCGGCCGTTGGAATTTATTGATAACAAATTTATTTTGGGCGAAAGCCGGGAGCGGGAAGTTTGGCTGACGACTGATAATCAATCATTCGCTCCGGATCTTTCAGTCGGCGATTATGTTTCTATCCATTGGGGTTGGGTCTGCGATAGCTTGAGCGAACAGCAGAAAAATAATCTGGAAAAGTGGACCAATTATAATTTGAATTTAGCCAGTTTATGACAACTAAAAAAATCAAAAAACCGCGTTTAGCGATTATCAGCTTGACTTCTTGCGAGGGCTGCCAATTCGCTTTATTAGACCAAGGGCAGAGATTTTTTGATTTTTTGAAGCAGGTCAAAACCGATGAATTCCGGCTGATCGAAGATAATCCCATGCCGGCCGGCGAGTATGATATTTGCTTGGTCGAGGGCAATCCGGTGACCAAAGAGAATTTGAGGTTGCTTAAAGAGATGCGGCGGCGCTCAAAAATATTAGTGGTGCTGGGCAATTGCGCGGCCTTGGGCGGGGTTTGGGAAATCAAAAATTATCAGCTAAAAAAGAAAACCATCAAATACGTTTATAAGAATAATAAAAAGATTGAGAATCCTGAGATCAGGGAGGTTGATAATTTCGTTAAAGTCGATTATACCATACCCGGCTGTCCGATCGATGGCGATGACGTAATGGAGACGTTATATCAATTATTAGCCGGTCGATCGCCCGCTTTGCCGGCTGAGCCGATTTGCAATGAATGCCAGAATAATGGCTATGACTGCCTCTTGCAGCGCGGTGAAATCTGCTTGGGTCCCATCACTTTGGGCGGTTGCAAGGCGGTCTGTTTGAAGAGCGGCCAGGCCTGTTGGGGTTGTCGCGGCTTATTCGAAGGCGCTCAAGTTAAGAATTTTATGAACTATTTGTTGAAACACTTTACTCGCGAACAAATTTATCGTGTCATGGAGGTTTTTGGCAGCCGCGATACGATCATGGAGTATTTAGCGGAAAAAAATAAGAAAAATAAAAAATAATTTATGATGACAGAAACAAAAACAGCTCGGAGCGCGGAGGCTCTCAAGAGCCGCAATCTGATGCAGAGGGAATTGTTAATGAAATGCATAGCTGAAGGATTATTCACGGAAACTGATTTGGAAAGCATTAAGAGAATATCCAAATTAGTCAGTGATATTATTGATAATCCCCAAGAGGAGCATCAAGCGATCAGGGACGCGTATGAATCCGGTGATTATGATTTTGCCTCACGCATGCTGCTGGATTTAATTAAAGCGGAAAATATATTAGAGTAAGCTGTTAAATAAAATATGAAGATAACTGTCAATCATATCGGCAAAATGGAGGGACACACTGATTTTGTCGCGGAAATATTGAAAGGCGATGTCAAATCAGCCAAAATCATGACGACTGAAGGCGCGCGCCTGATCGAGGGGATTTTGGTCGGCCGCAATTTCTATGAGGCGCCAATCATCACTTCCCGTATTTGCGGCATTTGCCCGGTTGTACATAAGGTTTCTTCGATTAAGGCGATTGAGCAGGCCTTTTCGATCAAGTCGAGTGAGCAGACGGTTAAATTACGCAAATTAATGTTGACAGCGCAGATTATCCATAGTCATGCCCTGCATTTGTTTTTCTTGTCTTTGCCGGATTTTTTTAATATCAATGATGATCTTAAATTCATCGGCCAGCATAAGAGGGAAACTAAAAGCGCCATCGCCGTCCGCGAGTGGGCGCTGAAAGCGATTGAAATCGTCGGCGGCCGCGCCGTCCATCCCATCGCCTGCGAAGTCGGCGGCTTCAAGGTTTTGCCGCGACGATCCGATTTGAAGATATTGCTGAATCAGTATCCGGAAACTCTCCGGCAGGCCTTGGTTGTTGTCGATTTGGCGTTAAAAATAAAATTGCCGAAATTCAAGCGCCCGACATCTTTTATTGCTCTGACCGATGATCGCGAGTATGCTTATTATGGCGGCGATATCAAGATTCTGCCACCGGCCGGCGAGGCCAGAGTGATTGCAGCGAAGAATTTCACTAAAAATATCAAAGAAATCGAAGAGCCGTATCGCGCCGCCAAGTCGGCTCGGCTGGACGGCGAGCCCTTCATGGTCGGCGCTTTGGCCCGGATCAACCTTAGTCATGATTGTCTGCATCCGTTGGCTCGAGGCATTTATCGCAAGTCGGGCTGGCATCAGCCGGAAACCAATTCCTTCCGGAACATCATCGCTCAGGCAATCGAAATAGTGCATTTTCTGGAAGAAGCGAAATTATTATTAGACGATTTGGTTAATAGTTTAAGTGAGGAGAAGAGTTTAGGGTCTAAGATTAATTTAATCGCCGGAGCCAGTCCAATCGGTCGAGCATCGATCGGTTGCGATGCGGTGGAAGCGCCGCGTGGCACGCTTTATCATTCATATAAGATTGACGCTAATGGCATTTTAACCGATTGCCAGATCATTACGCCGACCGTGTCTTTTTTGAAAAATTTGGAAGAGGACATTATCGCTTATCTGCCGGATTTAAAATCATTGTCAGACCGTCAACGGTCGATGAAAATCCGCACCCTGATCCGCGCTTATGATCCCTGCATCGCTTGCGCCACGCATTAACTGACGGTTGTCATTCCGACCGGATCCGCCAACTGGCGGAGGAGTGGAGGAATCCCTTGCCTGATTAATTAATTTATTTTTTTATGCATGATTTCCATTTGGCCGATTCAATCTATAAAGTGATCATGGATTATGCGGCCAAAAATAATCTTAAAAAAATCACTAAGGTTTCCATCGAGCTTGGCTCTATCGTCGAGCATGGCGAAGAGATTCTGCCTGATAATTTGAAATTTAATATCAAAATGCTAGCCGAGGGCGGTTTAGCCGAAGGGTTGGCCGTTGAGATTGTTCGGGGTTCAGGTGATAATTGGATTTTGAAAGAGATTGAGGGGGAATAACTGCAAGGAAATGTCAAATGATTAATTTCCAATATCAAATGTTATGAAGATAAAATCAATCAGACAAATTAAGAATTTAAAGAATAAACGCGTTTTGCTCCGTGTTGATTTCAATGTGCCGCTTACTAAGGACGGTAAAATCGGCTGGAATGAGGATTATCGGATTATCAAGACCTTGCCGATTATAAAATATCTAACCAGCCGCGGCGCTAAAGTCATAATCGTCGCGCATTTGGGCCGGCCTGACGGCAAGGTTGTGGAAAAGTATCGATTGGATCCGGTAGCTAAACGTTTAGCGCAGCTTTTGAAAAAGAAAGTTGCCAAAAGCAACGAAATTATCGGCCGGGAAACGGAAGCAAAAATCGGCCGGCTGAAGGCGGGCGATATCCTGATGTTGGAAAATATCCGTTTCGATGCCCGAGAGGACCCGCCTTCGCTGAAGCTACGGCGAGGCAAAGAAAAGTTGGCGCAAGAATTAGCGAAGTTGGCGGATATGTTTGTTAATGACGGGTTTGCCGTCTCACATCGCGATCAGGCCTCGGTTTCCACGATCCAGCGATTTTTGCCGTCTTACGCCGGGTTGTTGTTGGAAGAGGAAATCAAGCGTCTGGTTAATGTTCTGCATCGGCCGAAACAGCCGTTAGTGGCGATCATCGGCGGTGCTAAGATGGAAACGAAAATCAAGGTCATTAAAAATTTTACCAAGGTGTCGAAAAAGGTCCTGTTGGGCGGAGCGTTGGCCAATACCGTTTTGCATGTAATGGGGGTCTCGGTCGGCGGTTCTGCCTTGGAGCCGTCCATGTTCAAAGCGGTGAAACAGTTGAGATTGACTGACAATGGCTTAGCGGTGCCGATCGACGGCGTCATAGCCAAGTCGAAGATCGCCGCCAAGGGGCGGATTGACGCTTTGGCCGATATCGGACCGGCTGAATTGATTTTGGATATCGGTCCGGAGACAATCAAACTCTATGAAAAAATCATTGCGACTGCCAAAACAGTGGTTTGGAACGGGCCGATGGGTTTGATAGAAAATCCGGCTTTTGCCAAAGGCACGATCGCGCTCATCAATATTTTAGCCGAATCAAAAGCGGAGACCATTGTCGGCGGCGGCGAGACCGTGGAAATGATCAGGAAATTGAAATTGGAAAATAAATTCTCTTTCGTTTCCACCGGCGGGGGAGCGATGCTGGAGTTTTTGGAAGGGAAAAAACTGCCGGGCTTGAAAAATATCGTTAATTAAATTTATGGAATTAAAAGAACTGCATGATTTTGTTAAGTCGGAAGATCATCGTTTGCGCGACTTGTATCCGGATCAAACGCTGAAAGAGAGGATTTTGTCCAGAATGTGCAAACTGACCGAGGAGGTCGGCGAATTGTCGGAGCAGGTTTTGAAGTCGCTGGCGATGCAAAGAAAAGAGAAAATGGTCGATGTTAAAAAAGAAGATTTAGAGGATGAGCTAGTCGATGTGTTGATTACCACTTTTCTTTTGAGCGAGATTTTGGAAGTGAATATCGAGACCGCCATTGAAAACAAGGTTGAAAAAATAAAAAAACGCAATTATTAATAACCCGCTTCGAGCGGACTAAACGTAAAAATATGGAAGAACAAAAAGTGTGCTGCGAGTCAGGTATTAAAGATAAGTATTACTACGTCAAGTATGCGGTTCTGGGAATTTTGGCTCTGGCCTTGATTATTTATGTCGGCGTTTTGACCAGGAACGCTTGGCGCGCTTATGATTATATCGGCAAGACGCCCGATATCATCAATCAGATCACAGTAACCGGCACAGCCAAAATCAGCGCGACTCCCGATGTGGCGGTTTTGTATCTGGGCATTGTCAGCGAAGGCGCAACCGTCAATACCGCTCAAAAAGGCGTAACCGATAAAATGAACGGCATCATCGCCTCATTAAAAAAGGACTTTCAAATTGAAGCCAAAGATATTAAGACGGAAAATTTTAGCGTCAGCCCTAAGTATGATTGGAGCGACGGCCGGCAAAGGATAATCGGCTATACGGTCAATCAAAGCGTTACCGTCAAAGTCAGGAATTTCGATCGAATCGGCGATATTTTGGCTAAAGCGACAGAGTTGGGTGCCAACACCGTTTCCGGTCCGAATTTTATGATTGATGATCCTGAAACAGTCAAAACTGAGGCGCGCGAGAAAGCTATCGCCCAAGCCAAGGCCAAGGCAGAATTGCTGGCTGATCAAGTTGGCATTAAATTGGGCCGGATTGTCAATTTCTATGAAGGCGGCAATGAAATAGCCAATGTCGCTTATGGTATGGGCGGGTCAATGGATTCGGCTTTGGCGGTCAAAGCCGCGGCGCCAACCATCGAGCCGGGCACTCAGGATGTGCAGCTGACCGTCAGTATCAGTTATGAGATAAACTAGGCGATTGACATGATTAGTCGGATTTGGTAAGAATAAGACATCAAATTTTCGTACTTTAAAGCGTGATCGGCGGTTTAACTTGAAGTCCAAAAAAGGAGGATAGACCTATGCCCAAGCAAGCGCTAGCGTCCATCAAACCCACTTTAGCCAGGGGGGAAATTTTTACTGTTCCCGTCAGCCCCATGACAATTGAACAATTGGCGGCCGGATTAATTAAATTAGGCGCGATAGCCGAGGTCGATGCGCGCATTAATTCTAAGAGTTTTCCTCGCAGTCCATTGCGTGCCGGACAAATTAGCATTCAAGTCGTAAGTTTTTCTTGGAATTCAATCAATGAGAAAGGTTTCACTGCTTCGACTCCGATGGCTCCGTCAGCGAGAACTTTGCTCTTGAGTGCCGGGGAGACAGTCAAGCGGCTAACTGCGGAAATGCCTGGCGCCAGGGCGATAAGATTACTGGAGTTTTTACAGGCCATGCTGGCTCAGCCGGAGGCGCTGAATGCCAAGAGATCTTTTGCGGTCTTAGGCGATGAATGGATCGGCGAGTGCCAACTAGTTGATGAGCAGCAGCGTTTGATTAAGAAAAGAATGCCGCATGTCGTGGGGACTTTCAACGGTAATTTAGCGCCGATGCCGCTGGGCGAACATTATGAAATTAAATTCGGCTTGGGTTGGAATTTTCCCGTCATCTTACCCAATCCGGCAAAGTGAAAACGTTTTAATTCAGCCCCTCGACCGAACGAGGGGCTTTTGATTTATTTGGGATTTGATGATAAAATTCATTCAGAAGATTAATTTTTAATTAAAAACAGGTTATGGCCAAAATAAAATCAGTTAAAGCGCGGGAAATCTTGGATTCGCGCGGTAATCCGACCGTTGAGGCGGAAATTGTTTGCGACAATGGCCAGAAGGCCTGGGCGAGCGTGCCCTCAGGCGCTTCGACCGGCAGCCGCGAGGCCCTGGAACTTCGCGATGGCGATCAGAAACGTTACGGCGGTTTGGGCGTTTTAAGGGCGGTCAAGAATATCAATGAGATCATCGCGCCGAAATTAAAAGGTCTTGATCCGACCAAACAGAAAGAAATCGACGGCTTGATGATTCGTCTTGACGGCACGGAAAATAAATCCAAGCTGGGCGCTAACGCGATTTTGGGCGTTTCGATGGCCGTCGCTCGGGTCGGCGCCTTGAGCCGGAGCAAGCCGCTTTATGCTTATTTGCATCAGAAGTATTGGCCTAAGGATAAATTGTCGTTTCCGGCGCCGATGATGAATATCATGAACGGCGGCGCTCATGCCGGCTGGTCGATCGATATCCAGGAATTCATGGTGATTCCGCGGCAGAAGAATATCAAAGAAGCGGTCCGCTGCGGCGCGGAGATTTTTCATGCCTTAAAAAAGCTGTTAGCTAAAGCCGGCTATCCGACAACTGTCGGCGATGAAGGCGGTTATGCGCCGAAGCTGGCCGGCAATGAGCAGGCGCTGGGCTTGATCATCCAGGCGGCAACGGCGGCCGGCTATAAATTAGGCCGGGATGTCAAAATCGCCATTGATGCCGCCGCTTCGGAATTTTTTGATGGAAAGAAAAAACTTTATGACCTGAGGGCGGATAAGAAAACTCGCAACTCGGCCGAGATGATTAAGCTATACGCCGATTGGGTCAAAAAATATCCGATTGAATCGCTTGAGGACGGCTTGGCCGAGGGCGATTGGGACGGCTGGGCTGAGTTGACCAAGGCCTTGGGCAAGAAAATTTGCTTGGTCGGCGATGACTTATTCGTTACTAATCCGAAAATTTTGAAAGAGGGTATCGAGAAGAAAATCGCCAATGCCATTTTAATTAAACTGAATCAAATCGGCACTGTGACGGAGACCGTTGAAGCGATGAAATTGGCGCAAAAATATAAATACAAATTGGCCGTCTCGCA
>JBAZMO010000005.1:0-26460 GCA_041649655.1 Patescibacteria group bacterium
AAAATCGGCGGAATAATCAGCGCTGTCAAGGCGGCCGGCGATTGGCAGGCGTTAGTTGTTGACGACGGGTCAGCCGATCAGACGGCGGCGATCGCTGAAACGGCCGGCGCCATTGTTTTGCGGCATCGGCTTAATCGCGGACAAGGAGCTGCGCTTAAGACCGGAATCGATTACGCCAGCCGCTTTAATTTTGAGACGGCGGTTTTTTTTGATGCTGACGGCCAGATGAATCCGGCGGAGATTGGGCGGTTGATCGACAAGCTGGATCAGGGTTATGATGTCGTACTGGGCTCCAGGAATCTGGGCCGGGCGATAACAATGCCGCCATTGAGAAAAATCATCAAGAGATTGGCTTTGTTATTCACTCGTTTGGCTACCGGTTTGAAAATTACCGATACCCACATCGGTTTTCAGGCCTGGCGAGTCAGCGCCTTGGAGAAGATCCGCTTGGATCAGGATCGCATGGCCCATGCCAGCCAAATCTTGTCAGAAATTGCCAGATTGAAATTAAACTACGCTGAAGTTCCGGTGACAATCACTTATACCGATTATTCTTTGAAGAAAGGCCAGAGCGGTTGGAATATTTGGGGCATTCTGTGGGATCTTTTAATCAAGTAATTTTTGAATTTTTTATTTTGTAAATATTTTTTAATGTTCTAACGCCAAAGCTTATGCTGATACAGATTATTTTATTAGCGATCATTGCGGTCATCGTCTGGCGGCTGGCCGATAAGCTGAAGACCAAAGAATTGTCTGTCAAGCAATTCTCCGGCTGGCTGGCGATTTGGCTGGCGGCGGCCATAGTGGTGATCTGGCCCGGCTTGACTGTTTGGATCGCCAATTCAGTCGGCGTCGGCCGCGGCTCTGATTTGATTTTTTATTTGGCCATTATTTTTTTGTTTTACCTGATGTTTCGCTTGCTGTTGCGGATTGAAAAAATGGAAAAAAACCTGACTCAAGTAGTCAGGGCTGAGGCCTTAAAAGAACACGATCGGCATGAATAATCGGAAAAGGGTCGCTATCGCCATCATCACTTATAATTCGGCCGATAAGCTGCCGGATTGCTTAGCGAGTATTGCCCGGCAGGATTATCCTGCCGAGTTGGTTGATTTGATCATTGTTGATAATAATTCGACTGATAATAGTTTGGAACTGGCGATTAAGTCGCCCATTAGCGCCAGGATTATCAGAAACTCCATTAATTCCGGTTTCGCCGCCGCCAATAATCAGGCCTATGAATTGGCTCGGGAATTGAAAGATGATTATTTGGCGCTATTGAATGATGATACGATCGTGGATCCGGCCTGGCTGAGCCGATTAATCGATTTGGCTGAAAGCGATGCCAAGATCGCCGCCGTGCAAGCTAAATTATTATTGTGGCCGGAGCAGGATTTGATCAATAGCTACGGCAACGCGCTGACGTTTCTTGGTTTCGGCTATTGCAATGATTATCGCCAAAAAGATAAAGCCGGCGAACCCTTCGAAGTCCCTTACCCGTCGGGCGGGGCGGCGGTTATCAAGCTTTCGGCTTTGGCGGAAATCGGCTTATTCGACGCCGAGTTGTTCATGTATCACGAAGATGTCGATCTTGGTTGGCGGCTGCGGTTGTCGGGTTATAAAGTGATGTTGGAACCGCGCGCCGTAGTTTATCACAAATATAGCTTTGCCAAGGCCGCTTACAAATATTATTACATGGAACGCAATCGCCTGGCGGTGGTGTTGAAAAATTTCCGTTGGCCGACTTTGCTGTTGCTCTGCCCGGCTTTTAAGCTGATGGAATTAGGTTTATGTTTTTATGCCGTTAAGAACGGCTGGTGGCGGGAAAAATTGCGCGGTTATTTTTGGGTGATAAAGAATTGGCGGCATTTGGCCGTCGAGCGCCGGAAAATCCAAAAATTAAGGCGAGTCGGCGATCGCGAGATTTTGTCGCTTTTTTCCGCGGCCATCAAGTTCCAAGACGTGGACAATCAGATATTGATCAAGTTAGTCAATCCGTTGATGTCAGGTTATTTTTGGCTGATTAAAAGAATAATTTTTTGGTAAGTCGGGTCTTGATTTTTTACTATAAATATAGTACTATTCAGGGACTTTTAGGGCCTATGGTTCAGTGGTAGAACACGGCATTCGCATTGCTGAGACGGCGGTTCGATTCCGCCTAGGTCCACCACTTCGCCCCTCGATTACAAGGGGCTTCGCGGTGCAAGCACTGGTGCATGTTAATTAATTGACTACATATATATTAGGTTAGAAGAAGTGGCGGAGTGGGGCTAATATTATGCATTACGTATATATTTTACAAAGCAGGAAAGATAATAGTCGTTATATTGGCGTAACCGCTGATCTTAAAAGAAGAATTCAGGAGCATAATACTGGTAATTCACGATATTCAAGCACAAAAATGCCGTTCGAGCTGATATGGTATTCAGCATTTATTGAAAAAACGAAAGCATATGAATTTGAGAAATATCTTAAATCCAGTTCCGGTTATGCTTTTACAAAAAAACATTTAATTTAATCCGGACGATTAGCTCATCCGCCGGCTGGCGGAGGTTACCTGCCCGCAATGCTACGCATAGCGTTGCAGGCGGGGAGCGTTCATAAGGACGATTAGCTCAGTTGGTTAGAGCGTTCGATTCACATTCGAAAGGTCACTGGTTCGAGCCCAGTATCGTCCACCGTTAATTCGATTTTATTTATGCTTTTTTATTCTTTGGCTGCGGCTTTGGTCGTTGGACTGGTCTCCTTCGTCGGCGCTCTCAGTTTAGTTATTAGCGGCGACAAGCTCAATAGATTCTTGATTTATCTGGTGGCATTCTCCGCTGGTTCGTTGATCGGCGCGGCTTTTTTCCATTTATTGCCGGAAGTGTTGGAAGCGTCGGAGAGTTCGCTTCAGGTTTTTGTTTCCACTTTGGCCGGCTTTTCGGTGTTTTTTGTTTTGGAACGGGTGTTGCGCTGGCATCATTGCCACAGCGGGTCTTGCGAAACCCACCAGCACCTGGGTTGGATGAATCTGATCGGCGACGGTTTCCATAATTTAATTGATGGTATGGTTATTTTTGCCGCCTTTGCCGGCGGTCCGGTTTTGGGAGTACCCGTCACTTTGTCGATCATCCTTCATGAGGTGCCGCAGGAATTAGGGGATTTCGGAGTTTTGATCTATTCCGGCTTTACCAAGCGGCGCGCCTTGGTCTATAATTTTTTGTCGGCAGCCGCGGCCTTGCTCGGCGTTTTGCTGGCTTATTTTTTGTATTCGTATAATGAGCCGATGTCGGCTTTTCTTTTGCCTTTCGCTGCCGGCGGGTTCATTTATATCGCTGCCTCGGACTTGATTCCGGAAATCCATAAGGATGAAAAATTATCTCGGGCGATCTGGTCT
This sequence comes from Patescibacteria group bacterium, assembly GCA_041649655.1. Taxonomy (GTDB): domain Bacteria; phylum Patescibacteriota; class Patescibacteriia; order 2-01-FULL-39-33; family 2-01-FULL-39-33; genus CAISTG01. The sequence goes on from JBAZMO010000005.1 coordinate 3,377, forward strand.
TATCTGTTGTTTATCGCCGCTTTGGTTTTTATGTATTTTATAAAAGTGCTGTTCGAATAACTCATTTTATGAAAAAAATATTTTTATTTTTATTTTTAGCCGTTGCTTTAATCCTGCCGGTTATCGCTGTCGCTGAAGCTTCCACGATCGATTCTGAACAGAACATTTATTATTATTCCGCCACTTGCTCGCATTGCCGTAAGGTTGAGGAATTTTTTGAGCAATATGATATAACGGAAAAATTCAGCATCATCAGTAAAGAGGTGTCGCAGAACCCGGCCAACGCTAAAGAGTTTTATGATTTTTGCGTTTCTAAAGATATCCAGCCGGAAGAAATGGGCGTGCCCTATCTTCATTTCGAAGGCCAATGCTATTCCGGCGATGTTGATATTATTAACTTCTTTAAAGCTAAGTTGGATCTGACCGGAAGTAATCAGCCGGTGCCGGAAAAAAATTCTAACAATCAATCTAGCCAGTTAACGGTTCTGGCTGTAGTGGCCGCCGCTTTGGCCGATTCCATAAATCCCTGCGCTTTTTCAGTGATTATTTTTTTGATGCTGTCGCTTTTGGCTATCGGCAATAAGAAACGGGCGCTTAAAGTCGGCCTAATTTATATTCTGACAGTTTATGCCGTTTATTTGCTAGCCGGACTGGGCTTATTGGCGGCTTTGCAGCAGTTTGCCGCAATCAGTAAATATATTATGTACGTGGCAGCCGGTCTGGCAATTATCGCCGGCTTGATCAATGTTAAGGATTTTTTCTGGTATGGCCGGGGCTTTACGCTGGCTATTCCGGAAAGCAAGAAACCGGTCATAGAAAAGTATATCAAGTACGGCTCGATGCCGGCGGCGGTTGTTTTGGGCTTTTTGGTCGCTTTGTTCGAGTTGCCCTGCACCGGCGGATTTTATTTGGCGATTCTGGCTCTCTTAGCGTCGCAGACAACCTTTGGCAATGGTTTGGCCTATTTGGTTTTTTATAACATGATTTTTGTTTTGCCGCTGGTGGTCATTTTGCTAATCGTTTACCGGGGCGTCGATCCTAAGAAATTAGAACAGCTGCGGACCGCCAAACGCAAATGGTCGCGACTGATAATGGGGCTGGTTTTGATCGCCCTCGGGTTAAGCTTAATATTCTTATTTTAAAATTTTTAATTTTATAATTTTTAAATAATACTCTAATGATTAAATTTTTTAAACATTAGAAAATTAATGAATTATTTAAAAACTAAAAATTACAAAATTAAAAATTTATACCCCTTATGTCTTTTTTAGATAAAATTTTAACAGCTAAGGGCAATACGCTTTATTATCCCGGCTGTCTGACAAAATTCGTGGCCAAGGATATCCTGGAGAATTATAAAAAGCTGCTCGAAAAATGCGGCGAGGACTTTATAATTCTAGAAGACAAGGAAGTTTGCTGCGGCAGCCCGGTTTTAAATGCCGGCTTTCCCGAGGACTTCAAAAATTTGGCAGAAAAAAACTTGCAAGTGTTTAAAGAATACAATGTCAAGAAAATCGTTACCGGCTGTCCGGCTTGCTTCGACATGCTGAATAACAAATATCGGGAAATTCTGGGCGATAAATGGGACATCGAAGTTGAGCATATCACGATTTATTTGTTGAGTCAGATTAAGGAAGGAAAATTGAAATTAAAGGAGCAGAAGATAAAAGCCGCTTATCACGACCCGTGCCATCTCGGCCGTTACGGCGGCATTTACGAGGAGCCGCGGGAAATTCTGGAATCAATCGGCGTTGATTTGCGAGAGATGGTTTTGAACCGGGAATTCGCTTTTTGCTGCGGCGGCGGGGGAGGGGTGCAATCCAATAATCGGGAGTTGGCGGAAAAAATTGCGGCCGAACGCGTTTCGCAAGCAATTGATACTAAGGCCGAATATTTGATCACTCCCTGTCCGATGTGCGCTTATAATCTTCGGAACGGTGCTGGAGAAAAAATCAAAGTCGTGGAATTTTCCGAGGCGCTGTTGGGGAAGTTTTAATAGCCAATTAATTTACTCTGGTGTCATTCCGACCGAAATCTGGTATCCGCCAGCTGGCGGACGGATGCAGTGGAGGAATCCCTTGAATTTATTTTTTGCATATTTAAAGAGATCTCTCCACTTCGCCATGGTTACACGGCTACGGTCGAGATGACAATGAATATGAATAAATCATTTGTTTACAATTATCTTAAGAGGCGCGATGCGGCCTTAGCCCGAGAACGGCAGGAAGTCCTGGCCGCTGAAATTTTTGAAATCAAGAAGAGTTCGATGGCGAATCTGCCGGAATTAATCAAGGCCGTTAAATTCAATCTGGAAAAAAACGGCGCTGAAGTTCATGTAGTCAAAGATAAGGTGGCAGCGGTGGAAAAAATCAAAGAGATAGTCCAAAATGCGGAAGTCATCGCTAAATCAAAATCAAATTTTTTGGACGGTTTGGCAGTCAAGGATTTTTTGGGCGAGCGGTTAGTCGAAACCGATTTAGGCGCTTATATCGTTTCGCAGATCGGCGGCGACAGCGATCATCCGGTTTTGCCGGCGATTGATTTGTCGGCCGGAGAGATCGCGGCTAAGTTCCAAAAGAAAAACGGCCGGACGTATCCCGAGGAGCCAAAGGCATTAGTTGATGTTTTAAAAAAGGAAATTAAGGAAAAAATCCTAATTGCGGAGGTGGGGCTGACCGGAGCCAATGCCGTAACGGCTGACGGCCAGATTATGTTGTTGGAGAATGAGGGCAATATCAGCTTAATTACGCGGCTGCCGGAAACGCATATTGCCGTTTGCGGCATCGAAAAAATAGTCGATTCGGCGTCAGCGGCGTTAAAAGTCGCTCAGGCCGCCGCCGTCTGGGGTACCGGCCAGAGTTGGCCGTCTTATGTCAGTTTCATCGGCGGACCGTCAAAGACGGCCGATGTCGAGAATGTGCTTGTTCAAGGCGTCCAGGGCGCGCAGCGGCTGGTTTTGATTCTGGTTGAGGGCGAGGTGCTGGCTAAAATTGGCACGGAGCTGGAAAGCATGCTATACTGTATACATTGCGGGGCCTGCTACGACCTCTGTCCGAGCTGGAATTGCAGCGGTGAAATGCCTAAAGTAAGGAGCGAGAAAACCATTTTTAATTGCACTTTGTGCCAGAATTGCACGTTTAATTGCCCAGCCAAAATCAATTGGCAGAATATTGTCAGAATCAGGCGCGATTATTTAACTAAAGCGGGCAAAAATACTGTGCAAAATCTTAAAATGGCGGAAAATATCAGGCAATTCGGCAACCCTTTCGGTGAAATCGGCCCGGAGCCGCCGGCGGAATTATTCTGTTGTTGATAATTTAATCGCAAATATATGGGAAAAATTTTACGGTTTTTTTCTCTGATCGGAGAAAAGATAATCTTTGTCGGCAGCCGAGCCAAGACATTGTTTCAAAAAATCAAAGATTGGGTTTTCAGGCGTCAGGCCGAGGAGGCCAGACGGGCTCAATTGATTAAGATAATCATCCGAGTGGTGATTGTCCTTTTGGCTGTTGCCGTCGTAATTTTAATTATTTGGTATTTGGTTGCCAAATTCTGGCTCAAACCGGCGGCGAGCGGCGCTGAGGCCGCTCCGATTGCCGAGGCCAAAGTTTATGTGGTTTCGGTCAGGGCTTGCGGCGACCAGTGCTGGGATACGGGCTTGTTCATTGATGCTTTGGTCGGCCAGGGCATAAAAATAGTCGATCAAAAAAATTATTCCATCGGCGGCTGGTGGCCGTTCAACCAGGGCGACAAGCTGGCCGAAGAGTTCCAGATTTCCAAATTGCCGACTATCATCGTTGAATTCACCGGCCAAAATCAGCCGGATATTAATAATTTTTTCAGCCCGACTTTGGGCAGCGTGATTAACGGCAAATTCGTTTTGACGAAAATCTTAGCGCCTTATTACGATTCGACGGAGAAAAAAATCAAGGGTTCGATCAAGGTCACTTATTTAACCGATCAATCCTGCGCTGAGTGCTATGATGTCAAGAAGCATGAGACAGCCCTGAAGAATCTCGGCGTGATGACTGATGACAGCGAGACAATCGACATTTCTTCGGCGGCCGGACAGGCGCTTATCAATCAATACAAAATCACTAAAGTGCCGACTGTCCTGGTATCCGGCGAAGTGTCGGAGTATGCCGTTTTGACCCAGGCCTGGGGCGATGTCGGCATTATTGCCACCGATGGCACTTATATTTTTACCGATCTTGATTTGATGGGCGATTCTTACAAGAATCTGACGACCGGCAAAGTCATCAAAGCGGTGGCGCCGCCAGTTACGGCTGAGTAATTCATAGTAGTTCATTTAGCATAAAAATCCCGCTCGTCTGAGCGGGATTTTTTAGATTATGTTTTGCTTGATCCAGAGCTTAAAATTGCCTCGATGCCGTTAAAGATGCAGCAGGCACTCGCAGGGTTTTTTCTTCAGAATCACTTTTTGTTCTCTTACGGTATTGATGAAGGCGCGCTGGCTGCCTGAGCCGGTGGCAAATTTTTTATCAAGCGGCGTGGAATGCCGGTAACCGCGGCGATAAAATTCTTTTACCAGCGCTTCATGACGCCGATAAAGAGCTTTTTGTTTGCCAACCCAGCGCAAGGTTTCCGGGTGACGCGAATATCCTCCCCGGCCTTTATGCACAGTTAAAATATTCCAAAGCCCATGAAGCTCTCGGTGCTCGGCGAGCAAATGTTTTCGGCACAAATGACTTGGATGGATATCCCAGACGCGCATAAATTTATTTGCTAGAAGCTGAATTATTTTTATAATTTACCAATTTCTTTCAAATCCTTGTCTGGCAGGTAGAGGATGATGAGGCCGGCGATAATCCCAATCAGCGCCGTCCAAGCATGGCTGCCGCCGAAAAGCCACTGGTCGATTCCGTCCAAAACATACCAGATCCCTCGCCAGATCAGCACGAGGCCGATGACGATTGAGATGTTTTTTGCAAGATATTGCAATGTCAGTTTGTGTTTAGGCATAATTTTTTTTAAAAAATGATTATTTCGCCTAACGTTTCGGCATAACCGAAGTTGCGTTAGCAATTTGAGTGTAGCACAGCGGAACCGGTTATGCCGTGTTGTGCGATGTGATAATAATTTTTTTATTCCTTATTGTAAAATTCAATTAGGGTAAATTTATTTTTTGTTTTTAATGAAGAATTTTAAGTCCCTTTCGGTTTTTTCTGTTAGGGCATATTCATTCAGCCGATCAAGATTTACCCAGTCAAAATCTTCACCTTCATTTAAAACAAATTCAGATTTATTTTTTTCATTCAATGTGTAAAACACAAATCGGTGGGTTTGAAATTCTTCATTAAAATAGTCGTAAAGAGTGATGACTTCCTCTATTTTAAATTTAATCCCAATCTCTTCATTTATTTCTCTAACAAAACAATCAACTGGGGTTTCCACACCTTCGTTCAATCCTCCAAAAAATGCCCAGGAATTGGGATTAAATTTAGTATTTGAATCACGCTTATGCAACAAAACAGAATTATTTTTGGGATTATATAAAAATCCGCCAGCCCAGAATTTTTCCATAAAAAAATAAATTTGCCCTAATTGAATCGGTTTTGGCGATATCCGCCCGCTGCGGATTTCGCTAAAATCGCGTTATGAGATTTATTTTATTTTTTTTATCCCTTGGGCAATGTTGTGGGAATATTGTTTACCTTTTGAAAAATCCTTCTAGCATCGCCCTCATCAATAGAATATGATTTTGCAATAACACCGTAGGCTTTTTCAAGTGTTGCCATATAATCCTCTTCGCCGCCATCTTCACTAAAAGCCGGAGAATTTTCATTTGTCCAAGCGGCTAAGCAGTGATAGATTTCGAGTTCTCTCATGGAAATGATTCCATCATCGATAGCTTTTTTAGTCCCAGGTTCATAAAGATATGAACGTTGGGCAAATTCAGCTATGCCTGGAACTGGAGGATTTTCATTTTGTTTCGGGATTTTCTCAAAGCTGCTCATAGATTGGGGAGTAAAAAATAAAATATTTTATATAAGTAGTTTCTATGTGAAGCAATTGTATATTATAATGTAAATCAAGAGCAGGGGGCAAATGAATAAGATATTGGGCTATTATCTCGTTTTTCTTGAGTTTATTATATCAAATAGGGGTTATAAAAGCTAATTATTGTATTGATAAAGAATCGAAAGCAAGTTAAAAATTTTGTTGCATTTTTTGTTAAAAAATGGTATAGTTTTTTTATGAAACTATACATCGTGGCGACGCCGCTGGGCAATTTAAGCGATATTACTTTGCGGGCCTTGGAGGTTCTGAAGTCCGTGCCCTTAATCGCCTGCGAAGACACGCGGGTTTCTTTGAAATTATTGCAGGCCTATGGAATCAAGACCAAGACGGTCTCTTATCATCAGCATTCAACGGCCGGTAAATCCGCTTGGCTGCTGGCTAAATTGGCTGAAGTCGGGGAGTTGGCTTTAATCACTGATGCCGGAACGCCGGGTATTTCCGATCCCGGCAATTTGCTGATAGCGGAGGCGGTTAAGAAATTCGGCGATCAACTGGAAGTCATTGCTATTCCCGGCGCCTCAGCGATTATTGCCGCTTTGTCGATTTCCGGCTTGCCGACCGACCAGTTCCTGTTTTTGGGGTTCTTGCCGCATAAGAAGGGCCGGGAGACGCTTTTCAAACGTATCCAAGACAGTGAAGAAACAGCGGTTTTTTATGAATCAACTCACCGCATTATTAAAACTTTGGAAAAATTGGCCGAGTTGATTGCCGCTCCGCGACAGTTAGTAATTTGTCGCGAACTGACAAAAAAATTCGAAACGGTTTATCGCGGTAACGCTCCGGCGGTCTTGGCTGACGTTAAGGCCGGCGTGACTAAAGGCGAATTTGTCGTAGTAGTGGAGGGGAAAAATTAAAAATTTAAAAATTAAAAATTAGCTTTAGTATGAAGTTTTATATCACGACTCCAATTTATTATGCCAATGCCGAACCCCATATCGGCTCGGCTTATCCGACTTTGGCGGCTGACGTACTCGCCCGATTCCATCGTCTGCGCGGCGATGAGACCTGGTTTTTGACCGGCTTGGATGAGCATGGAGCCAAGGTGGCGGATACGGCCGCGGCCGCCGGTTTGGCGCCTCAGGAATTCTGCGATCGGATCGCGGCCAAGTTCCAATTCGCTTGGGACGAGCTTGATATTTCCAATGATGATTTCATCCGGACGACTTCCGAGAAGCATAAAGCCGGGGTTAAAAAGTTATTACTCAAGTTAAAAGATGTCGACGCAATTTATGAGGGTAAATATGAGGGTTTATATTGTAAGGGTTGTGAGGCCTTTGTGACGGAAAAGGAATTGGCCGGCGGCGAGTGTCCGATCCACAAGACCAAGCCGGAATTGATCGAAGAAAAGAATTATTTTTTCAATTTGAAAAAATATCTGCCTCAGTTGGAGCAGCTGATTGATCGCGATGAAATCAAGATCTTGCCGGCCAGCAAAAAAAATGAGGTCCTCGGCTTGTTCAAGCAGGAACTCAGCGATTTTTCCATTTCCCGTTCTTCGCTCAAGTGGGGCATCGCCATTCCTTGGGACGAAAATCAAGTGGCTTATGTTTGGGCCGACGCGCTGTCCAATTATATCACTGCCCTGGGCTATGGCTCTGATGATCAAAGCCGTTTCGATAAATTTTGGCCGGCTGACGTTCATATCGTCGGCAAGGATATCATCAAATTCCATTGCATTTTTTGGCCGGCCATGCTGTTGGCTGCCGGCTTGCCGTTGCCGAAATGCGTTTACGCTCACGGCTTTTTTACGGTTGACGGACAAAAGATGGGCAAGTCATTGGGCAATGTCATTGATCCCTTCAATCTGACCAAGGAATTCGGCGTTGATGCGACTCGGTATCTGTTATTGAACCAATTTCCTTTCGGCCAAGACGGCGATATCAAGGCCTCGCAATTTGTCATCCAATATAATTCCGATTTGGCCAATGGCATTGGAAATTTCGCCAGCCGCGTGGCGACGATGGCGGAAAAATATTTTGCCGGCGCCGTGCCGGCTCGATCGAGCGAGCTTAAATCGTCGGTGGAGGAAATTTGGCGCGAGTATGAGCAGGCCCTGCTTGATTTGCGTGTTGATGGCGCGCTTCTGGCTGTCAGAAAATTGAATGAGCTCGGCGACGGCTATGTCGAGCAGAACAAACCCTGGGAGCTGGCTAAAACCGATCCTGTCCGGCTGGCCGAAGTCATTTATAATCTGCTGGAGGTTTTGCGCCATTTGTCGCTGATGCTGTGGCCGATCATGCCTTCGACCGCCGAGAAAATATTTTCCGCCCTGGGCCAAGCCGATTTTCAGTCGCAGAAAATCGAGGCGCTGCAGGTTTGGGCCTTGTTAGAGCCGGGTGCTAAGATTAATAAGGCCGGAATATTATTCCCTCGGATCCAATAATCGATTCTTATGTCTTTTACCTTAGTCGACATCATCTTGATTATTATTTTTTTCGGCTTCGTTTTCAGCGGTTTTGCCATGGGAATGATCCGATCGATCGGCGCGATCGCCGGTTTGGCGGCCGGCACTTGGGTGGCCGGGCATTATTTCGTGGCGCCGGCCGATTGGCTGACGCCGATTATCGGCGGCAACGGCTCGTTGGCCAAAATCATCTCTTTCTTTGTTATTTTTTTATTAGTCGATCGTTTGACGGTTTTTATTTTCAAAATCATCAATCGTGGTTTCCGTTTGTTGTCAATTTTGCCGTTTTTAAAAACTCTTAATCGTCTCGGCGGGGTGATTTTGGGGGCAGTCGAGGGGATTTTGGCTTTGGGCCTGGTTATTTATATCATTGCTAAATTTTTTCCGGCGGCCGGCTTAGTCACTGATCATTTTGATAATTCCCAAGCCGCTCATTTTTTCGTGTCGATGGCTCAGTGGCTGATCGCCCTGTTGCCCGGCGCTTTTGGCAATATTAAATCGATTTTTTGATTATGCTGGTCGATTCTCATTGCCACGTTAATTTTATTTCTTTTAAAGCCGATGCCGACGCGGTCATCGCTGATTTTTTGCGTGATAATTACGCCCTGATCATTGTCGGTTCGCAGGCCAGCACTTCTCGCCGAGCTGTCGAGTATGCCGATAAATATAAGACCGGAGTTTACGCGGCCGTCGGCCTCCATCCGATTGATCTGATCGAACCGGTTGCGGATACGGTGATGATGGACGGCCGGCCCTATACTTTCAAAAATCGGCAAGAGGATTATGACCGCGCCAAGTATCAGGAATTAGCTCGCTCTTCTTCCAAAGTCAAAGCGATCGGCGAAGTCGGTTTGGATTATTATTATTTTGACAAGTATCCGCCGGAAAAGATTAGTGAGTTCAAGGCCAAGCAAGCGGCGGTTTTGCGCGACTTCATTTCTCTGGCGGAGGAGCTGGCTTTGCCGCTGATTTTGCATACTCGCGGCGCCAAAAACGACCCGACCGGCGCTTATGATGATTTGCTATTGATTCTTAAGGAGGAAATCGCTCAAGGCCGGAAGATTAGGGGAGTAGTCCATTGCTTCGGCGGCCAGGCTGCGCAGGCGCGCGAGTTTTTGTCGCTGGGGTTGCTCTTGGGCTTTACCGGCATCGTCACTTTTCGTAAAAAATCGGAAGAGTTGCAGGTGATCGCCAGAGAGACGCCTTTGGAAAGAATCCTAATAGAGACGGATGCGCCGTTTTTGGCGCCGGAGCCGCATCGTAGCGAACGGAATGTTCCGGCTTATGTCGAATTTGTGGCGCGCAAAATCGCTGAGTTGAAGGGCCTGGGTTTTGAAGAAGTGGCGGCGGCGACCACAGAGAACGCTAAAGATTTATTCCGCATATGATACTTTGGCTCTTAGCCCTATTATGGCTGTTATTTTCTTGGCGGTCGGCCAATAGGATTTTGGCTCGCAGTTTAGCTTTGGATAAAATGACCGTCAGCTTATTGGCTGTCTTTCTGCCGATTTTTATTCTGGGCCCGTTAGCCAATATTTTTACCGCTTGGTTCCAGTTGAATAATTGGACGATCTGTTTGTCATTATTCCTTAGTTGGGCTGGGCTGTTTATTGTTGATAAATTTCTTTTGGCCAAAGAACCGCCTGTTAGCGCTGAAATAGAGATTGAACGGCCCGGCCCATTTGTTTTTTCTAATTGGCTTTATTTGATTTTCGGCTTAGCGGCGGCGGGCGGGTTTTATCTGATCGCTCGAGCGGTCAACGGCGGTTATTTAACGAGTCCTTGGGAAGTTTTAAGCGACTGGCTTATTGCCGTAGTGATAATTCTGTCGGCAATCATCATTTATGTCATTTACTGTCGCAAAATTCCGATCGCGGCTACCCTGATGATGATCATGGTTTTTTCGTTATTAATCCATTCGTATTTATTGGTTTATCAGAATGGTTTTGGCGGTGATCGTTTCCGTCATTTGGGTTCGGAAGAACGTTTGATTCAAGAAAGGGAATATCAGCCGACCTTGCTGACTGACAATCTTTGGTTAAAAACTATCGGGCCGCTGACCTATCCCCAGGCCTTAACCAGTCCAGCCAAGTTATCTTACGGCACGATGTGGTCGCTGGAAGTGATTGCCGCTAAGCTTTCCGGTTTAAGCGTTTTCCAAGTCAACCGATTCCTGTTGCCGATTTTGTGGTCAATCTTTTTAACAGTGATAATTTTTGCGCTCGCTTTCCTGCTGCGGCCGGATAAACGGCTCGCCTTGTTGGCCGCCTGGCTGGCCAATTCTTTTTACTTGTTCCAATACTACGGCGCCCAGGGCCTGCCGGCCGCTTACGGTTTGTTGTGGCTGGCTTTTTATTTTATCTTTTTGATCAGCCACTTGAAAAATCCGAGCCGGCTCAAATTTTGGCTGCTGCTGATCGGCTTGATCCTGATGTACTTCAATTATTCTTTGGCGTTCTTGTTGGCCAGCCTCGGTTTTATTTTCGTTTTAACCTTGATTAAGAAAAAAAAGCTTATTTATGTTCTGGCGCCATTGGCGATTCTGGGCTTAGTCGGGCTTGATTACTTATCTTCGCTAACCGTGGCTTTTTCGATCTCGAAAATCTGGCCGGCTTGGCTGGTCGGCAATTTATTGGATTTCCACGCGTTGAGTCGGTTCGGGCCATTGTTCGGCTGGCGGTCGGAATTGGAATTATTGCTAGCTGTCGGTTTTTTCGCTCTGCTTTCGGTCGCTTTGGCTAAAATTTGGCAACGTCAGGACCCCGCTTGGCTGCTGGTGGCTTTGATGGCCAAAATAATTTTGGTTGCTTATTTTTTAAGTTATTGGTTTTGGGACGGCGAGCATTCCCTGTCGCGGCGGCTGACTTTATTTGCGGTCTTATTCTTGGTTCTGATTCTGGCCGATGCCGCTGATCGGGCGATTCGCGGCCGTAAAAGTTTGACGGCCGTCGGCTTGGCTCTGATTCTATTTTCAGCCCTAGCTTATTATTCCGGTCCGGTTTTGGATCTGGCCGTTACTGCGCAAGACCTCGATCGTGCCCGAGTGATTTGGCCGGCGATCAGGGATCAGAAGGACTCGTGCGTGGAAGAACCGCTCTCGGTAATCCTGGCCTTAGAGTATGTCTCCGCCAAGGAGTTCCAAGAGGCGGTTAATATTATCAATTGCAAATAATCGGTTCTAATTTTAATAAAATAATTTATTTCTATGGATGATTGCATTTTTTGCAAAATTATTAAGGGGGAGATTCCGGCGGAAAAAGTTTATGAGGATGATCTGGCGCTGGCTTTTTTGGACAACACTCCGATTAATCCCGGCCATACCTTGATCGTGCCTAAACAGCATTTTGACAATTTCCTGGAGCTGCCGGAGGATTTAATGTGCGCCTTGGCGCGGGTAGCGAAAAAAATCGCGCCGGCAGTGTTGGCGGCGGTCGGCGCTAAGGATTTCAACCTCGGTCTTAACAACGGCGCGGCGGCCGGCCAAGCCGTCAATCATTTTCATTGGCATCTGATGCCGCGCTTGGCTGGCGACGGCTATGAGCTTTGGCACGGCCGATCTTACGCTGACGGTGAAGCGCAACTAATGGCGGAAAAAATTAGAGCCAATTTAGTTTGAATCAAATAGAAAACCCGAGGACTAATTCCCCGGGTTTTTTTGTGCAGTTAGTAATTAAGGTGTTGCCCCCTCATAAATCTAGGTAGGGGAGTTTTAAAGCAGTCAAGCGAAAGCGCCCAAAGATCGATTCCAGCTTCAGCGAACATTCTTTTGGTGGCCAAAGTCGATTGCTCCCATTCGGCCATGCCCAATTGCTCAAATCTTTTTTCCCAATCCAGATCAATAATAACTTCCTTAATCCCGGCGCCCATAATCGCTTGCGCGCACTTGTCGCAAGGCGTGCCATTGGTGTAGAGGCGGCAATCTTTGAGGGGGATGCCGACTCGCGCCGCATTAAAAACCGCATTGGCTTCGGCGTGGGCGAAGTACAGATATTTCAACGGCCGTTCTTGCCGTTCGGGAATATCATCCCTGATGCCTCGCGGGAAAGAATTATAGCCGAGCGATCTGAATTCGTGATCAGGGCCGACGACAATCGCTCCAATATGGGTGTTCTTATCCTTGCTTAGTTGAGCAATGCAATAAACCATCTCCATAAAGACCAAATCACGCGCCGCGCCGTATCTTGTTATCATGAGATCCTCCCGTGGTTGCTGTTCGGCTTAAACAATTGCAATAAGGTGCTATTGGATATTTAACTTGAAAATTCCCAGTTTGTCAACAGCGTAATACAGATTATTGCCGGCGCGGTCGACGGTGATAAAGGAAGCGGCGGCCTCGGCGATATCGACGGTATTGCGCCGTTCGCGGTTGTCTAATTCGATTATTTTCAGCTTATTCTCAGCCGAGAAAACCAGGTAACGGCCGTCCGGATGCCAGCTGGCGGAGAGGATCGGCGAGCTGAGGCGGGTGATCAATTCCGGACTGTTCTTGGTGGTCTCATAAATATAGATTTCATAATCATTATAGGCGATCAGCGAATTTGGGTTGAGCCAGTCAATATCCTTAGCTGTTAATTCGATGGTTTTTATCTGCCGATTCAGGTCGATGATGAGTATTTTACCAGCCCCATCAGTCACTATTGCTCTATTATTCTCAATATTTTTAAAGCGGCAAGCCGAGCAATCTAACTTTATCGGTCGATTTTCGTTAGAGTAGGGTTCAAGAAGAGTGGAATCGTTAAGATAATAAGCAATTTTATCGAAGATATAAAAATCATCAGCGGTAATCGCGGTGATTTTTTTCGCTGGTTGAAGCGAGGTGAAATCGATATTCCAAAGCCCGGATTGATCTAAGGCGTAAAGATTATCAGAGTCGTTCGCCCAAGGACTATCTCCCCACCTGACATTTAAGTAGTCCTGGCTTGGAAATTTTTTGTAATTTTTGGCTAAGGAGTCAATCAAGTAGTAATTATTTTTTTTATTGGCAATGCCTTGCGCCAAAAGGTAGCGGCCTGATGGCGAGAAAGACAAAAGTCGCAAGGAATCCGAACCGGGTATCGTGGCGATGATTTCCAAATTGCCGCCGGACAGTTCGCCCAGGATGCCGCTATTGATATCCAAAAGTTCGATAGTCGCCCGGCCGTCGGAAACAGCCACGATGTTTTTATCGGGCGAAACCAGCCAGGACGCCGCCGTGGTGGAGCTTAAATTGGCGGGCTCGGATTTTTTCCACAAGATTATTTTTTCCGCGAAAGTCGTGCCATTCTCATAAACCGGCAATTTTTTCTGCCAATCGTAATAGCCGTCCTTGCTGAGCTTGATTTCATAATCGCCGGGCAGGAGTTTTTCGATTCTGGCCGGGGTTTGGCTTAATTCATATTTGATTCCATTAAGCTGAATATCGGCGCCGCGCGGCGTCGAAGTTATCCTGATGATGCCGGTTTTTTGGACTCGGCCTTTGGTGAGATTATAACGGTAGCCCATGGTGTAAAGGACGATGAGCGGAGCGGCAATCAGGAAGATGCCGATGAAAATGGAATAAATGAGGCGGCGGTGGAAGATGGTCATAGTTTGGCTTCAGCGTTCGATTAATTTATTTTCTCGATTTCAGCGCCCAAGTCCTGCAATCTTTCCACTACTTTCTCATAGCCGCGTTCGATTTGATAGATGTTGTCGATTATAGTTTTGCCGCTGGCGGCCAGTCCAGCCAAGACCAGGGCCATGCCGGCGCGCAGGTCCGGCGATTCCAAGGTCCGTCCGAACAGCGGCGTCGGCCCGGAGACAATGACGCGGTGAGGATCGCACATAATGACATCGGCTCCCATCAGGGTTAGTTTGTCGGTGTAGAATAAACGGCCTTCATAAATCACCTCATGGATCAGCGCCAACCCTTCGGCTTGAGTCATTAGGACAGTGAAAGGCGCTTGCAAGTCAGTCGGAAAGCCGGGATACTCATGGGTGCGAAGCTCGATGGCGTGCAATTTCGATGGTTTGGTTTTGATCCAATCGGCGCCGATTTCCAGTTTTGCTCCGGCCTTGGCGAGGATGGCTAGGAAGACCTCCAAATGATCGGGCCGGCAGTTTTTGACGGTGATTTCGCTTTTGGTTAGAAGTCCCATAATGACAAAAGTCCCGGCTTCGATGCGATCGGGGATGATCTCGCATTTCCCGCCGGAGATTTTTTCGACGCCCTCAATCGTAATGATCGGCGTGCCGGCGCCGGAGATTTTCGCGCCGCAGGCATTCAGGTAATCAGCCAAGGCGGCAATTTCCGGTTCCATGGCGGCATTGACGATCACGGTCTCGCCTTCGGCGAGAACTGCGACCATCATCAAGCTTTCGGTCGCCGTCACCATCACCCAAGGCATGATGATCCGCGCGCCTTTAAGTTTTTTGGCGCGCAAGGTGTAATGGCTCTCATGCTCTTCGATTTTAGCTCCCATGGCCTGGAAGCCGGCGAGGAACATATCGATCGGCCGTTTGCCGATAACGCAGCCGCCGGGGTGCGCCAGCGTCACTTCGCCGAAGCGAGCCAGCAACGGCCCGGCGAACATGATCGAAGTTCGAAGTTTTCTGACCAATTCCGGCTTGGGTTCGGTCCGGTTAATGCCGGCAGTTTCAATTGTGACTGTTTTTCCCGCTTTGGTGACTTTCGCTCCCAGATCAGTTAAGATTTCCAGCATGCGCGAAGTGTCTTCGATTTCCGGAAAATTGCCGATAACGCAGGGTTCGGTGGAAAGCACGCAGGCGGCCAGAATTTTCAACGCTTCATTTTTAGCGCCGGCCACGCTGATTTCGCCTGATAGGCGGTGTCCGCCTTCGATGGAATATTTGCTCATAATTATAGCGGTTAATAGGATTAATGTTAAGCTTATAGTATCATTTTGAGCCGGAAAAGGCAAAGCCGGCCGGGGGCTTGACAATCGCCGAATTATCAGCTATAACTTGTTCAGCGGGTGCGTAATTGAATCGGTGAATTATTTCAGAATTATCCAAAAACGACAGGAAAGGACGGCCTAGATGGCAGCGGCCAGGTTGACTCATCATGCCCGCGATCAATTGGAGGCGAGATCCGAGCTTTCTCAGGAGGAATTACTCTTAATACTTGATCAGGACCTGGTGGTACTGATTGGCCAAGAACCGGGTACAACACATTATCACAAGGTATTTTATAGCCGGCCGGATGGCAATTATTTTGTTGTGATTCAGGATAATGAAAATGGCGATGTAATCACGATTTTACCGCCGGATTACCATAATAGGTGGAAGATTTCTCCGGAGACATTTGTCGCTGCCCGGCGGCTGATTACCGGGTAAAATGGCACTTTCAAGTCAGGGGATCTCCAGCCCTTGACTTTTTTTGTTGATTTGCTATAATTACCTTATCAATTAAATAACAGTTTTTCACAGACAGCCGGCAGCGCTCCCAAGCGATTTAAGTCCGACCGAGAAAAACAGCTAATTCTAGCTATTTTATCTGTGAAAACCGCAGATTTTTTTTATGCCAAAAACCAAGGGACAAAAAGCGGCCATTCTTAAAGTCGTTGAAGACAAGATCAGTCGGATGAAATCGGCAATCATGTTCAATTATTCGGGCATCGAAGTCAAGGATCTCAATATCTTGCGCGAAAAATGCCGCGATGAGGGCGTTGATTATATGGTGGCCAAGAAGACGTTATTAAAGAAGGCCTTGACCGGCCAGGGTTTGGGCGCGGTCGTCGAAAAAAATTTCGAGGGCGAAGTTGCTACTCTGTTCTCTTACGAGGATGAAGTCGCTCCGGCTCGGATTCTGGCTGCCTTTGCCAAGGGCCAGGATAAGATCAAATTTGCCGGCGGCATTATCGATGGCAGTTATATCGATGTCGCGCGCGTTACCGAGTTGTCGAAAATTCCGGCGCGGAAAGAATTGCTGGCCAAAGTCGTCGGCTGCCTGGCTAATCCTTTATCAGGCCTGGCTCGCGTCTTGAATGCCATTAAAGAAGACAAGGAAAAACAAACCGCTTAATAATAATCGAATAAGATTAAATAATCACAATAATATGGACGAACAAAAAGAAGTCGTTATCCCTGAGAAATTCAAAGCTCTCATCGAACAAATCGACAAATTGTCAGTCATTGATTTGGCTGAATTGGTCAAAGTGCTGGAAGAGAAATTCGGCGTTTCCGCCGCCGCCCCGGTTATGGTGGCCGCCGCCGGAGCCGGCGCTGCCGCTGAAGAAAAAGACAGCTTTGATGTCGAGTTGACCGCCGCCGGCGCCAACAAGATCAATGTCATCAAAGCCGTTCGGACTATCACCAACTTGGGCTTGAAGGAAGCCAAGGACTTGGTTGATGGCGCTCCGAAAGTGGTGAAGGAAGGCGCGAAGAAGGATGAGGCCGAGAAAATCAAGAAGGATTTGGAAGAAGCCGGCGCGACCGTCACTCTCAAGTAAATTCCCATTTAAAAAAATACGTTCCCGATCGGGAGCGTATTTTTTTATTTTCCAAAATAATTTTAACTTTTAAAAATCCAGATCAATCTGATAAGCTTGGCCGGTACGATAGAACCAGATTTTTTTAGCTTCAGTTGAAACGGCGAACGCGCCGGCGCCGGCCAGGGCGGCCGAGTAATACTGCCGTTTCAGGACGCCGTTCTTGTCGGTGATGACGATTCGGCCGGCTTGGTTGTCAAGGAAGAAAGACAAGTTGCCGCTAGCCGTTGACATCGCAATCGTGGATGACGCGAGCGACGGATCGATCAGCGGTGAAGCACCGACGGGAAGCTTCAACTGGAACCAGTCCTTGCTTGGTTTGGTTTTGGCGGCGGAGCCGTCGGCGATATTGAATTTGTAATAACTGCCATCAGCCAGCAGGATGAGATTGTTGCTGTCAATAGCGGTTAATCGCTTGATCGGCGGCAGGGGAACGGCGATAGGAGCCAGTTGTCCGTCGGCCGGATCGAAACGCAGCAGATTCTGGCCCGCATTATCGTAAGCCCAAAGGATTTTTCCGGTTTGAGCCAGGCCGACGATGTCCGCCGCCGGATCGGCGGAGAAACTGGCGACGCTGGCCGGGTCATCCAAGTATTTTATTTTTTGCAAGCTGGCGGCCGTCGCCTTGATCTTGTCTTGCAGGCCGGCTTTCAGCGCTTTAGTGCTGCGTTTATCCGGCATTTGCGTCAGCAGTTCCCGCGCTTGCTTTAATGAAGCCAGGGCGCCGAGTTCATCGTTGAAGATATTCTGCGCTTCGGCATTGTCCAGCTGCGCCTCGATTTGTTTGGCTAAAAGGCCGTTGGCATTTGAATTCTGCGAGTCATCGGCGGAACGTCCGATCATGACAATGCTTTGGCTGAATAAGAAAATAAAAATCAGGCCGGCCGTTAAGATTATTTTTTGGCCTCGCTTGAGTTGCAGGTATTTGACGATTTGCGCGTTAAGGAAGCAGTTGATTTTTTCAGTCATTGAAGCGGCGGGCTTGGCTGTTTGCGGATAATCGGAAGAGGCGATGCTGTTTTCATCAGTTACGGTTTGATTGCGAACAATTTTCGGCTGAGGAAATTTTTCGGCTCGGAGGCGCTCGCTTATCGATTTGGCGGCGGCTAAAGAATATTTTTTTAATCTCCGGCCGAGGAATATCAAGCTGTTTTTGGCAGCCGCCCAGCTGACGAGCAATATTTTCTGCCAGGGCGGCAGCAGCGAAGGAGTCAGATATTTTTCGGTTCGGACTTGGGTGAAAAGCAGCCGATCAATCGATTGCTGGGTCGGGATATCATTTTTTTTCGGCGGCGGGACTGAGGCGAGCGGTTCAACTCGCAGTTCAGCCGGTTTGGCCGATTCCGGTTCTATCAGCTCTGCTTTTGTTTCCGGCGTCACGATAACGGCGTAGAAATTCTTTTTGGCGATTTTTTCCAACAGGGAGTCGCTGATGGCCTTGGCGGCGTTGGCTGCGTCATTAGCCAGAACCGCTTCACCCAATTCTTTTTGGGAAAAGAAGCCCAAAAATTCCTCATTGATCAGCATCAGGGCGTCGCGATTGGAAATTTCTCCGCTGAGGATGTTGGCGAAGATCCGTTCCGGTTCCGGCCGGAATCTGGCCTCGCCGTTGCCGCTCAGGATATCGATAATGAAAAGCTCTTGGTTTTTTTTCCGGCGGAAGAAGAGGGCCTTGACTCGGCCCGAGGAGCTGAGGTAAACGCGATTGCCATGCCAGAGGCCGATGGCGGCCGAGAGATTGCGCAAATCTATTTCTTCCGCCGATTGATTGATGGCTGAGAAAATACGGCGGTTGGCTCGGCAGATCGCTTCTTCGAAACGTTTCTCCACGCCCTGCTCGGTATTGCAGGGTGGCAGATAATATTCGGTTTTCAAGTCGTTGACGGCATTTAAAAAACCGTCCAGAAAAACATCGTTGATATTGTAGGCCTCGATCACGCCGAAAATGACCCCCAGCTTGGCGGCCGAATTCTTATCCGTTTGGACGATAAATGACTCGCCGACGATATTGCCGTCGGCCTCCAGGGCCAGCTTGGCCATTTTGTCGCTGATTTTTTCCACTTGATCGTTTTGCTTTACATTCGTCTGGTAATATTATACAATAAATAAAGAGAAATGACAAAATAACGGTTTGGCTATGTTGGAGAAATTATTCGGTTCCAAAACCAGGGTGCTGCTGCTCCGATTGTTTTTGAACAATCCCGATAAATATTTTTTTGTCCGCGAATTGGCGCGTTCCTTGGACGCCCACCTGAACAGCATCCGGCGGGAATTGGAAAACTTGGAAGGCATCGGCATCTTGGTCTCTATTGATAAGCCGGAAGAAGAAGCGGCTGACGCGGCCAATCGCAAATATTACCGCTTGAATCGCGCTTTTTCTTTCGTGGAGGACCTGCGGTCGCTGTTCATCAAGGCGCACATGGTGATGGAAAATACTTTGGCGGAAAAAGTCGCCAAGCTGGGCGAGATCGACTTGTTCCTTTTGTCCGGAGTTTTTGTCGGCCAGGAAGAATGCCCGGCGGATATCCTGATCGTCGGCTCATTGCCAAAATTGAAAGTCCAGAAGCTCATCGCCAAATTCGAAAAGGAAATGTCGCGTTCACTCAATTACGCCTTGATGACCCCGAGCGAATTCAATTACCGCCGCAGCGTGGCCGATAAATTCCTGTTGAATCTCTTGGATAATAAGAATCTCATCTTGATCAATCGGTTCAAAGAAGAAAAAAAATAATCGGCCGACGGCGATGCTTAAAAAAATATTCTTATTATCGATCTTGATTGCTATGGTCCTTTGGCCGGGTTGGGCGCAGGCCGCTGCCGCCCCGGAGGCCAAAGTTTTTAATTTGGCCGGAAAATTAGAATCGAGTTTCGCTTTTTTCTCCTCAACTTATTCCGGTTCAGCCGATCTGGCCGCCGGCGATGCCAATGGCGACGGTTTGGCGGAGATAATCATCTGTCCGGGCAGCGGTTCGGCAGCTATCGTTAAAACTTATAGCGCTTATGGCGTAGACAAAGGAGAATTATCGGCTTATGCTGATAATTTCCGCGGCGGCTGTTATGTCTCAGCCGGCGACGTTAATGGCGACGGGCAAGCGGAAATCATAACGACGGCCGGCTATGGCGGCGGTCCGCATCTTCGGATTTTTGAGATCGGCCGGGAAATCGGCGGCTTTTTCGCCTTCGCTTTATCGGACCGGCAGGGCGCGCGCGTCCAGGCGGCTGATTTGGGCGGTGACGGCAAGGTGGAATTAATCGCTTATTCTAATTTGAATACTCCGGCTGAATATAAGGTTTTCGGCAATGACGGCCACTTGATCGCCGGTTATAAGCTTAAGGATTTCAATAACAATGGCTTGAGCTTGGCGGCCGGCGACTTTAACGGCGACGGCGCCAAAGAATTGGCGATTGCCGGCGGTTACGGCAATCAGCCGAAGGTCAATATTTATGGCAAGGATAACCAGTTATTAAAGACCATTGTTTATGGCCAGCCAGATTATTCAGGCGGTTTGAATCTGGCCGCCGCCGATGTCAATGGCGACGGCCGGTCCGACTTGATTGTGACCGAAAGCTTCGAGGGCAGCGGCGCGGTTTCCGTTTATAATTTTAACGGCGATAAGCTTTTGTCTTTTGACGCTTATGCCGAAAATTTTTACGCCGGGGTCAAGGCGGCGGCCGGCGACGTCGATGGCGACGGGCAAATTGAATTGGTGGTTATTCCGGAACGGATAAATTCGGAATTGGCCAAGCCGGATTATAAATTCATCAGCGTGGATTTGGCTCGGCAAACGCTTTATCGCTATCAGAACGGCGCCCTGCTCGACCGGTATCTGATTTCTTCCGGCAAAGCGGCGACGCCGACGCCAATCGGCGATTATCGGGTTTATTTGAAGCGGCCCAATGTCCGGATGAGCTGGTATTTCGGTCCGAATAATCCGATGAATTATGATTTGCCCAATGTGCCCTGGGTAGTTTCTTTTCTCGGGCCGTACACGATCCATGGCACTTATTGGCACAGCAATTTCGGCCACCCCATGAGCCACGGCTGCGTCAACATGCGGACGCCGGAAGCGAAAATCGTTTATGATTGGAGCGAGATCGGCACGCCGGTAGTGATAAGCCGGTAGGCAATTTTTAATTTTTATAATTCTAAACGCGGCAATATTTTAGCCATGATTCTAATCATTAACACGACATCGAATGATCATTTGGAAATAATCCTGGCCGGCCGCCCGGCTGATTTTAAGGTTAAGAAAATCCCCGGCAAATTCAATCAGGCGGAAAAATTATTGCCGGCTATCGCCAAGTTATTGGCGGCAGAAAAAATCAAGCCGGAAGGATTAAAAGCGATCGGCGTGGTTGTCGGGCCGGGCGGCTTCACCTCGGTGCGCATCGGCGTGGCCGCGGCCAATGGCTTGGGTTATGGCTTAAGAGTGCCGGTTGTCGGCATCAAGTCGGCTGAATTTTCCGATCAGCGGGAACTTGTCGCTAAAATATTCGCGCGCGCCAAAAGTTCGGCCAAATCTAAATTAGCCAGGCCTTTTTATGATCGCGAGCCAAATATAACGATGGCGAAGAAGTAGCTGTTGTGGATAAACCGCAGTCGTTTTAAAAACAACCGCAGCAATAGTTATACACTTAATATCCACAGGCAGAAAAAATATTACAAAAAATGCCCTAAATTGGGGCATTTTTTTAGTGCAGAAAAATGGCGGCTGGTGGTTGCTTGGTGGTGCCAAGTGGTATATAATTAATTAAGAGTGGTGAAAAGTGGTGAAATTAAGAATAGCTTTTTATCCATAAATGTCATCCTCGGAATTTTCGAAAGCAAAGCGGGAGAAAATATCCGGGGATTAAGGATTGTGTTTTTTTGAGATTATTTTTATTTGCCCGTTTTGGCAGATAATTTTCGATTATTTATTATGTTCATCGGCCAATATTCCCACAATTTGGATAACAAGGGGCGAGTGGCCGTGCCGGCCAAATTCCGGCCTCAGCTTAAGCGCGCGGTGGTTACCAAGGGTTTGGATAACTGTCTGTTTTTGTATCCGCAAAAAGAATGGGACAAGATGGCCAAAGAAATTTCCGAGTTGCCGATCGATAAATCCGGCAACCGCGCTTTTTCGCGCGCCATGCTGGCCGGAGCGATGGAAGTCGAGTTTGACAAGCAGGGCCGGATCATTCTGCCGGATTACTTGAGGCATTTCGCCGGCCTCCATAAGAATGTCGTTATTGCCGGCCTTTATAACCGTCTGGAAATTTGGGATGAGACCAAGTGGATTAAATATCAGGACGAGAGCGAGAAGAATTATAACGATATTGCCGAGGCGTTGGGAGATATAAAAAAGTAATTATGCCGACTATTCATGAACCGGTGCTGCTGCGGGAGATCCTGGACCAACTCAATCCTCAACCGGGTCAGAATTTTATCGATGGCACTTTCGGCGGCGGCGGCCATGGTCTGGCAATTCTGGAACGGATCAGGCCAAAGGGAAAATTAGCGGGCATCGACTGGGATAGGAACGCGGTGCAGGCGGCCAGCGGCCAGGATTTGATCCTGATCAATGATAATTATCGCAATTTGAAAGCGATTTATGAACGGTTGAAACGGACGCACGGCCTGGGAGAAATTAGCGGCATCTTATTGGATTTGGGGTTGTCTTCCGATCAATTGTCTGATGATGATCGGGGCTTCAGTTTTACCTCGGTTGATTCCCTGGATATGCGTTTTGACACGGCGAGCGCCGGACCGACGGCGGCCGATATCGTCAATACGGCCAGTGAGCGGGAATTGGCGAGAATCCTTACGGATTGCGGCGAGGAGCCGTTAGCCGGATTAATTGCCAAAGCGATTATAAAAGAAAGGCAAAAAGGCGAGGGGATCCGATCGGCTGCCAAGCTTGTCCAGCTGATCAGCGATCTCTATCGCCGGAAATTCCGCCAGCCGTCGCGCCGCAATCCGGCGACCAGGACATTGCAGGCGCTTCGGATTTTCGTCAATGACGAATTCGGCAATATCCGGACGGCCTTGCCCCAAGCTCTGGAACTCTTGCGTCCCGGCGGCCGGCTGGCGGTAATTTCTTTCCACTCCGGCGAAGACCGCTTGGTCAAGAATTTTTTCCGCGACTTGGCCAAGACCGATGAGCCGAAGATCAAATTGATCACCAAGAAAC
>JBAZMO010000006.1:0-26237 GCA_041649655.1 Patescibacteria group bacterium
GTTTTTTTATTTCTTCCAGTAGTTCCTCGGCGAGAGGATTGTCGCCGATAATCAGGACATGGTTGGCGATTTGCGGCGATTTGATCAGTCCGTAAAAGATTTTCCGCCAGGCGAACAGCAAGACGAAGGTGATAGCCAAGTCGTAGATGAGCACTCTTTGGGGCTTGATGGACGGGAAAAGCGGCGCGAGGAAGTAAAACAAGAGGACGGCGATGATGCCGTTGATGATAATGGCGCGGCCGTAATTAGTTAAGAGCGCCAGGTTATTATAGCTGATTTTGAGCTCATAAAAGTCGCTGATATAAAAAACCAGCAGCCAGACGATAAAAATGGATAAAAAGGCCGTGACATGGGTCGGCCAGCTGGCAGGATCGAAGTTGCCCCAGTAACGCAAGACCAAAGTCAGATAAAGCGCCAAATAAAGACAGCCGATATCGCCCAGCAAAAGCAGCAATTTTTTTGATTTGAAGATAAAACCAGTCATAAATAATGGATTATTTATAGCATAAATGGCGGGAAAAAGCAAAAAATCAGTAGTGTTTTATTTTTTGAGTTTATTCGGTATAATTAACAAATATGAGAGTAATCGAATCCCGGACAAAACAATTAGTATCATACCAAGCTAACAAAAAAGATGTTAAATTGGAAGTTTTTATTAATCGAGAAACCATTTGGCTAACCCTTAATCAAATTGGGGCTCTATTTAATACTGATAAATCTGGCATATCCAGGCATTTGAAGGGTTTATTCAAGAGCGGGGAATTAAGCCGAAAAGCAACTGTTGCAAAAAATGCAACAGTTCAAATAGAGGGTCAGAGGCATATTGAGCGTGAAATCGAATATTATAATCTGGATGCAATTTTTTCGGTTGGTTAAATTTGTGCAGTTTTGACACAAGTAGGATGATTAAGTATAATAAAGACAATAGTATGACTGAAATACAAGTATTAAAAAAGCAGTTTAATCCGATTCTGCGTAAATATCAAGTAAGGCATGCCGAGTTATTCGGTTCTTTCGCCCGTGGTGATTATAAAAAGTCCAGTGATATTGATTTGATTGTTCAATTGGGCGCTCAAAGGGGTTTATTTACTCTAGTTCGTCTAAAAAGGGAATTAAAAAAAGTATCTGGTCGAAGAATCGATTTGTTAACTCCAAGGTCAATCCATCCATTGATTAAAAAGAATATCAAGCGGGAAAAAATTAAAATTTATGGCTAAAGAAACGGAGGTTTATTTAGGGCATATTTTAGAAAGTATTCAGTCGATTGATGAATATTTAGATCATTTAACTTTTGATGATTTTAAGAAAAGGAAAGTTATAATTGACGCGGTTATTAGGCGATTTGAAATAATGGGTGAGGCGGTTAGGCAAATGCCGATTGATTTTAAGAAAAAATATCCAGATGTTCCCTGGCGTGATATAGCCGACATGCGTAATTATTTAATTCATGAATATTTTGGAGTTGATATTAATGAGGTTTGGAGAACAATTAAGGATGATTTGCCTGTGTTTAAAGAGAAAATAAGTGAAATTTTGAAATAATTAACCATTAGGAGGATATGAATCGATTTTTTGTCCGTACTTTTTGCATCAGCGCCATCGCGGCGTGTTTTTTTGTTTTTGGCGACTCGGCGGCGGCGGAGACGGTCATTTGGCATGCCAATGGCGAGCATCTGGCCGCTTCGACGCTTTGGCGCGCCGGTGAAGTGCACGTTATTCCCAATGGCGCGTATTTCTACGTTGATCCCGGGGTTAATCTGACTTTAGAATCGGGAGTGATAGTCAAGGTCGGTTTTAATTCCCGGATCATAATCAACGGCGGATTATTCGCCAATGGCGCTAAGGAAAACTTGATCAAGCTGGTGTCTTTGCGGGATGATTCCGTTGGCGGCGACACTAATGGCGACGGATCGGCGACCGTTGCCGGCTTGGATGATTGGCGGGGCATCTCAGCCGACGGGGGACAATATAATTCGGTCGTTAAGGTTAATCTGGCTTATGTCGAGATTAAGCATGGCGGCCGCGGCTGGCCGCGGGGGATGATAATTTATGCGACCAAGGTCAATGAATTGAAGATCAACAATTGCAACTTGGTCGATAACCTCGGCGTTGTGGCTATCGACGCGGCGTCCAAGAATGTTTCCATCAATCATTCAAATCTCTATAATCTGAGTTTTTGTGATTATGCCAGCACAACCGCCGTCTGCCATTGGGATAATGGCGTAACCGATTATTCCAGCCAACCGATCGATTTGACTGATAATTATTGGGGCAGCGCTTTGGGGCCGACTTACACCACCGGCACCAGCCCAACTGTGTTTACGGGGACGGTTTTGGCTAATTTGTCGCGCGCGCCGATGTCTTACATTCCTTTTGCGACCGAGCCGTTTGATTTCGGCGGCTCGCCCAAGCGCCACCCGGTTATTTTGATTCCGGGTATTTTGGGCAGTTGGCCGGATTGGCAGGGTGTATGGCAGATTGATCCAATCTTGCACACCTACGATGACCTAATTAACGCCTTGCGTTTAGCCGGTTATGAAGATGGCAAGATGCTTTTTACCCTACCTTATGATTGGACACAATCTAACGTGGTTACGGCCGGGTTTTTGAAAGATAAAATTAACTCAGCCAAGGATTTTTGTGTGGCCTCCGAAATTATTGATTGTTCCAAAGTTGATCTGATTGGCCATTCTATGGGCGGTATTGTCGCCCGCGCTTATATTGAGGGTGATGATTATCAAAACGACGTTGATCAAATGATTTTTGTAGCTACTCCACATAAGGGTTCTGTTGATTCGTATTTAATGATAGAGGGAGGAGATATTAGTGAGAATAAAATGAAGAATTTAGTTTATAAGAAGTTATTAGAGGTTAAAGCCGAATTAAATGGTTACAAAACGCGACCATTTTATGACGGTCTGATGTATTATGTCAGAGAAATGGTGCCATCAGTTGGGGAGTTATTACCGGTTTATGATTATTTGCGAGATAAGGATAGCGGCGAGTTACGCGCCTATCCCGATAATTATCCGCTCAATGGTTTTTTAGAAAACTTGAATCTTTCGGTTAATCTGGCTAAATTCAATCAGATTAAAATAACTAATATTTTGGGCGATACTGGATCCCTTACTTTGAGCGCTTTAAGAGTTATTCCCTCGTTTTTGTACTCATTGGATGGTAAATGGGAACACGGCATTCCGGAAAATTATAATATTTCTTTTACTGATCGTGGTTTGGAATTGGGATTGGGCGATGGCACAGTTCCTCAAATTAGCAATTCTAATTTTATTGGTATCAATGACACAATAATCAACAATGCCTCTCATCTTGGCGTCGTCTCATTGGCACAATCAGAAATAATAAAAGAATTGACTGGTCAAGAGCCGGAAACAATCATTTCGAGCAGTCCAATTGATAATCTTTTGATATTTCGGATTTTTTCGCCGGCTGATTTTCAAATTATTGGCCCGGATGGCGGACGATTGGGACGAGATTTTGATTCAACCTCTATTTTGAATGAGATTACTGACGGTTATTATTCCGGCTTTAGTGACGCTTCTAGTCCGGAATTGGCCATAATTACCAATCCCTTGCCGGGGAATTATCAAATTAAATTATTGGGTACGGCTAGCGGCGGATCTTATACATTTTCTGTCAGCTCGATCAATAATACCACTTCCTCTGAAAGTTTATTTAATGGCGCGATTTTAGCCGATCAAGATCAGTTTTTAAGTTTTAATTATGAACCGTCAGTTATTTCAGCGTCCATAACTGAGATTGGATCTAATATTACCATCCAGACCGCCATTGATGATCTTGCCCTTATTTATGACCGGCAATTGCTAACTGACAACAATGTCAAGAAAAAAATAATCCATCAATATAATTTGTTAAAATTAAAAGTCGAGATATTTGATAAATTGATAAAATTGGCGCAGGATGGGGTGGAAAAACTGGCAGCCAATGAAAAGTTAAAGCCGGCAGTCAAAGATAAATTAATCGCCTTGGCGAATGTTGAGATTGATAAATGGCAAGTTAAAAGAAAAAATGAAATTCGTGATGGTTTAAATGATATTAATCTATCGGCGCAGAAACTTTTGACTGGCGGAGTGTTAAAACAATTGGGGTATGATATAATTAAGTCAAACAATGATTATTTAACTAATAATTGGTAAACTTATGAATAAAATTACGCGGTACATTTTTAGTATTATTTCAATAGTGATTTTGGTAATTGTTTTTGCGCCGGTTTTTGCTTTTTTAAATGAAAGAATATTTGGTTCATCTGTTAGTATATTTACTTTTGTTTTAGATCCAATTATGAATATATTTATTGGTCTTTTATTATCCTATACTTTTTTTATTCCCCTGACGTTCACCGTATTTTTTGGTAAGCCGGAGAAGTATTATGCCATATTGGTTTTTATCGGTTTTGAGTTATTTTTTATGTTGAGTGATATTTCAGTATTAATGATTGTTATACCGCTGGCGCTTGTCGGCTGGCTCATCGGCGAGGGGATAGTGCGGTTGTATAAAGTGATAAAAAAGTAAAAGTTTCGCATTGCTTAAAATCTGTGCTATAATCAATTCATTGCCAGGAAGGTGGCGACGGTTCCGTCCTTAGCGGGACAGCTAGAAAAAGAAACTCTCCGACCGCGTGGTTGGAGAGTTTTAAGGTTCGATGGTTTATTCTATTATTTCGTTCGGACGATTTGCTTCTTCAAGTTTCGCTAGAATCCTTGAGAACTTCGGCGTCAGCAGGGTTTCCATCGCTCGGCCGTTGAAGATCGGGCTGTCGCCATATCTGATATCCGCCAGCATCCACAAGTATTTTTCTTTGGTCTCGATGATTTTCCGTTGTCGTTTTTCCGGAGCGCATTGATCAAGCGTTCGTAGATTATGCAAGCGGTCGCAAAGCTTGATTAGCATAACTTCGCAATCGGCGCGTTCGATTTGCTGGAAATAGAATTCATGACGCTCGCGGTCATTAGTGAATCGCTTATCGGTTTTTTTCGGCTTGGTCAGCACTGATACCATTTCTGAAATCCGATCGCCGAAAATCCAGGCGATTCGCCAGGTGGTCAGCAGGAAGTTATCTTCCAGCATGTCATGCAAGAGGGCGGTGATGATCAAGTTGGGGTTAAAGATTCCCAATTCATCCATTAGAATCAAGGCGGTTTCCCGACAATGTTCGAAATACGGTTCGCCGCTGTCGCGGAATTGTTCGCGGTGGCCGTATTTGGCCAGATCGTAAGCGAAATCCGCCAATAACAATAGATCACGACTCGCCACTCGACCCCGCAAGCGATCTATAAACATTCGATGGTTTTCGGGGTCTCGTTCCAGCAGATCCATGGCTCGGCTCCTTTCCGGTTGCGCCTGTTGAAAAGTTTTTGAAAGTGCGTGATTAGGGTTAAATTATAGCTAAAACGGCAATTCTTGTCAAATTTGCTTTTATGGGTTAAAAGTGTTATAATCAACGGGTAAATCGGATTTTTATGGAAAAAGAAGCAAAAAAACAGAGCTATACCGCTAAAACCATTGCCTACTTTTGGCGGGCTTCGGCGGCGCATCCTATCAGCGGCATCACTATGATGGCCGCCATGTTTGTTGCTTCCGTCATCGGCGTGATCACCCCGCTTTATTACAAAAAACTATTCAATCTGCTGGCTGATTTTTCAACGACCAACCAAGCGATCAGCGCCTTGCTGATGGTGGTGGCGGTCATCGCTTTGCTGCGCCTCGCCGCGCAAGTCCTGCGGCGATTGAATAATTTCGTTGCCAACTATTTCGAATCAAAAGTCATCGCCGAACTCAACGATTATTGCTTCGCCGAAATGCATCGCCGGTCGTTCAGTTTTTTCAACAACAATTTCGTCGGTTCGCTGACCAAGAAAGTCAAATGGTTTGTCGGCGCTTTCGAAGCCATAACCGACCGGCTCGTCTGGAATATCATGCCGCTTCTAGTCAGCGTCACGGTCATTATTTATGTCTTGTGGGGCGTCAGCCGCACCATGGCGATCGGCCTGTCGATCTGGCTGGCGATTTTCATTGGCGTTAATTTGGTTTTCACCAGATTCAAGATGAAATATGATTTGATCAGAAGCGGGCTGGAAACCAAAAGCACCGGCATTTTAGCCGACACCATCACCAATAATTACAATGTCAAGCTGTTGAACGGCTATCATCACGAAGTCGATTCCTATGCCCGGGTTAACGAGGAGCTGCGCCGTTCCCGCCGCTGGTGCTGGGATTTGGGCGCGATTTTTGACGCTGTCCAAGGCCTGCTGGCTCTAACGCTCGAAATCGGCATCATGGTTTACGCTGTGTTCCTCTGGCGCCGGGGACAGTTTACGCTCGGCGATTTCGCCCTGATCCAGTCGTATTTGGGGACGATTATGGAGAAAGTTTGGGATTTCGGCAGCATCATTCGCTGGACTTACCAGAATTTGGCCGATGCCGAGGAAATGACGGAGGTGCTGGAGACCCCGCCGGAGATCGTTGATATTGCTCGCGCTAAGGACTTGAAAGTCACTGCCGGCCAAATCGAATTCGAGCAGGTTGATTTCAATTATAATCAGACGCGCAGCATCCTTAATGACTTTAGCTTAACGATTCCGTCGCGCCAGCGATTGGCAGTGATTGGGCCGTCGGGCGCCGGCAAAACCACCGCGATAAAATTATTATTCCGCATGCATGACCTGACCGCCGGCCGGATTCTGATCGACGGCGCGGATATCAGCCGGGTGACGCAGGAAAGCTTGTGGCGCTCGGTTTCGCTGGTGCCGCAGGATCCGATTCTGTTCCATCGCTCGCTGAAAGAAAATATCCGCTATGGCCGGCCGGAAGCGACCGACCAGGAAATCATGGCGGCCGCCAAAGCCGCCCATTGCCATGAATTCATTACCAAGTTGAGTGATGGTTATGACACTTTCGTCGGCGAAAGGGGACTTAAGCTGTCCGGCGGCGAACGGCAACGCGTGGCGATCGCTCGCGCGATTTTGAAAAATGCGCCGATTCTGGTTTTGGATGAGGCGACTTCGTCTTTGGACAGCGAATCGGAGATGTTGATTCAGGACGCGCTGGATAAATTGATGAAGGCCAAAACCGTCATCGTTATCGCCCATCGCTTGTCGACCATCAGGAAAATGGATCGGATTATCACCGTCGACGATGGCCGGATCATCGAAGACGGCTCGCATGACGAATTGCTGAAGAAAAAAGACGGCGTTTACGCCAGATTATGGCAGTTGCAGGCCGGCGGGTTTATTCAATAATTACGGGGATGAATTATGAATTATGAATAGGGTCGTATTAAGTTTTTCTCATTAATTAGTTATAAGTACAATGTTAATTCTTCCAGCCATCACAACAACTCGAAACGCCCGTTGGCGCGATAAAATAGAAGAGGCGAAAAAACTCGGTTTGACCGAAACAGCTCTTTTCGTTTCAGCGATTCCGCGCGAGGAAAGATTGGAATTATACGAGCGGTTGAAAGAAACGAAAATCGCTTCGATTCCTTTCGTTCATTTGCGTTCCGATATGGATCCGGACGAGATCCAATATTTGATTGATCAGTACGGCGTTCGGGCGATGAATATCCATTCGCAGAAAGAATATCCGCTGACCTACGATCTTTCTCGTTTCAAGGAGATGATTTATTTGGAAAATACAACTCATTCAATAATTGATGAAGCTGATCAGTGGGCCGGCTTATGCCTTGATACCTCGCATTTGGAGAATAACCGACTAGGGCTGCATTATGGTTTTTTGTTTGATGAAATAATCGGGTTAATGGAAAATCATTCGGTCGGCGCCTGGCACTTGAATGTGATCGAGCCGCAGCCGCATATTTCTAGCTGCAGCAAACTAGTAAGCCGGGCGCGCCACTATTTTACCGATTTAATTGATTTTGATTATTGCTTGCGTTATAAAAAATATCTGCCGCAGCATTGCATTGCGCTGGAACTGGAGAATCCGTTGGCCGAGCAGCTAAAAGCCAAAGAATATATTGAAAAATTATTGAACTAGTTGTTAATTTAATAACAACAGACAAACGGCTCAATCAGCCGCTTGTTTTTTTGTGAAGTTTTTTTGCGGGGTGGCGCCAAAAGTGTTATAATATGATCATTATGGAAAAAACTTTGCGAGCCAAGACAAAGGTAAGCTGGCATAATTTAAATTTGCCGGCGGTTTTTCGCATCTTGCGCACTGATGCCAAGGGACTGACAGCTAAACAGGCCGAAGATCGCCTCAGGTCGCATGGTGATAATTCATTGCCGGCGGGAGAGAAAATCTCTTCTTTCGCCATTCTTTTGAATCAATTGAAGTCGCCGTTGGTTTATGTTTTGATTTTCGCTTTCGGCGTTTCAGTCGTTCTGCGCGAATGGCCCGACGCTGCGGTCATTATTTTTGTCGTCTTTATCAATACTATTTTCGGCTGGTGGCAGGAGAGCAAAGCCGATGATGCTCTGGGTAAATTGAAGAAGTTGGTCGTTTATTCGGCGCGAGCGCTTCGTGACGGCCATCAAATAGCCGTCGATACGAAAGACCTGGTGCCCGGCGATATTATTTTTGTCAAAAGCGGCAATAATGTCCCGGCTGATTGCCGGCTCGTGTCGGCTGAGAATCTCCAAGTCCAAGAGGCGATGCTGACCGGCGAATCCAATCCCGCGACCAAACAACTGAAAGAGTTGGAACCGGGTACGCCTTTGGCGGAGCGGACCAATATACTGTATATGGGCACGGCCGTGGCTAGGGGAACGGGCGTGGCCGTCGTGGTTGCCACCGGCGAGCAGACGGAAATGGGCAAGATCGGCCAACTATTAAAGAGCGCCAAAACCGAGCCGACTCCGTTACAAGAACAATTATCCAAATTCAGCCGGTTTTTCACTGGCGTGGTGGTTTTTTTGTGTTTTTTTGTGGCGGCCGTCGGTTATTTCCGCGGTTATGACTTGCCGCAAATCCTGTTGATCGCCGGCGCTCTGGCGGTGGCCGCTATTCCTGAGGGCCTGTTGGTGGCCGTGACAATAATTTTGGCTATCGGCATGCAAAAGATCCTCGTGAATCATTCTTTGGTCAGGCGGCTGGTGGCGGCGGAAACCTTAGGCGGCGTTTCGATCATTCTAACCGACAAAACCGGCACTTTGACTGAAGGCGAGATGCGCGTGGCTAAATTCGCCACCCTGGATCGCGATTTTCCGGCCGGCCGGCCGATTGATAAGGAACTGAGCGAGTTGGAAAAAGAGCACAATCTGATGCTGAAAATCTGCCTGCTGTGTTCTTCGGCTCAAATCGAGAATCCCGACGAGGCCTTGGATGAGTTGAGGATCATCGGTGATCCGACTGAGACCGCCTTGCTTTTGGCCGGCATTGAAGCCGGATTCAATAAGGCCGAACTTGATAGCGAGTATGCCAAGCTTAAGGAGATTCCTTTTGACAGCGAAACAAAATTCATGGCGACAATGCATTCGCATCGGCGGGATGGCCATAATCATGTTTTTACCAAAGGCGCGCCGGAAGTCATTTTGTCTTTCTGTTCCCAAACTTATTCCCGCGGCGTTAAGCGCGATTTGACCGCCAAGGACAAGCGGCAGATCGAAATTAAAATCGAAGCCATGACTTCGTTGGGGCTCAGAGTCCTGGCCCTGGCTTACAAAACCGGAGTGAAATTCAAAGAGTTGCCGCAAGAACTTAACGGTTTGGCCTTTGTCGGCCTAATCGCCCTCAAAGACCCTTTGCGGCCGGAAACCGCCTGGTCGATCAATGAGTGCCGCCGGGCCGGCATCAGGCCGATTATCATTACCGGCGATCATCCGTTGACCGCCAAGGCCATTTTTGAGGATTTGGGATTTAAAGAAAAAGGCCGGATCATTACCGGCGCCGAATTGGACGATCTGACCGACAGCCAATTGGACAAGAAATTGGATAAATTGGATATTTACGCTCGAGTCGAACCGCATCATAAATTGCGGCTGGTCCGGGCTTGGCAGGCGCGCGGCGAAGTGGTCGCTATGACCGGCGACGGCATCAATGACGCGCCGGCGCTCAAGGCCGCCGATATCGGCATCGCTTTGGGCAGCGGTTCGGACGTGGCCAAGGACACGGCCGATATCATCCTGATGGACAATAATTTCAAAACGATCGTGGCGGCGGTGCGCGAAGGGCGGGTTATTTTTGACAATATCAGGAAGGTACTGTTCTATCTTTTGAGCGGCAGTTTTTCGGAAGTGATCTTGATCGGCAGCGGCATTATTTTCGGCTTGCCCTTGCCGCTTTTGGCGCTGCAGGTCCTATGGATCAATATCATCGATCACGGCCTGCCGAGCTTTGCTCTGGCCCTGGAACGGCAGGAAGACGATGTCATGGCTTATCCGCCGCGGCCGCGCGATGAACAGCTGCTGAGCCGCGAGATAAAAATCATGACTTTCGTTATCGCTATCATTACTGACATCGTGTTATTGGCTGCTTTCATCTGGCTGCTTTCGTCGGGTTTTGACGCCGCCTATGCGCGGACTTTCGTTTTCGCCGCCCTCTGCTTGGATTCCTTGTTTCTCGCTTTCAGCATCAGGTCGCTGCGCCGAACGATTTTTTCCAAGAATATTTTCAGCAATAAATATCTGCTGGGGGCGGTGGCCGTTTCCTTGGTTTTCATGGTGCCGGCTTTTCTGCCGCCGTTCAACGGCTTAATTTTTAAAACCGTCACTTTCGGGCTTGGGGAATGGCTGGCGGTCGTTTTGATGGCTCTGTTCAAGCTGGCGGCCATTGAAATTTCTAAATATTTCTTAATCGTTAGAAAACAATATGCTCAATCAAACATTAATCAAGCGGGTTTGGCTAAAAAAGGATGAGGTGCCGATTTTGGTCATCAGAAGCTCGATGGCCAATTGGCTGGCCCAATATCTGCTATCCCTGGTTTTACTCGCCGTCGTTTTTTTCTTGATGTATTATTTTTGGCAGTATGGCGTTTGGGGGCTGGCGGCCTTCGCTGTGGTGATTATTTTTTCGTCCATAATCATCATTCGCGCTTGCTACGAGCATTATTTCACCGGCTGGGTCCTGACTAACTTGCGTTTGATCGATCTGTATCAGCGCGGCTTCCTGCGGCGGGAATTGACCGAGGTGGTTTATAATAAAATCAAGGATGTCCACGCTGAAAAACACGGCTGGCTGGGTTTGGGCGATATTTTTGTCACTCTGGTTGACAGCCGGGTGCGGTTGGGTTTGGAGGGGGTCAGGGGCTTTGATCGCGCCGTGTCGGAAATCGTTTTGCAGCAAGAGAATTACCAGAAGAATTTATTGAATGAGAAAGAACAGCGGGCCCAGTATCTGTTAGCTAAGCTTAAAAAACGTTTGGGCGAGGCGGAATTTTACCGTTTGCTTGGCGACTAACGGAAAATCGTGCTATAATAAATTATGAACAGAAACATCAAAGTCGATCGAAGCCGAATAACCAATCGTTTGTGGTTTTTAGCCGGCCTGGCCATATTTTTATTATTGTCTTTAAGCTTGGCCAGAGAAATCGTCAACCGCCGTCAGATTGATCGCCAGCTGAACGACTATCGGGAAAAGATCGCTAAATTGAATTTGGAGAATGCCGCGTTGAGCGATAAAGTCAATAATTGGAACACCAGCGGGGAGCTGGAATTGAACGCCAGAGTCAAATTGGGTTTGGCCAAGCCGGGCGAAAAGACCATTATTGTCCAGCGCGCCGATTCTAAAGATGCTCCGGAAACAATAATCAAAAGCAACCAAGAAATCATTAATTTGAACCAGGCGGGGTCGGCCGGCGTTTACCGGTCCAATCCGTCCAAATGGCGGGATTATTTCTTTAAGTAATTAATTCGGACCGCGATTGCGGGTTAAGCGTTAATCTTATGAGCGTAAAAAAATTGAACCTTTCTTCAGAGTCGAAGGCCCGTTTGCGGCGGGCGGTTTTGGGCGGCATCGGCTCGGCGGACATTAAGCCGGCTTTGAAAGCGGCTGTGAAGCCAGCCGGCATTTTGACGGCCAAAGCCAGTCCTAAACAGCCGTCTAAACCGGAGTCGGCGCCGCCGGCCGTTACGCCGGCAGCAAAGGCGAAGCCCGTTAAAGCCAAGCCGAAAAGCCGGAAGTCCAAAAGCGGCGTCCGGCCGGTTATCAAATCCAAATCGGCTTCAATTAAAGCGCCTCTTCGGCCGATAATCGCTAAAGCGCCTCTGCCAGTTTCGGCTACTCCATCGCCGGCCCCCGGCCCGTCTGTCCGGCCATTAAAACCGGCTTATAGGCCGTTTGCCGCGGTTAAAAGGGATTGGGAAAATACGCCGCGGGAGGAGTCATTGGAAAAATTGTTCGCCAAGACGGAAAAGAAGAAGAAAGCCGATAAAAAAATCAATTCTATTTTTGAGGAAAAGCCGCCGGCAAAGAAATTTTTTTCTCACTTGTTTTGGAAAGCGGCTTTTTTGGCTGTCGTTATCGCGCTTTTAGCCGTTTGCTATCTGATTTTCGGGATTTACCGCTATGGCTTTGACGGCAATTTCAGCGTCCGGCTGGCTCAAGCCCTGCGTCTGCCGGCCGGCTATGTCGACAATCAGATTATCGGAGCGGGGGAGTATCTGGATAATTTCAAATCATTGGCCATGCCGTTCGCGATGCAACGCGAAGGACTGACGGATTACTCCGCTAAAAGCGATTTGTCAGATCGGATTTATTTCCGGTTGGCGGCTAATAAGCTGGTGGCTGCCAAATTGGCCGATTACGGCCGAGCCGTCACTGGCCAGGAGTTGGCCGATCAGGTCGCCTTGCTGTTGGAACAGACCGGCAGCCAAGCTGAAGCTGACAAGGTCATCCAGAATTTATACGGCTTGGATTTCGATCGTTTCAAATCCCTGGTGCTATTGCCGATGCTGCAGCGAGCCGAATTGCAAGCGGCGATTGTCAATGATGATTCTCTGCCTCTGACCCAGGCGGCTTCGGCTCGCGCCGATGAAGTTTTGAAGTTGGCCTTGACCACTTCCACTGATTTCAGCTTGTTGGCCCAGCAGTATACCGACGATGAAGCCGGCGTCAATATCGGCGGCGATTTGGGCTGGGTGGTAAGCGATCAATTGGATCCGGCTTGGCAGGATTTGATTTTCGGCGCTCCGGCCGGAACTGTTTTGGCTGAACCGATCAGAACCGACTTCGGCTTCCATGTCATTAAGGTCGAGCAGAAGTTGACTGACAGCACGACCGGCGTCGAAAGCGTCAAATTGAGACATATCCTGGTCAGAGTCGATGTCGACCAATATATCAAGGATTTATTGGCTGCGGCTCGCGTCGTCAGGTATATCAAGTAAAAAAAACAGCCGGGCCGATCAGAATCAGCCGGCCGTTCCTTAACAGTTTTTAACAATCATAGCCGACCGTGGGGATCGAACCCACGACCTACGGTTTACGATACCGTCGCTCTACCAACTGAGCTAGGTCGGCACTTGGCAATAATTGAGCGGGTAACGAGAATCGAACTCGTGCGTCAACCTTGGGAAGGTCGCATTCTGCCACTAAATCATACCCGCGCGCCGTTATTCATTGAGGAATATTATAACTGATAATAATTAAAAAAGCAACCCGCATGACGATTACCATTAAACCGATTTTTCGAAGCCGAAGCGTTAAGGCGATAATTTTTGTTTCTCTTTTGGCCATGTTATTTTCAGCGGCCGGCCGATCGGTTTTTGCCGATGAAGGTTCGACGATTCCCGATTTATGCCGGGAAGAAATATCAGCCGGACGCGCCTCTTGGTATGTCCACCCGCGTTATCGGCAGGAGTTGATGGCCGCTTCGACGGTTTTCCCCAAAGGCACTCGAGTGAAAGTGACCAATTTGAAAAATAATAAATCAGTCGTCGTGACGATCAAGGATTACGGCCCGGATCCGATCAGGCATCCGGATCGCGTCATTGATTTGAATAAGGTCGCTTTTCAGAAAATCGCCAACACTCGAACCGGCATTATCAATGTCACGGTCGAGCCGGTGATTGCCGCGACCTCGACTGTCTGCCAAATTGCCGCCTCAACTCAGGTTGTCACCTCGACGGCTGATCAAGCCGTCGATTATAGCTCGTTGACTTGGTAGACGCGCTAAAGGTAAAAATTAAAAATTCTATTTCATGATCCACTTGGACAATGTCACTAAAATTTTTCCGCCGGATACCGCCGCTTTGAAAAACGCCACGATCCATATCGACCCGGGCGAATTTGTTTCAATTGTCGGGCAGAGCGGTTCGGGCAAAACGACGATTGTCCGTCTTTTGATCGCTGAAATGCCGCCCGATGAGGGCTCCATCAGCATCGGCGGCTGGGATATCACCAACATCAAGTCCAAGCAAGTGCCGTTATTGCGCCGTCAGATCGGCGTGGTCTTCCAGGACTTCAAGCTGTTATCGAAAAAGACCGTGTTTGAGAATGTCGCTTTTGCCTTGCAGGTCTCGGGCGTGCCGAAAAGCCGCATCGAGGCAATCGTGCCGCAGGTCTTGCATATCGTGGATTTGGATGATAAAGTCAATCGTTATCCGCAGGAATTATCCGGCGGCGAAAGGCAACGCGTGGCGATCGCCCGCGCCTTGATCCATCGGCCCAAGGTCTTGCTGGCGGATGAGCCGACCGGCAATCTCGATGCTTTGAATACCAAAGATATTATTGAGCTGTTGCTTAAAATCAATGAATTCGGCACGACCGTCGTCATGGTGACTCACAATAAGGATATCGTCAATTCCCTGAAACGCCGCGTCATTACCCTCGACCGCGGCTTGGTGTCGCAAGATCAGAAGGTCGGCAAATATGTTATCTAATGCCGTTGTCATTCCGACCGAGCCGCAAGGCGAGTGGAGGAATCTCTTGCATTAATCGTGTTTAATTTGATTATTGGGGTATTATTTTAAAATTTGAAATTTGAAATTTGGAATTATATTTTATGTTCATCCATACTTTTTCCCGAGGCATCATTTTCGCCCTGCAGTCATTTTGGCGCAACATTTGGTTGTCGATTGCCACAGTTTTTATCGTTTTTTTGGCCTTGATTTCGGTTAATTTCCTGATCACAATCAATGTCATTACCGATTCCGCCGTGGCTATCATCAAGAATCGGGTCGATGTGTCTGTTTATTTCAAGCCGGATATCAGGGAAAGCAAAATAGCGGAAGTCAAGCTTCGGCTGGAGGGTTTGCCGGAAGTCAAAGAAATCGTTTACAAGTCATGTGATGACAATCTGGCCAGCTTCGCCGAGCGCCATCGGACTGATCAGAAAATCCAAGAGACGCTGCAGGAGCTGGATGGCAATCCCATGGGCGCTACTCTGGTGGTTAAGGCCAAGGACTTGCGGGATTATCCGAAGATTATGGAGACGCTGGATGATCCGGCAATCAGCGAGCTGGTCGAAGAAAAGAATTTTGACAATAATCAATTGGTCATCGATCGGATCAACCAGATCGCGGTCAATGTTAAAAAAATCATGCTGGCCATCAGCGCCATTTTCACTTTGATTGCCATTTTGATCGTTTTTAATACTGTGCGAGTCGCGATTTTCACCCATCAGAATGAAATCGCCATCATGAAGCTGGTCGGCGCCGGCAATTGGTTCATCCGCTTTCCCTTTGTCTTTGAGGCGGTTCTAGCCGGCCTGTTAGCTGTCTTGGTGACGCTGATTTTCCTTTACCCTTGCTTGTCTTTCGCGCAGAATTATTTGTCGAGTTTTTTCGTCGGTTCCAATTTTGATCTTTTAGGCTATTTTAACCGTAATTTTTTGGTCATTTTCGGCACGCAAATCATCGCCATCATCGTTTTGAACACCGTCTCCGCCCTGGTCGCCATTTCCAAATATTTGAATGTTTAAGTCGGGCTTGACTATTGACAAAACCGTTTTTTCGGCGTAAACTGGCATCAGTCGCACTTTCTGGTAATAATGACAGTTTTAAGTCCAAAACCGGCAACAAAAAGGAGGCGGAGGCATGCACGCACTAATTGAGTTGGTATTTGAAATTTTGATGATTATCGTCGGTTTGGGTATTTTTGCCGTTTGCGTCGGGCTTAAGGTCAGCTGCCCGAATTGCGGAAAGATGTTTTATTATCATCATAAGAGTTGCCCCGATTGCGGCCATAAGCATTATATAGATGAATAGCTTTTTTTGCCCCCGTTCCAATTGCGGAACGGGGTTGTTTTTTTCGGCCAAATTCATTATAATGGGCTTATGGAAAACTCTAATTTCCCTTTATTTTTCGGCGTAATCGCGGCCTCGCTAGCTTTGTCGGCGGTTTTGGTGCCGCTGGTCAGGTTCTTGGCTCTTCGCTGGCAAATCGTTGATCGGCCGGAAGCGGCGGCCAGGAAGGTGCATATTTTTCCAACCCCGCTTTTGGGCGGCTGGGTGATTTTTCTGTCTGTTTTTATTATGATCGGAATAATCCGTTATTTCAATCTGGCGGATTTTTCGGCTATTCCGTTGAAATTATTTTTGGGAGTTATTCTGGCGGCCGTCATCATTATCATCGGCGGCACGCTTGATGATAAGTATAATTTGCAGCCGTATGAACAGATTATTTTTCCGCTGGCCGCGGTTATTGTCGTTTTATCTTCCGGCCTGAACATCGGCTTTGTCACCAACCCCTTCGGCGGTTTGGGCGAAGTGATTTATATTTCCCATTGGCTGGGATTAGCGCTAACCGCCGCCTGGCTGTTGGGCCTGATGTATACGACAAAATTTTTGGACGGTCTCGACGGCCTGGTTTCCGGCATCGCGGCGATCGCCTCATTGTTTATTTTTTTAGCTTCATTGCGCTGGGATATTCCGCTGTCGGCGACGGGAGTTTGGTCTTTGGTTCTGCTGGGGGCGGCTTTGGGTTTTTTAATTTTTAATTGGCAGCCCGCCAAAATCTTCTTGGGCGAGGGCGGCTCGATTTTGATCGGTTTTCTGCTGGCGATCTTATCCATCATCACCGGCTCGAAAATAACCACCACCTTGCTGGTCTTGGGCATACCAGCATTGGATGTCATCTGGGTGATTATCCAGCGCCTGAGGGCTGGCCAGTCGCCCTTTTCCGGCGATCGCAGCCATTTGCATTACCGTTTGATGGCCTTGGGTTTGTCTAAGAAGCAGGTCGTCTGGCTGCTGTATTTGGTGGCGCTCATTTTCGGCTTGCTCGGATTTATTAGTTCCAGTTTTGATAAAATGATCCTGGTTGTTTGTTTAGTTGCGCTGATGGCGGTTATTTCTGGTCTATTGAAGTTTAAAAAATAAAAATATTAGATTTTTACTTTTTAATTTCTTGAGTGTTGTTTACGCTTTTAATTAATTCAGTATTATTGTCATTCCGACCGAGCCACAAGGCGAGTGGAGGAATCCCTTGCATTAATTGCATTTAAACCAGTATCTCAGATAAATTCAAGGGATTCCTCCATTACGCTTCGCTCCAGTCGGAATGACAGCGAGAAGTAAAAACTATAAACAATGTTGCAAAATCTAATAATTCAATTAAGAAAATTAAATTAGGGATAAAATATGATAAAAATTTTTAACACACTGGGTCGGAAAAAGGAAGAATTTGCGCCACTGAAGCCGCCGCAGGTGTCTTTCTACCAATGCGGGCCGACTGTTTATTGGATCCAGCATCTCGGCAATCTGCGAGCCATGGTTTTAGCCGATCTGATTCGTCGGTCGCTGGAATATACTGGTTATCAGGTGAGTTTCGCGCGTAATTACACCGATGTCGGCCATCTGTCCGACGATGCCGACGAGGGCGAAGATAAATTGGAAAAAGGCGCGAAGCGGGAGGGGATTTCGCCGGAAAAAATTGCGGCTAAATATATCGCGCAATTCGAAGCCGATGTCAAAGCGCTTAACTGCTTGGAGCCGGCCTATAAGCCCAGGGCGACCGAATATATTCCGCAGATGGCGGCGATGGTTCAGGAATTATTAGATAAAGGTTTTGCTTATGCCACGGATTTGGCGATTTATTTCGAAGTGTCTAGGGCCGATGATTATACTAAATTGTCCGGCCAGAAGCTGGATCAGAATATCAGTGAGGCGGGCAAGGGCGAAGTAAGCGATCCGGGCAAAAAAGCGCCGGCTGATTTCGCTGTTTGGTTTTTTAAAGCCGGAACGCATCAGCAGGCCCTGCAGGTCTGGGAGCATCGATTCAGCGGAATTGACCAACCGATCTCGGCCGGTTTCCCCGGCTGGCATTTGGAGTGCTCGGCGATGAACAAGTCGATTTTCGGTCCGACTATCGACATCCATATGGGCGGTGTCGAGCATATTTCCGTCCATCACACCAACGAAATCGCGCAAAGCGAAGCGGCGAACGGCCAGCCCTTCGTCAACTATTGGCTGCACAACGAGCATCTGACGGTCGACGGCGCCAAGATGTCCAAATCCGGCGGCACGGCCTATTCGTTGGCTGACGTTATCGCCAAGGGTTATGACCCGCTGGCTTTGCGTTATTTTTTCTTGGGCGCGCATTATCGGAGCAAGCAGAATTTCACTTGGGAGGCGCTGGAAGCGGCGAAATCGGCTTTAACAAGTTTAAGAGCATCCCTTTTATCATTTCAGTCGGAAAATGGCGTTGCGGATAAAAATTTGAAACAAAAATTTGTTTTGTCTCTGGAAGATGATTTTAATTTGCCGGCGGCTTTGGCGATTGTCTGGGAGGTTTTAAAATCAGACCTGTCGGCAGGGGATAAAAGGGCGACGATTTTGGATTTTGATCGGGTTTTGGGCTTGGGTTTGTCAGAAATTAAAACGGAAAAAATTCCAACGGCAATAAAAAATCTCGCCGAGGCCAGGTGGCGGGCGAGATTGGAAAAGAACTGGACTGAAGCCGATCGTTTGCGCGATGAGTTGGCAAAACTCGGCTGGCAGATGGAAGACAGGCAGAATGATTATGGGTTGAAGAAAAACTGATTTAACACTTTTTAATTATTCTGTTTTGATTCTTTTACTGACACTGAACTGCCAGATGCCGTCAAGCGGGAAAGAGTGGGTTAGAGAGAAAACACCATTGGGATATCCGGTGGCAGTAGAACTTATTTCCATCAAATAGTATTGATTCGACGAAAAGAGCGATATGCCTTTAACCCCGGATATTTCGACGTCGTTTACGGTTATGTTTACGGTTATATCGCCAATACTCCGCCTATCCAAAGCAACTTTTTCAATCTTGCGACCACCCTCCTCCCAATCACCATAAGTAAGACAATTAGGGATATCAGAAAAATTCCTTTGCAGGATAAATTGAATCGTTTCAACTTTCAGGAATCCGGTGTGCAGGGTCATGGCTTGCGCTCCCTTCGTTGTTGGTTGATGGCTATTAATCTGCTACGTAGCAAGATACGTAGCAAGCTACGTAACAAAGATTTAAACCGGCCCATAGCATCGATTGACTATTGACTAATAATTATCAAGGTGCTAAACTGATAGTTCATTTTATCATGTCTTAATAATTGTCAAGTGGAAGATAAAATCATTATCCGCGGGGCGCGGGTGCACAAT
This sequence comes from Patescibacteria group bacterium, assembly GCA_041649655.1. Lineage (GTDB taxonomy): Bacteria > Patescibacteriota > Patescibacteriia > 2-01-FULL-39-33 > 2-01-FULL-39-33 > CAISTG01. The sequence goes on from JBAZMO010000006.1 coordinate 19,500, forward strand.
TTGAAGAATGTTTCGCTGGAAATCCCGCATAACAAATTGACGGTTATGACGGGCGTTTCAGGTTCCGGCAAATCATCGCTTGCTTTTGATACGATTTTCGCCGAAGGCCAAAGGCGCTACATCGAGTCCTTGTCGCCTTACGCCCGGCAGTTTTTGGGCCAAATGAAGCCGGCTGATGTCGATGAGATTATCGGGCTGGCGCCGGCCATCTCTATCGATCAAAAGGCCCTGAGCCACAACCCGCGATCGACCGTTGGTACCCTGACGGAGATTTACGATTATCTGCGCGTCCTTTATGCCCGCTTGGGCGAGGTTTATTGCCCGCAGTGCGGCCGGCGGATTGCCAAGATGACCGTTGAAGAAATGGTTGATCTGATCATTAATCAGTCCGAAGAAAAGAAAATCGAGACCATTAAGATCTTGTCGCCGGTCGTGATCGACCGCAAGGGCGAATATTACCAATTACTCTATGATTATCTCGCCTTGGGCTATAGCGAGGCCCGGATCGACGGCGATTATTATTCTTTGCGCGACAAGATCGTTTTGGCGCGGCACAAGAAGCACTCGATCGAGATCGTGATTGATAATGTCTTGGCGGCTGACGAGACGCGCCTGTTCGAGGCGGTGGAGAACGCGTTGGCTTACAGCCGGGGTTTGGCTTTGGCGATTTTTGATAACCCCACCCCAGCCCTCCCCTTCGTAAAGGGAGGGAGGAAGAAAAGAGTTGGAGTTGCCTCACCTTACGAAGGGGAGGCGGCCGAAGGGCGGAGGGATTTAGGATCGGCGGATGAAGAAATACTGCTTTCGGCCAATTGGACTTGCCCGGTCGACGGCACTTCATTTCCGGAAGTGGAGCCGAGATTGTTTTCTTTCAACAGCCCGCACGGCGCTTGTCCCGAATGCCACGGTTTGGGGCGCAAGGAAAAATGGGTTTTAAGAACGGAAATCGAGGGCCAGGACGAGGAGGATGATGAATCAACCAACAAATACAAGCAGGTCGTGGAACATTGCGCGGTTTGCGACGGCAAAAGATTAAATCCCTACGCCTTAGCTGTTACTATTAATAAAAAGAATATCGCCGAGGTCTGCGCCTTGCCGCTGGATCGGGCGCATCAGTTTTTTTCCGATTATTACAACCAAATGACGGAGCGCGACAAGACGATCGCCGAAACGGTGGTTTTTGAAATCAGCGCCCGGCTGGATTTTTTGTTGAAAGTCGGTTTGAATTATCTGACGCTGGATCGCGAAGCGGAGACCTTGTCCGGCGGCGAAGCGCAGCGGATCAGATTGTCGTCGCAGATCGGCTCGCATCTGTCGCACACTCTGTATGTCTTGGATGAGCCGACGATCGGCCTGCACGAGCGGGATACTGATCGGCTGATCGAGACCTTGAAATCATTGAGGGATCAGAACAACACGGTCATTGTCGTCGAGCATGACGAACGCACGATCATGGCTTCCGATTACTTGGTCGATCTCGGCCCTTTGGCCGGCCGGCATGGCGGCGAAGTGACTGCCATCGGTTGGACTAAGGAATTATTGTCCGGCGGAATTTCTTCCCCTCCTTCCAAAACCCCTCCTAACCTCTCCTTGGAAGGTGGAGGAAATCCAAAATATCCCGATTCGTTGACTTTGCAATATTTGCGGGGCGAAAAGGAAATCAACTTGGATCGCACTCGGCGGACCAAGGAGGCGGAAGGTCTCAAGCTGATCGGCGCTAATGCCAATAATCTTAAGAATATCAACGTGGATCTGCCGCTTCGGAAATTCGTCGTTGTGACCGGCGTTTCCGGTTCAGGCAAATCGACCCTGCTGTATGATGCGTTGTATGAAAATCTGGTTAAGATCAAGCACGGTTTTCGGAAAGACATCCGGGGCATCGCTAAATTGATCGGCTCGGAATATATCAATAAAGTCGTCATCGTCAATCAGTCGCCGATCGGCCGGACGCCGCGGAGCAATCCGGCCACCTACACCGGCATTTTTACGCCGATCCGCGATTTCTACGCCTCTTTGCCGGCCAGCCGCGAACGCGGTTATAATCTCGGGCGGTTTTCTTTCAATCGGGCGGGCGGACGCTGCGAGGCCTGCACTGGCGCGGGATTCAATCTGATCGAGATGCATTTTTTGCCGGCGGTGCTGGTGGAGTGCGACGTTTGCCGCGGGCAGAGATTCAATCGCGAGACCCTGCAAGTCAAGTATAAGGGCAAGAATATTGCCGAGGTGCTGAAGTTGACGATTGACGAGGCCATCCCGTTTTTTGACGGGCAGTATCTGATCACTGATAAATTAAAGGTGTTGGCCGAGGTCGGCCTGGGCTATCTCCAGCTGGGCCAATCGGCGACGACGCTGTCCGGCGGCGAGGCGCAGCGGATCAAATTGGCGCGCGAGTTGACGCATACTTTGGGGCAGAAGACCCTGTATCTTTTGGATGAGCCGTCAGTCGGCTTGCATTATCATGATATTGAGATGTTATTAACCACCCTGAACAAATTAATTGATCGGGGCAATAGTGTGATCGTAATCGAGCATAATATGCATATTATCAAAGAGGCCGATTATGTGATCGACCTCGGTCCCGGCGGGGGAGAAGCCGGCGGGAAAGTGGTCGCCAAGGGCACGCCGGAGGAAATTACCGGAGCCAAAGGCAGTATCACTGGCGATTATTTGAGAAGTTATTTGAAGTAAATTTTGTAGTTTTCTGCTATAATATAATCAAGAAACAAGTTGCATGAAAAACTTTATTTATATCATCGTAATTATTGCGTGTTTGGGCTTAATTGTTTTTGGTTTGGTTAAAAAAGAAAAGCCGGCAGGGGATTTAACTGTTCCGGCGGCGGTTTCGACTAACGCAATACCCGGCGCAGTTCAAAAGACAACCGCTACTTCGGCTCCAACAGCTATCGGCCAAAACGTCCAGCATTTCCGTCCTGACACTATAACGTCAAGCGGCGATGAACCGGCTGATGCGGCTCAGGCGGCGGAACGCAATTTCCAGATCACCCCGGAATTGTTAGCCAAAATGCATCTGATAGATAAATACAACCCCGGCATTTGTTATGGCGCGCCGGTGGCCGTTCCTCAATCGGCGATTGATATGCTGGTCAGCTCTAATCCGCCATTAGTCGCTTTCTTGAAACAAAAATATGATTTAACTTCGGACTTGGAGGTCTATAATAAAATGAAGCAGTTGCAAGCGGTTTCTTTGGTTGAAACGGCCAGCAGCAAATTCAATTTTACTTTCATGGACGGCCAGTGCCGGAATGTCGTTTATTATGAAGGCACGGTCCAGGTGGCCGGCAGTACGGTGACAGCGACGGTTGCCAATCAAACCAGCCATACTTACTAAAATAACTTTATGAATAAAATAATTTTTTCCGCGCCGTTGATTTTTTTGGTATTGATTTTGTCCGGTTGCGGCATCCAACCGCAGCTTGTCGAGGTGTCGGTCGTCAAAGATGCGAATCAGGCGGCGGAGGCAACACCGGCGCCAGCAACAGCTGCCATTCCGCCCGCCACTAATATTGATAATGCTAAGCCAGCGCCACCGGCAGCCGTTCCGGCTGTTTCAACAACTGAAGAAATCGCGCAGATTCCCCGGACGTATCAATTGAAAGTGTTATTCGCTCAGCAAGCGCCATTCGCTAATTGGGACGCTGAGCATGAGGAGGCCTGCGAGGAAGCGTCAATGATCATGGCTGACAGATATTTCAGCGGCCAGCCGCTTGATGAAAAAATTATGGAAGCGGAGTTGCAGAAATTATTTAATTGGGAAGCGGACCATGGCTATCAGGTTGATTTGACAGCTCAAGAGACCGTTGATATCCTGCGGGATTATTTCGGCCGGACGGCGCGCCTGTCAACGGATGTTTCCGCCGATCAAATCAAATACGAATTGGCGCAGGGCCGGCTGATTATTATTCCGGCCGCCGGCCGCGAACTGGGCAATCCCAATTTCAAACAGCCCGGCCCGATTTACCACATGCTGGTGATCAAGGGTTATAACGACCGGGAATTCATCACCAATGACCCGGGTACGCGCAAGGGGAATAGCTATGTTTACGCTTATAGCGCTTTAATTAATGCGATTCATAATTGGAATCCGATTTTAGCCGAGGGCGGCATGACTGACAGCGAGATGGCCCAAGGCCGGGTAGTGCTAGTGGTTGTGGATAACTAGAATTTTTGTCAGAAACTCCTGAGCCGATCAGCCGGCCGGGAGTTTTTTTAAGCCGATTTAATCAAGAATAATGGGGGCTTGACATGGCCGGGCGGGTTTGCTACAATTATATTACCTAGTAATATAGTAGGAATTATGCTGTTCACCACCAAAACCGAATACGGCCTCAAGGCGCTGCGGATCTTGGCTGATAGCGCTAAAAATCAAGCCATTCCGCTGTCGGAAATCGCCGACAGCAGCGGCTTGTCGCTGTCTTATTTGGAACAGATTTTCGCCAAATTGAAACAGGCTAAAATCGTTAAAAGCACGAAGGGCGCCGAAGGCGGCTATGCTTTGAATCGCCCGGCCAAAGCCATCAGCTTGCTGGCTATCGTTGAGTCCTTGGAAGGCCGCACGGCCGTCAATACTTGCATAACCAGCGATCACTTGTCCTGCAGCGGCGGCTGCCTGACCAGAAAGATCTGGCTGGAAATCCAGCATGATATGGAGGTCAAATTAAAAAAATATAAACTCAGTGATCTAATCTAATTCGTAATTCATTCCATATATGTACACAGAAAAAGTTTTGGACCATTTCAATCAGCCGCGCAACCAGGGCGTTATTAAAGACGCGGACGGCGTCGGCGAAGTCGGCAATCCGAAATGCGGCGACGTGATGAAGATTTACATCAAAGTCGACCGGGCCAAAGACCTGATCGCCGATATCAAATTCGAGACCTTGGGTTGCGGCGCGGCGATTGCCACCTCTTCAATGTTGACGGAAATGGCCAAGGGCAAGACCATCGCCGAGGCCCTGAAGATTGAGAAATTGGATATTGCCAAGGAGTTGGGCGGTTTGCCCGAGGCCAAACTCCATTGCTCAATTCTGGCTCATGATGCTTTGGCCGCGGCCGTTGAGAATTATCGCCAACAGAAATAATCAATTATATATGATCGAAGAAAGAATCAAAGAACAATTGGAAAAAATCAGGCCGCAATTGCAATTGGACGGCGGCGACGTGGAATTCGTCGCTTTTGAGGAGAGCACCGGGATCTTGAAACTGAAACTCCAAGGCGCCTGTGTCGGCTGTCCGATGTCGCAAATGACTCTGCAGCAAGGCATCGGCCAGTTGATTAAAGAGAATATTCCGGAAGTCAAAGAAATCGCGGCTGTTTAAGCTGTCGATTTTTTTTGTTAATCAGATTAATCCAATTTTATGAAACAGATTTATTTGGATAATTCCGCCACTACGCCGCTGGACAGCCGGGTTTTGGAAACGATGCTGCCGTTTTTGAAGGATAAATTCGGCAATGCTTCATCAATCCATCAGGCCGGCTTGGAAGCAATGAAGGCCGTTACGGCGGCCAGGGATATAATCGCGACTTTTTTGAATTGCCGGCCGGAGGAGGTTTATTTTACTTCCGGCGCCACGGAGAGCGACAATTCGGCCGTTTCCGGCGTGGTTAACGCTATTTTGGCGGCTCAGCCGGGCTTTAAGCCGCATTTGATCGTTTCGGCCATCGAACATGAGGCGGTCTTGGAGCCGGCTCGCGCCTTAGTGAAAGCCGGCTTGGCCGAATTGAGTTATTTGGCGGTTGATAGCTCGGGACTGGTTGATCCGGAACAATTAAAATCACTGATCAAGCCGAATACGGTTTTGGTTTCAGTGATGACGGCTAATAATGAAATCGGCACGATTCAGCCGATAGCGGCGATCGGCCGGTCGATTGCGGCCGCTAATGCCGGCCGGCAGCAAAAAATTTATTTCCATACCGATGCCACTCAGGCGCCGGCTTACATCGATTGCGACGTTGAAAAATTCCAAGCCGATCTGTTGTCATTATCAGCCCATAAGATTTACGGCCCGAAAGGCGTCGGCGCGCTTTACCTGAAGCGAGGCGTGCCGTTTAAGCCGCTGTTTTACGGCGGCGGGCAGGAAAAGAAAATCCGTTCCGGCACTTATAACGTGGCCGGCATCGCCGGTTTCGGCCGAGCCGTTGAGCTGATCAGCCAGCCGACTGAACGATTGAAGTCGGCCAAGCGGCTAGCCGAGTTACGAGATTATTGTGTTAAATCGATTCTAAAAGCGATTCCAAAATCCAGCGTTAATGGCGATTTGCAGCGGCGTTTGCCTAATAATGTCAATTTCCGATTGGAGGGAGTCGAGGGCGAGAGTGTTATTTTAATGTTGTCACAGCAGGGGATTATGGCCTCGACCGGTTCCGCTTGTTCGAGCGGGTCGCTTGACCCTTCGCATGTGCTGTTGGCGATCGGCTTGCCGGCCGAAGCGGCGCATGGTTCATTAAGGATTACGCTGGGCCGGCAGAATAAAAAAAGCGACCTGGACGCCTTGATCAAGGCCTTGCCGCCGATTGTGGAAAAACTCCGTTCAATGTCGCCGCTGAAAGTGTAGTATTATTTCAAACGGCTAGCGTCCGATTCCGGCGCTAGTCGTTTTTGTTATCGATGGTCGTAGTCGCCGGGACACTGGAGGTCGCTATTCGAGTCGGAGTTGAGGAGACGGCGGCAACCGGCAAGGTCGAAGTCGGATAAGGCGTCCGCGAGCCATAAGCGAAGG
>JBAZMO010000007.1:0-24066 GCA_041649655.1 Patescibacteria group bacterium
ATTTTCAAGGCCTCGTTATAGGCGGGTATGATCACGATGATAGCCATAGAATTGCGAAACGAGAAATCCGTAATTATCGATTAACCGTCTCCGGCCGCCTTAATCCTTCTTGAGCGCTCAGGTAGTCAACAGTTTTCCGAATGCCCTCATCAAATAAGACGATCGGGAACCAGCCCAGTTCTTCTTTAGCCAAAGAAATATCCGCCAGGGGCTGCTGATCAAAATAAGCCGGACGATCAGAATAAACGATCTTAGCTTTGGTCTTAGTCAACTCCTTGATTTTTTCAGCTGTTTCTTTCAAAGTGACTTGCCACTCTGAGGCCAAATTGACCGGCTGATTGATCTGATGGCCCATTAATTTGATCAAGCCGCGCAATAAATCATCGATGAAAAAATAAGAGGCGACATCGGTCTCCCGGCCATACACCGTCAAATCCCTATTCTCCACTCCCGCCTTGATCAACTCTGGAATCATCCGGCCGTCATTCAAACTTAAGCGCGGTCCGTAGCAATTGAAAATCCTGGCAATCTTAGTATCCAAGCCGGCCTTCAAATGGTAGTTGTGGGTCAAGGCCTCGCCGAATCTTTTGGCCTCGGCAAAAACGCCGCGAGGGCTGAGCTGATCAACCGGTCCGACATAAGATTCGTTAACCAGCATCTTTCCGGTTCCGGTCCCATAGACGGCCGGCGATGAAGCGAATAAGAATTTCGCTTGATACTTAACAGCCAAATCGAGCATTTGGCGCAAACCGACAGAATTGGCCGCTAGGGTTTCCAATGGATACTTCGTATAAGCGACCGGCGAGGTCGGCGAAGCCAAAAAATAAATCTCCTGGACGCCTTGAAAGGCGATATGCAATGTTTCCAATTCCAATAAACCCTCCAAATCCAACGGCTTGACAATGTCATGATTGATAAAACGGAAATCCGGATTCTGCAGCAGATGCGCGATATTAACATTGTCCCCGGTTAAAAAATTATCAACGCAAATGACTTTATTGGATTTAAGCAGTTCCTCGCACAGATGCGAACCGACAAACCCCGCTCCGCCCACGACCAGAACGTTTTTCTTATCAAAAATCGCTTTTTTTACCGGCATATGAGTTAGTTACAAATTATTATTTTCTTATCCTTAACCTGATCAAATAATACCATTTAATCAATAAGAACGCAATAAAGTCGCTAAAATTGGCTATTTTCTAAACGTCCAAAAACGATTGAGACCGAAATTTAAAAAAGCCACAAAAACCGTGCAAACCAATTGCGCCGCCAGATCATAAAGACCGACAACTTCAATAAAAAATGACAATAACAACAAGTTAACACCCATGCCGATCAAATTGGCGATAATAAACTTGACATACTGCTGCCGGCGGTTACCGGTTTTGTGCTTAAAAGTCCAATTCAGGTTGATCACGAAACTCCAAGTAACAGCCACCAAAAATCCGCCGATTGAGCCGTAAATATAATGCAGGTGGCCAACGCGAGTAATCAAATAATAAATAGCCAAATAGATAGCCAGGTTAGTCAATCCGACCAGGCAAAATTTAAAAAATTGCCAAGCCAAATGATACCGGCTGATAAGATCATTAACAAGAGAAGTGATTCTACCCATAGAAATATAACTAAACTTGTACCGCCACGGAGAATCGAACTCCGGTTCTCGCCTTGAGAAGGCGGTGTCCTAACCACTAGACGATGGCGGCGGAATATTTAATGGAAGATTATCATGAATCAGGCCGAAAATCAAGGCCGGCTGGACCAAACACAGCCGAAACGTTTAAAAATCAAAATTGATAAATATTAATATCCGAAGTGTGCAGCGGCTTTTTCGTCCAAAATGAATATTTCTGGGTCGAACTCACGACTTTGGCCGGCTTAATATTAGGCAAGGTGAAAGCGTAAGAAACGACTTTAGCGCCGGGCTTGAGCTCGCTTTTGAACTTCGGTTCCAACTGCGCCATCACCTCCGGGAAAAGATAGCAGAAAACCACATCAGCCCGGCTGATATCCGCCTTCAAAAAATTTTTTAAACGTATTTCCACGTCCGCTTGCCGCCGCCAGACCCGGAACCGGCCCCAGATATTCGGCCAAAGAGAAATCTCATAACCGACGCCCCTGATGCCGAAATTCTTAGCGGCCGTCGTGAGCAGATTCGCCTTGCCGCAACCCAGATCATAAACGACCTGTCCCGGCTTCAATTCAGCCGCTTCGCAAAGCTTGAGCCAATCGGCGCGCGGCGTCGAAATGAAAGGCACGCCCTTGGTGGCAATCAAGCCCCAAGCGATTGAAGAAAAAACCAGCAAAGCCAAAAAAGAAAAAACAACGAAAAAAATCAAGATAATGTAAACAATGATGAGTGGCATAATAAGGTAATTATCGGCTATAAATCCGCCTGCTCCAATATTTTTTTCTGCTGGCGGCTCAAACCCTTGGGAATATCGACGATCACCTCGACAATCTGATCGCCGCGGCCATGCTCGCGCAAATGGGTGACGCCTTTGCCCTTCAGGCGGAACTTGGTCTGGCTTTGAGTGCCCTCGGGAATCTTCAAATCGACTGGCCCGTCGACCGTCTCCACTTTGATCTTATCGCCGAGAATCGCTTGTTTCAGATTAAGGTGCGCCTCGCTTAAAATATCATCGCCGCGCCGAACAAAATTTTTGTTCGACTTGACTTTAACCCAGATATACAGATCGCCGGACTGGCCTTGTTCGCCCGCTTCGCCCTGGCCGGAAAGCTTGACTGATTGGCCGTCGCTGATGCCGGCGGGAATAATGACCTTGATCTTTTCCCGGCCATGGACATGGCCTCGGCCGCCGCATTTAGAGCAAGCTTGCTCGGGCTTTTTGCCGACACCTCGGCACTCCGGACAAACGCTCTGTGATTGGAAATTACCCAAAATGGTTTGCTGCAGCCGAACGACCCGGCCGCTGCCGCCGCACGTCTTGCAATTGACAATCTTGCTGCCGGAAGCGGCGCCCGTACCTTGGCACTGATTGCACTTGATTTGTTTTTCCAATTCTATTTCCTTCTCGGTCCCGAAGACCGCTTCTTCAAACTCAATCGTCATCGAGGTCTCCAAATCGCGGCCGCGGACTGATTCGCGCCTGGCGCCGCCGCCAAAAAAATTGCCGAAAACATCGCCCAAGTCACCCAGGTCGCCGAAATCGAAATTAACATTGCCGGAGTTATAACCGCCGGCCGAACCGAAGGGATTGCCGCCTTGAGCCCGGCCGCCGAAACCGCCGCCATTGCTGCCGGCGCCGGAAAAGGTCTGGCCGAACTGGTCATACTGCTGGCGTTTTTCCGAATTGCCGAGCACCTGATAGGCCTCATTCAACTCTTTGAATTTGGCTTCATTGCCGGATTTCTTGTCCGGATGGTGTTCGTGCGCCAATTTGCGGAAAGCGCTTTTGATCTCATCCGCCGAGGCGGTTTTCGAAACGCCTAATATGTCGTAATAATTTTTTGCCATGATTTTATTTTTAACCTCCCTCTAACTCCCTCCTTCGTAAGGAGGGAGGATCACCTCGAATTCTTCCCTCTCCTTACGAAGGAGAGGGATAGGGAGAGGTTGAGCTACTAGACTTTAAACCCGATTTCCTGCTTCGGACTTTCTGCTTCAATGACAACGCCGAAAGTCGCCTCATACTTCTTTAGATTATCAGACAAAGCGGCGATCATCCGTTTAAGATGGCCCGGACTGGTAATAATCTTACCACAAACCCGGCCCGAGGGCGAAACGATATTGAAAAAAGTCAGCAGGAATTCATCCTTGGTATGACTAGCTTGCATGGCATTGGCATACTCGCCGCCGGCCAAATTATCGGCAATCTTGATTTCTAACGGCTGGCCGCCGCCAGCGGCTTGAGGTTGGTTTTCCATAAATTTGACAAAATTACTTTTATTTGATATGGTCTGAATAAGTTTACGAATGAATTTAGAGAACATTAACAACCAACAGGAGGATCAACCATGGTTATAAAACCAGTTCTAACCGGAAATACAGTTCGATTATTGAGAACCATCTACTACGGCAAATTGGATCTCCCCGAGGGGATGATATTTAAAGTTGTTTCTACCCAACCGGAAGATTTGAGGGTTGTCAGTGGCATTAACAAAAATCTATGCCTAGCGATGCAAGTTCAACACCCTAAAACATTAACGATCATCTTCTTGCCGATTAATGACCTTGAACTAGTACGATAAACAACCAAGGGAGAACCACCATGAAAACCAAGTGCCAGTACTGTGGCAATGAATGCGAAGAAGGCGTACGCGAAGATCATAATCCTTATTGTCCCAATCAATACCCTAGGGCGGATTGCCGCGAGATGGCTTTAAATGATTGGCATAATGGATTCAATACAATTGATTTAGAACTTAGACCAGCCGAAATGCTTAATAGCCCAGTTTTCCAACTTGGTTATCGCATGAGTCACCCCGACTCCAAGCTTGGTCTCGAATAAGCACTTTCTCACACGCCTCGTCCCGACAAAATGTCGGGACGATTTTTTTATCAAATTATTTTAACCTGGATTCCGGATATTTTAACGATTACATTAAAATTCCGGAATGACGAAGAAACTTTATTTCTTCACTTCCTCGAACTGCCCTTCAACTGGTTCTTCTGGTTTAGCCGACTCAGCATCAGCTGACGACTGTTCTCCGGCCTGGGGAGAATTTGCTTCGGACTGCTGATACATCGCCGCGCCGACTTTCTGGATCGCCTCGCTTAAAACGCCGTAATTCTTCTGCAATAATTCTTGATCGGTCCCCTCTTTGGCTTTCTTCAAGTCCTCAACCTTATCCATAATATCCTTGCGATCCTCGGCGCTGACTTTATCGCCGGCGTCTTTCAGGGTTTTTTCCGTGGTGAAAATCAAACTTTCGGCTTGGTTCTTCAAATCGATGAATTCGCGTTTCTGCTTATCTTCTTCGGCGTGGGCCTCGGCCTCACGCTTCATTTTTTCAATCTCATCTTTCGATAAGCCGCTGGAAGCGGTGATGGTGATTTTCTGCTCGCGATTAGTCGCCTTATCCTTGGCTTTGACATTCAAGATGCCATTGGCGTCAATGTCAAAAGTGACTTCAATCTGCGGCACGCCGCGCGGCGCCGGCGGGATGCCATCCAGCATAAACCGGCCCAAGGTCTTGTTATCCGCCGCCATCGGCCGCTCGCCTTGCAAGACATGGATTTCCACGCCGGGCTGATTATCAGCCGCGGTCGAGAAAACCTGGCTGCGCGAAGTCGGGATGGTGGTATTGCGTTCAATCAGCGGCGTCATGACTTGCCCCATCGTCTCAATGCCCAAAGTGAGCGGCGTCACATCCAGCAACAGCACATCTTTGACATCGCCTTGCAAGACGCCGGCTTGCACTGCCGCGCCCAAAGCGACCACCTCATCGGGATTGACGCTGATATTCGGTTTCTTGCCGAAAAATTCTTCAACTTTCTTCAAAACCAAAGGCATGCGGGTCATGCCGCCGACCATGACGATTTCTTCGATATCCTTGGTTGTCATCTTGGCATCGCTCAAGGCCTTTTTGACCGGCTCAAAGGTCTTTTCGACCAAATCCAAAACCAACGACTCCAGTTGGGCGCGAGTCAATCTAATATTCAAATGCTTCGGGCTGGAATCAGCGCCCATTGTGATGAAGGGCTGGTTGATTTCCGTTTCCATCTGAGTCGACAATTCGATCTTGGCTTTCTCCGCCGCTTCTTTAACGCGCTGCAAAGCGGTCGCATCTTTGGACAGGTCAATACCCTCCTGTTTCTTGAATTCATCCAGAATCCAATTCATGATTTTCTGATCGAAATCATCGCCGCCCAAATGAGTGTCGCCGTTGGTTGACTTGACCTCGACCGTATCGGCCGCCACGTCCAGAACGGACACGTCGAAAGTGCCGCCGCCCAAATCGTAAACCACGATCTGTTCGCCGGCTTTCTTATCGAAACCGTAAGCCAAGGCGGCCGCTGTCGGCTCATTGATGATTCTCTTGACAGTTAAGCCGGCAATTTCTCCGGCATCCTTGGTCGCCTGCCGTTGGGCATCATTGAAATAAGCCGGAACGGTGATGACCGCCTCGGTGATCTTCTCGCCGATTTTGGCTTCGGCATCCTCTTTCAATTTGGTCAGGATCATCGCCGACACTTCTTGCGGGCTGTAATCCTGGCCACTCATGGAAACCTTGACGCCGCTCTTATCGCGCTTGATTTCGTAAGGCATCAATTTCAGATCGCGCTGGACTTCGGGATCATCCCAAGACCGCCCCATCAGACGTTTGATGGAGAATAAGGTATTAGTCGGATTAGTGACCGCTTGGCGCTTGGCGCTGACGCCGGCCAAACGTTCGCCGGCTTTGGTCATGGCTAAAACTGATGGCGTAGTTCTCGCGCCCTCTTTGTTTTCCAGAACTTTTGGTTGGCCGCCCTCGATGACGGCCATGCACGAATTGGTCGTGCCCAGATCGATGCCTAAGATTTTTGACATATGATTTATTTATTTATTTTTTTCTATATATATTCTCGTTGTCATTCCGACCGCAGCGAAGCGGAGTGGAGGAATCCCTTGAATTTATTTTATTAATGCAAGAGATTCCTCCGCTCCGTCTGGATTACCAGACTTCGGTCGGGATGACAAGAAAGTAATTATTATTTCGCCACCTTGACTTTGGCCGGCATCAAAACCTTATCATTTAACAGATAACCCGGGCTTATTTCCTCAAAGATCTGATCAGCCGAGAATCCTTCCCGCTCTTCATGCGCCAGCGCTTCATGCCGATTGGGATCAAAAGCTTCGCCAACCGTCTTGATTTCGCTGATGCCGTATTTATTCAAAAAATCAGCGAATTGTTTCTGGATCAAAATTACGCCCTGCACCCAGGCCGCTGATTGCTGATCCTTAGGAATATGCTTCAATGCTAATTTAAAATGATTGTAAACCGGCAATATTTCCGAGATCACGGCGGCATTGGCCCATTCCGCCATGACTTGCGTCCTTTGGCTTTCTTCTTTTTTCAGATTGGAATAATCGGCCTTGGCGCGCTGCCAACCGGCTAAAAGTTCAGCGGCATGTTCACGCTCTTTGGCCAATTCCTCCTGCAATTGTTCGATTGAAATTTCTGCTTCAGCCATAATATTTTTAGTTAGATATTTTTAATTCGTCAATCGACGAATCAATTTCTTTTGGATATAATCGATCAAACTCAGATTGCGCGAATAGTCCATCCGCCTCGGCCCCAAAATCGCCACGACGATTTCTTCGCCGTCAAAAATTATTTTAGCGACAACGGCCGAACAATCATCGCCGAAAGGATTATCATTGCCCAAAACCACCTCGCCATTATCGCTGGCCGTCAGATAAACCCGCTCCATGATATTGTCCAAACCGTCGATGATCTGCGACATGGAACAGACCGATTCATTGTCGATGAATTCCGGCTGGGAAAACAGATTCGACAGGCCGGTGTGATAAATATCAAGAGGGCTAAAACCGATAACCACGGCGTCATTCGATAATTCCGCCAGCTTCTTAGCCAAGACCTTAATATCCTCCCGATCATTGGATAAGACCAATTCATCCAGTTTATCTTCATCTTTGGCTGACAGCTTCTCCTCGACTTCCAAATTATCAACATAGTATTTAAAACCGCTTAAAGTCGGGATCCGGCCGGCCGAGGTATGTGGTTGCATGACATAGCCGGCCACCTCCAATTCAGCCATTTCATTCCTAATAGTGGCCGAACTTAAATCGGAAAAATACTTTTCAGCTATCAAAGAAGAACTGACCGGCAAGGCGGTTTTGATATATTCCTCAATAATGCACTTGAGAAGATTATTTTGACGATCCTCCATAAGCTATTTTTTAGCTTAAATAAGACATTTCACAAATTAGCACTCGCACCACTAGATTGCTAATATAAATATACCGCAAACAAAAAAACCTGTCAAGGACTAGGATTAAAAATCAAAAAAACCCGGAATTAATCCGGGTTTTCTCCACTAAATTTGCTTTATTTTATTGTGAAACACTGCGAGTTGTGGTTGCTGCGGCTGTTTGCACTCCTTCCATGGCCTTGACCGCATCAGCCGGCCGGCCGAGAAAATAACGCTTATTGTCTTTCGGATTGACATACCAGGCCTCGTTTTGACCCTGCACGGATAATAGAATTTTGCCTTTTTGAGCCGCAGTAAACTTTAGATCAATCGGATATTTATCGGTCTTGGATAATGGATCATAGCCATTGATAATCTCTTGTTTGTCATTATAACCGTCTGAATCAGTGTCAGCATTGCGGGGATCAGTGCCAAAAGCGGCTTCAGCCAAATCCGACAAGCCGTCAGTATCGATATCAGCGCCAACGCCGAGATTATAATCAGCCACCGGGACTCTGGCTAAATCCTTAAAAGACACACCTACCCCCATCTGAATCAAAGCATTAAAGGTGTTGGCATTAACCGCCGAAAGCACGCTATTGAACTGATCGTATTGCGCGGTCAATTTTTCTTTTGCCAATGACACTGCCTGCACCTCGGCTAACTTCTGATCCAGCAACGCCTGCTTGGCGGCAATATCTTGCTGCAGCTGGCTGAGCTGAGTATCCTTGCCGCTTAAACTGGCTTGGGAAGCGACCAAATCGCTCTGCGTTTTAGTCAAACTGTTTTTCAAATCAATCGAAGCATTAAGCAACTCCGTGTTCTGGGCGTAAACATAAACAGCGAAAGCGACTGAAGATAAAAATAGAATAATGAAAATAACATAAAAAATCCAACGCTGCCAACGCCTGACCCTGATTTCCTGGCCGATTTGCACCGGCGGATTGATTGGCGCGCCGCAGTTGGGGCAATTCGGGACATTGTCCGGAATCTGCCGTTTGCAATTGAAACAGATCATATCGTTATAATTTCATTAATGAACCGGCCTGATTAAGATGATTGCCGGCAGAACCGGCAACCCCCAAACCCTTAATGATATTATACCACAATTAAAAACAAGCGGCAAAAAAATAATAATCCTATCGCTCGATTATTTCGATTGACTTTATCTTGACGGGATCAAGCGGCTGAGACATTTCTCCGCTCGGACTCCTGGTAACCGAGGCAGTCGCGATCTTATCAACCGCCTCCAACCCCTTAACAACTCGGCCAAAAATCACATAATTTTTCGGCAGCGGATAATCGGCATGCATGATAAAAAATTGCGAACCGTTCGTATTGGGCCCGGCGTTGGCCATGGCGATCGTGCCGCGCTCGTATTCGCCAGAAAACGCCTCATCGGCAAAAGAATACCCCGGTCCGCCGGTGCCGTCGCCCCTGGGATCGCCGCCCTGGATCATAAAGCCCTTAATGACGCGATGAAAAATCGTATCATTATAAAAACCTTGCCTAGCCAGCGCCACGAAATTATTAACCGTAATCGGCGTTGCCTTGGCGTTAAGAGTTATCTCGATTTCTCCGGCGTCGGTCTGGATTGCGGCAGTATAAACTTTAGCCTGATTAATCGTCATTGACGGTTGATTGATTGCTGTCATATTATTTTTTTCTAAGTTAATTTGCTGGTTAGGAACAGCCGTTTCCAATCCGGCTTCAGCTGGTTGATCGGCTGCGGCATCCTGAACGGCTGCTGAATCTTCCGAGGCGGCCAACTGGAGATTATCCTGGGGGCCACAGCCGGCAAGAGACAAGGATAAAATCGGCAAAATCAGAACCAAAAAAATCTTTTTAAGCATAAAAACTGAAATTAATGATTGATATCCATTATGATAGCAGATAAATCGCTTCTGGACAAATTCCGATTTTTCGGCTAAGCTATAAACAGAATTATCAGCTGGAGAGGTCGCATAGTTGGTCTAGTGCGCACGCTTGGAAAGCGTGTATACCGCAAGGTATCGGGGGTTCGAATCCCCCTCTCTCCGATAGTAGAACAAAGTATCGGATCCGACTCACCGTCCCATGATGGTGGGGCGACTCAGGTGGTTTGATTAGTTATTTTGATTAATGAGTAATGAATGAAAAATTGTTTTAATGAAAAGCAATTTGAAATATTGCAAGAACTTGGACTTAGCAAGATCCAGGCGACTTTATATCTAACCTCCCTAAAACATGGAATATTGTCTGTTTTGGAATTATCTAAATTAACCAAGATTAATCGTCAGCAAATTTACGCAGAAGCAGAAAAATTAGTTGATCTTGGAATTTACGAGTTAACACGCAAACAAGGGAAAAAATATATCCCCGCAAACCCGGATAAACTGATGAAAATTGGAAAGAAAAAGATTAATGAAACAGAGAATGTTTTGACGGAGTTATCCATGATTATACCACAACTCGAAACTCTTTCAACGTTAAAGAAAAATAAAGTTGTAGTTAAATATTTTGAAGGCATGCCGAAAATTCGCGAGGCATATGAAGCTGAATTAGAGGCATCAAAAAACACGGAAGTTCTATCCTTTGCCGGTTCAATTGACAATGTGTTTGAATTTTTTTCGGAAGCATATTGGGATAAATGGAACAAAAAGTTTATAAAATACGAATCAAAAAGCCGCATGCTAGTGCATAATTCCGCCGTGGCGCGCAAAACCGCTGAAAACGATAAACAATATAAAAGAGAAACTCGGTGGCTGCAGGATTTTCCTCTCAAAGTAAATATTGATGTATTTAATAATACGATTTTCATCGTCTCTTTCCAAGATGAAATCGCGATTTGGATTGAAGGTCACGTATTGGCACAATCTTATCGCATTATGTTCAATACTCTCTGGGAACTCGCCAAACCCTTTAAGTAGCTAAAATGTTGTAAGAATACTTACAACAAAATAGCTGTTATTTTACCTTATTATTTGCAGTTTTTGACGCCATTGAGGCGTTTTTTTTTGATCTTTATTACTCAAACTAGGTATTTATGGGAAGATTATGGTGGATAGTATAAATAATAATCAAAAAATATATGCCACCAAGTGGGTTCAGCTCAAAAGCCGTAAAAGGTGCCCTTGTATTTATACAGGGTTGCTACGAAGACCTTTTAGAAGAAGTGCGTTCTGGAAAACATAAGGATTACCAAGAAGGTATCGAGTATGAAATATCACAAATCGATAATGCTCTCTCCAAATTGCATATAGATGCCGAGGGAAACATCGTCGAGCGATAAGAATAATAGTGTCAACGTCTTATCCTTATAAACTATTCTCGACCTCAGATTACCAATTCTGGGATATTATTTGTATTTGGATGTTGTTATATCGGCGATATTTTTTATCTTGGCATATTCGCTGATAAGCGCCAAAAAAATTTCTCCGAATCGTTCGAGCTTCTGCTCGCCGACGCCGGTGATTTTTAACAATGATTGCTGACTTTGCGGATAGTAGGTCGCCATTTCCTGCAAGGTATTATTGCTAAAAACAACGTACGGAGGAACGCCCATTTGATCGGCTAATCGTTTGCGCAAGATACGCAGTTCTTCGAATAATTCTTCATTGTATGCCAGATTGCTCTGAGTCAATTCTCCGGCACGGCTGGCAAAACTCGGCTCGGCTAATTTGATGCTGAGTTTTTGTTTTAAAAAAGTTAAAGCAGAATCAGTTAACTGCAAAATAGGATACTGCCAGTCGGTTTTTTGCAGTAAATTTTTGTTGATTAGTTGATTGATGATTTGATTTAATTGATCCCGATTAAAGTCCTTAACAATGCCGAAAACCGACAGCTTGTCATGTCCGAATTGTTCGAGGCGTTCACTCTTACTGCCTGTTAGTATTCTAGCGATATGCCCCGCACCGAATTTTTGGCCGGTGCGAATGATTGCTGACAAGATTTTTTGAGTGATTTCTGTTCCGTCGAATTCCTTTGCTGGTTCAAGGCAAATATCACAAGCGCCGCAACTGTCAGTTTCAGATTGCTCGCCAAAATAATTTAGCAAATATTTATGCCGGCATGAATCTATCGAACTATATTGCAGTATGTCCTCCAATTTTTTCCAAGCTCGATTTTTTTCCGCCTCATCATCAATTTGATTGATAAAATAAGCATGTTTTTGCCTGTCGCCAGGAGAGAAAAATAATACACACTCGGCCGGCAAGCTATCGCGGCCGGCGCGACCGGTTTCCTGATAATAACCCTCGATTGATTTTGGCAAATCCAAATGGACTACCAAGCGGACATCCGGCTTATCTATTCCCATACCGAAGGCGATGGTGGCGGTTATGATGTTTATCTGGTCTTTAATAAATTTATCTTGCACTCTTTCCCTTTGAAGAGCGCTGAGTCCAGCGTGGTAAGCGCCGGTTTTAAAGCCCGCCTTTTGCAACTTATCCGCCAGCGCAGCCGCGCTTTTTCGTGAAAAGCAATATATTATGACGCTTTCATTTTCATATTTTTTAAGCAGTTTTGACAATTGCGGACTAAATTTTTTCTTGGGCAAAACCCTATAGGTGAGATTCGGCCGATCAAAGCTGGAAATAGCTATTTTCGGCTCTCTCAAAGAGAGCTGTGAAAGGATATCCGCCCTGACTTTCTCCGTGGCCGTAGCTGTAAGGGCTACAACCGGTACAGCAGGAAAAATGTCACGTAATTTTCTTAGATTACGATAATCCGGACGGAAATCATGGCCCCATTCGGAAATACAGTGCGCTTCGTCAATAGCGATGAGAGAAATTTTAATTTCTTGAAGAAAATTTATGAAGCTTGATGCAGCCAGACGTTCGGGAGCCAGATACAAAATTTTAAGCTTGTTTTCTTTAGCTTTTTGTTGCGTGACTATTATTTCTTGCGGAGTCATGATGCTGTTAATCAGGCCAGCGGCAATGCCATTGGCGCGCAATTGATCGACTTGATCCTTCATCAGAGAAATAAGCGGCGAAATAACCAGCGTCAAGCCGTCGAGCATCAAGGCCGGCAATTGAAAACATAATGATTTACCACCGCCTGTCGGCATTAGCACCAAACAATCCCGGCCGTCGATTATCTCCTGGATGATCTCTTGCTGTCCGGCTCGGAACTCGTCATAGCCGAAATGTTTTTTTAATAATTCTTGCATGGTTCGGCGAGTTAAAATGAAAAATTTTTTTTGTAATATTTTTCGCGCTTTTTGTAAAACTTCTCCAAATAGTCGATTTTAATATCCCGATAGTCATAAATCCTGCCGTTTGAGTTTTGTCCTCGTTGAATGCGGCCAATATATTGTATAAGCTTACCCTCAAAGGAAAAGGGGTAAACTAAAAATAAGCAGTTTAAATCGGGGAAATCGGTGCCTTCTCCGATTAACTGGCCAGTGGCGATTAAGATTTGATAATTGCCCGATTCGATTTGCTTTAATTTCTCGTTCCTCTGCTTTTCAGTCAGATCGCTAGTCAAGGTAATTATCTCATATTGCCCCCTAAGATAATAGCTTAGCGCTTCAACATGATCCTTTCGTTCAGTTAAAACCAGGCATTTATTCCCGCCGTTAACTTCCTGGCTGATATCGTTAACAATCAATTGATTACGGTTAGAATCAAATGTGATTATTTTAGACAGAACTTGAAAATTATCAATTTTAACTTTGAACGGCACGGCTATTTCGGTATTTTTTATTATTACTCTTGTTTCTTTATTTTCATAAGACCGAGATTTTTCATTTGGGTTTTGAGTATTGAAATTTTTATTGACCGTATGTAGAATTTTCCCCAAAAATATATAAATCAGTTTTTCATCATTGTTTTTTCTTTTAGGCGTAGCCGTTAGGCCATAGAGATAATATGGGTTTAATTTAGTGATGACTTTTCGAAAGGTTTTGGCCGGAATATGGTGGCACTCATCCACTAAAACCAACCCGACGTTGTCAAGACCTAATTCTTTAACAAAATTATCCACATTGGATAATGTCTGAAGCATAGCCACAGTAACCTTATCGCCGACTATTTTCTTATTAGAACAAATCTGACCGATTTCTCTTTTGGGGATATTCATGAAACTTTCAATTCTTTGGATCCATTGACTGTAAATCTGCTTTTTATGCACTAAGATCAGCGTCGGCTGTTTTAACTGAGCAATAACGTCTATGCCCATTATCGTTTTGCCGGAGCCGGGCGGAGCAACGAGTACGCCGTTATCTTCAATCAGCACATCCTTGACCGCTTCCAGCTGATAATCATACGGTTTACAGAAAATTTCAAATTTTATCTCTTCACATTTATTGCGCTGATCATTAAGCGTAAATCTTATATTTTTTTCATTAAGAAAATTTATCAGCTCGTTTAGGAATCCCCTGGGAATCGCATAATTATTTTCTGTCGAATTGATCAGCTTAAAATATCTTTCCATTTTGTAAGTACTCAGTCCCATTTTTTTCTTAATCAGGAATTCAGAATTGACAAAATTCAATTCCTCCCGTAAATAATTCACCAATACTCTGGGTAAGTTGACCTTGCTGATACAAATTTGCTCAGCGACAGTTATGATTAATTGTTTGGGTGAATTCAACTTTTTGGTCTGACTATTGTTGCTATCGTCAATATTATTAAATTCACCATACAAGTCATTTAATTTGGCAACAGTAATTTTATTAATCTGATTTAAAAATTCCCATTGGTCATCAAACGGCAATAGGCCATTCTTGTGATCTAGAAAAATAGTGTTGCTGTTTTCTCTAGCTTGGCCTTGCAGCGGCAAAGCGATTAAATTGCCAAATCCTTTGCCGCTATGTTCATCTTGATTCGGGAATAAGCAGTCAAAACTATCTTCTTTGGCAAATTGATCGATTATTTTCGCTTCCCGTAAAATATTTATAGCAATATTTCGGCTTTTGAAAGCCGGATACCTATCTTCAAAAAATATCCAAACATGACCGCCATTGCCGGATTTTGATCGTTCAATATAAACGGATAGGTTATATTTAAGACAATTCTCTAAATATTTTAAAGCGTCTTTTTTCCAATTTTTTCCATCAAAATCAGCCGCGATAAAATATGACTGATTATCTTCGAGTAAAGGATAAATGCCATAAATTTTTTGACCGCGTAAATGTTGCCCGATATAATAATCATCAAGTCCGACATATTTAGCATTGGGGCAATCCTTGCATTTTTGTCTTTGCATTTTATGGCACAACCCCTGCTTCCACTCATTTAAACAAGCCGGCGTATAACCGCTGGCTGTTTTATCGGCCTTCTCCCAATAAACGGCAAAAACATCTTTTCGCCCCCGGAAGATGTTTTTAAAAATAGTGATTTTTTCTTGCGGCGTAAAATCCATTGACTGTATTAAATTTATTGTTTGTAACCATACATGGATTATATAAGATTATATTTATAATCACAAGTATTGGGTAATTTTAGGTAATTTTGATAACTTGGGTTGTAATATCATAAAATCTAAATTTTAGATATTTACGTGTTTACGTATTTATTTATTGTATATTCACTTGATTTTGTGTTATAATTTAAACATAAAGATATTTGGCATTTTTATGACTAGAATTGAACAAAATAAATATAAAAACCTGATTTTATATCTAGCCCAAGAGTTAGGTGGAGAAATTAGGGGCAAGAAGAAATTGGCAAAATTATTATATTTTGTTGATTTTGATTTTTACGAGAAATTTCAACAATCCATTACTGGCGATGAATACAAGGCGCTTCCAATGGGGCCGTTTCCTGAAAAAATGGACGACGCTGTTAGTAATTTAGTAAAAGAAAAATTAATGACTGTGGAATCAAAACAGGAATATACTGATTATAATCCAACAGAGGTTTATAAAACCATTAACGCCCCAGATTTATCAGTCTTCAAGCCCGAGGAAATTAAAATGATTGATAGGGTAATAAGTAAATATGGCCATTTAAGCGGCAAGCAACTTGAGGATTTATCGCATGCCGAAGCGCCTTACATAGGCACTGACTTAAATGCGTCAATCGCATATGAGTTAACTTTTTATAGAGGGACTGATTTTTCAGAATATGCTTAATTTTTTAAGCCACCCCTCGTTCGATAAGGACGCCGCCAAAATTAACGGTCGGTTTCCTTTTTTTGATGGCTTGTATTCTTTCAAGAAAATCTGCGAGGTTCATTTCAATCCCGAGAATCCTCGCCAAGTTATCGCTCCAGGAAAACTACATAGAATAAAGTGTTGCGGGAGTTATACGATATGGAAAGTTGAAATGGCAATAAAAGGTCTTCAATCAAATCAATTTCCTCGTGTTTGGTTTGCAGTCAGGGGATCAGTAATAATATTTCTTTGCCTCGCTACGCATATTGATAATTATGATGATAATAAAATGGAGGTAATCGCTAATAATTTAATATCGCAATTTTTTAATTGAAGTCGGCTCTGAAAAGCACCGCCAATTTTTACATTCAGCAAAACGACTCGATTATTATTTGTTCCATTATGGCTATCAACTACAATGCGGAAGATATCGTCGATCACGACGGAATCGCTGCCGTTATAAAAAATGAAAGGGGCGACATCTTAGTGCAGGAACACGTAAAATACGGATTTTGGACAATCCCGGTGGGGAAAGTAAAAGGAGGCCAAAGCATTATTGACGGACTGAAGCAAGAAATTTTAGAAGAATGCGATTTGGAAATACTTGAATGCGCTGAAATAACTCACCAGGATTACTTCTACAAAAGAGGCGAGAATGACGTTAAAGTTGTCAGCCACTTATTTGAAATAACAAAATACAGCGGCGAAATGAGGAATGCCGAACCCTTAAAGCACAAACAGCAAATTTTTATGCCGCTTCAAGAAATCGAGAAATTGCCTTTCTTGTCCGACCTGACTTTATTGTATTTGAAACTGATTGGGATAAATCGGGAGGCGCATCTGCAAGTATAACCAATCAACGTGCCAAGTTACTAAAAAACACCCCCCCGCGAAAATCGGAGGGTGTTTTTTAAAAAATATAAATTGCTTATAAAATAAAAGTCGCCTAAAGGGCGATTTTTTGCTACAATAAACACAAACAGCTCATACTTTATCCTTTTGTGTTAGAAGGAAATAAGGATAAATTTATCGTTCTAAATCCATTATGTTAAATTTATCTAATGTCGAATTCGCTTTAACGATTTCTTTTCTGGCCGGACTGGCTTCTTTGCTGGGCGCGCTCTTCGTCTTTGCTTTCAAAGGGTTGCCTCTTAAGCGTGTCGCTTTGGGTTTAGGTTTTTCCGCCGGCATCATGGTTTATTTGTCTTTTTTTGAATTACTGCCCGAATCAATCGCCATTCTGGATAATAAATATATCGTGATTTTTTATTTCGTAATCGGCGCATTTGTCGCTTACTTGCTGGACATCCTAACCCATTATTTTTTGGACAGAGACAGTAAACATGACGATAACATCATTTTGATTTCCAAGCAATCAAATAAAAAAATCAGCTGTAGTCAAATCGGCGATAAAAAACTTATGGCTGCCGGCGTATTTGTCGCCCTGGCCATCGGTTTGCATAATCTGCCCGAAGGCGTAGTTACCTTTACCTCGGCCTTATTGAATCCTTATTTGGGATTGACAATGGCTCTGGCTATCGCCATTCATAATATTCCCGAAGGTTTTTGCGTTGCTTTGCCGATTTATTGCTCGACCAAAAGCCGTTGGCAAGGGATTTTTTATGCCTTCATCGCCGGCATTGCGGAACCGATCGGCGCTTTGCTGGCCTGGCTGCTATTGATGAATTATTCAAGCCCCCCATTGATGGGCGGGCTGCTCGCCGGCGTTTCCGGCATTATGTTTTATGTGGCGATTGATGAGCTGATTCCGGCGGCTAAAAAATTGGGTCATGGGCATTTAAGCATTCTCGGAGTGATTCTAGGCGTAATTTTTATGTTTGCAGTCATTTCTTTAATGAATTTAGCTAAGTAAAATTATGATAAAAAAATCGTTAATTTTTATTTTCCTCTTGGCGTTACTGCTATCCGCGCCTTTTTCAACTAATGCCAAGACCGACGAGGCCGGCGTCACTTTTAAAGCCAAAGTGATCAAAGTGCTGGCAGAAAAAATGACTGTTCGCGATGACGGTTCAACGGCGATTCAACAAAACCTATTGCTCAAAGGTTTAAGCGGCGATTTTAAAGGAACAGAGATAACATCGCTTGGCATCGGTGATTTTGACGTAGTTTCCATCGGCGTCTACAAGATCGGAGATGCGGTTTATGTCGATTCCATCGCCAATAATAACGGCGAAACAAGCTATTTTGTGACTGATTATATCCGTACTAATTGGCTGTATGTTTTAGCGATTATTTTTATTTTAGCCACGGTTATTATCGGCGGCCAGAAGGGCTTTAAATCTTTATTGGGACTGATTCTAAGTTTTATCGTCATTGTCGCCTTGATTATTCCCCAACTGCTTAATGGCGCCAGTCCTTTAGCGGTCGCGATTTTAGGATCATTATTGGTCATGGTTATTATAATCTATGTAACCGACGGATTTAATAAAAAATCTCATTTAGCGGTACTGACGGTTTTTATTTCTCTGATTTTAACCTTAATACTTGCCTATCTGTTTACTTGGCTAACCAGATTATCCGGTTTCTCTACCGAAGAGGCAACGCTGCTGATTGGCACCAGCGCCGGCAACATTAATTTCCAAGGTTTGCTTCTGGCCGGGATATTGATCGGCGCTGTCGGCGTGTTGGATGATATTATTCTGGGGCAGATTGAGGCAGTCGCTCAAATCAAATCGGCTAACAGCAAACTGCCGGATAATCAAGTATTCAAAATGGCGGTCAAAATCGGACAGACCCATTTGGGAGCCATCGTCAATACCTTGTTCTTAACCTATGTCGGGGTCTCTTTGCCCTTATTGATGCTGTTTTATTTGAGTCCGGCCGGTTCGGTTGATTTTCTCCAGGTGATAAATAATAATGTTATCGCCACGGAGATAGTCCGGGCCTTAGTCGGCAGCATCGGTTTGATGCTTTCTATGCCGATTGCCACTTATTTAGCCAGTAAATTCTTAAAATAGCATCAGAAAAATCATTTTTGGCAGATTACTGCGGCAAGTCGATAATGCTGCGATACCTCTTGACAAATATCTGTTATGGGTATATACTCATAATAGGCGGTGTTAAAGCAAAGGTCGCATTGCCGAAATATCATTAAATTAACTGAAAAATATGCCAAATATGAATGGAACCGGCCCTCGAGGCGAAGGTCCGAGAACTGGCAGGGGTTTGGGCAAATGCGGAAATGACGGAAAAACAGCCGATAAGCAGAATAATTGCCCTGGAACCGGATCTGGTCGTAAGAATTGCAGCAATAGAGGACTAGGTTTAGGTCGCCGCTGCCGCAATAGAGCATCAGAATAAATCCCATTGTATTTGAATGGGAGCAGATTTGGAGGAGCTGAAGCATCGGCTCCTTGATTCTGCTGTTTAATTAATCGTTTCGCCGCCAAACGATCGTAAAATACCCAAGGTTAAATATGCCAAGACCAAAATTGTGCCGAAAAATACAATTCAATCCCAATGTTGTCTATTTTAAGCCTCAAGGAATATCCATGAGGGATCTTGAGGTTGTGGAGCTTACCGTTGAAGAAATGGAGGCCTACCGCCTAAGGCATATTAACGGCTTGGATCAACAGGAAGCGGCTGAGAAAATGCATACCTCAACCAGCACTTACCAAAGGATAATCTATTCCGCTTATGCAAAAATCGCCGATGCCTTGATCAATGGCAAAGCGATTAAAATAATCAAATAAAAAATCCGTCAACTCCATCTGAAATCAAAAAAACACTCTCGAATATTTCTAAACAAGAGTGTTTTTTAAAAATCTAAGTTGCTACTCGCAGCTGGCGTCAGTCGCGGAACTGTCGGTCCCCTCGCCGAAACCGGCCGATGGCGAAGCCGTTGACAATTTTTGATCGCATTCGCTCGGGGCGGAGCTGAAAGCGCCGCAGATGGTTTTCAAGAGAGAGGCGCTGTCCCTGGCCGATTGAACGGTTGTGCCGTTAATAACCAAGGTCGGAGAGCCCTGAACGCCGTATTTTTGATTATCCGCCTGATGGACGGAAAAATCAGTGCCGGTAATCTGTTCGGTCTTCGCTGTCGAATCCATGCAGGTCTGGACTTTGGCCTCATCAACCCCGGTTGACTTCAAACAGGCGGTCGAATCGCCGCTCTTCAAAAAACAACTTAAATAACCGAGCAATTTATTATTCTGGCCCTGATCAATGCAATACTCGCGCAGATTCTCTTGATTTTCCTTGTCGCCATGCATGGTATAATCAACGAATTTCAATTTAAAATCAATCTTATTGCCTAAGGCCTGCACCACCGGAATAATACCCTTCTCAATCTGGGTGCCGTAAGGGCAATAGCTCATGACGAATAATTCGACAATTGGCTTGTCATTTTTCGGCGCTTCAGCAGCGGCGGCGGCAGGACTATCGGCAGCGGCAGGAGCCGTAGTCGAAGCCATATCATAAACCGAGGGGAAGAAAAATTTGCCGTCCTTAGTCATATAAGAATCGATTTTCTGCCCCTGATAGGAGACCTCTAGCTTATAAAGTCCGCCCTCTTCGCCAACGACTTTAATGATTGCGTCGCCTTGGCCGCCCAGCAACTCAGTGTTAATAAACTTCTCCGCCTTAACCGCGGCGTCTTTAGCCGATAATCCGCCCAACGTAATCGCGCCCGTAGCCGCAGCCGCAATCAACGCCAATATCGCCAACACGATAATCCCGACGATTAAACCGACAACTAAGCTTTTTTTGCCTTTCTGTCCTTCCATATTATCCATATTTTTAAGATTAATTTTAATTGAGATAATTCATTATAACATCTGAAAAAATATCCGGCAAATTACAGCTTTGGCTTTTGCCGATGATAATCAGTAGCTAATTGGAATTGATGGCCGGCCCGTAAAACTGCCTTTTCATCGAAACGCTTGCCGATCAATTGCATGCCAACCGGCAAATTTTCCGACAAGCCGGCCGGGATGACCAAACCGCACAAGCCGGCCAGCGAAGCCGGAATAGTGAACACGTCTTCCAAATACATTTTCAGCGGATCATTGAAATTTTCTCCGATCTTGAAAGCCGGCGTAGTCGTCACCGGAGTCAGAATGACATCGACTGATTTAAAGGCCTCTTCAAAGTCCCGGCAAACCAAGGTCCTGACCTGCATGGCTTTCTTGTAATAGGCGTCATAATAGCCGGCGGATAAGGCATAAGTGCCGATCATGATCCGGCGTTTGACTTCGGCGCCCAAGCCCTCGGCCCGGCTGTCCAGATAAATATCCAACAAGCCATGGCCGGAACGCTGTGACAGGCCGTATTTGATGCCGTCATAACGGGCCATATTGCTCGAAACCTCACAGGGGCAAATAATATAATAAGCGGCCACCGCCAAATCAGTGTGCGGCAAAGAAATATCGATCACCTCGGCGCCAAGACCCTCGAACTTTTTAGCCGCCCCTAGAATGCGATCACGTACTCCCGGCGCCATGCCCTCGACAAAATATTCCTTCGGCAAGCCGATTTTCAGGCCTTTGATATCTTTCAAGATTTCAGCGCTGTAATCATCGACGGCGATCTCGGGCGTGGTCGAATCCTGGCTGTCGCGTCCGGCAATATATTTTAAGATCAAAGAGATATCTTCGACGGACTTGCCGAACGGGCCAATCGTATCTAATGAGGAAGTCATGGCGCTAACGCCATAGCGCGAGACGCGGCCGTAAGACACTTTAAGGCCGGAGATGCCGCAATAAGAAGCCGGCTGCCTGATAGAGCCGCCCGTATCCGTTCCCAAGGAAAAAATCGCCAAATCGGCCGCCACCGCCGCGGCTGAACCGCCGGAACTGCCGCCGGGAACACGATCGTAATCCCAAGGATTCTTAGTCGGAAAAAAACCGGAATTCTCGGTGGATCCGCCCATAGCGAATTCATCGCAATTGACCTTGCCTAAAATAACCGCATCATTTTCCCTGATTTTTTTAACGACTGTCGCGTCAAACGGCGGAATATAATTTTCCAAAATCTTTGATCCGCCGGTTGATTTCAGCCCCTTTGTGCAAAAAACATCCTTGATCGCCACCGGAATGCCGGCGAGCGGCGAAACACTGGCGCCCGATTGGATTTTTTCATCCGCGGCTTCGGCTTGAGCATAAGCTTCGGCTTCATTCAAAGTGATGAACGCCTTGATTTGATCATCATATTTCTTAATTTGCTCAAAACAAGCTTCAGTCAAATCGCGCGAACTGAATTTTTTCTCCCTCAACCCTTGGAAGGCCTCGAGCAAAGTCAATTTATTCAAATCGGACATAATCAAATTATTTGTTTTCAAAAATTTTCGGCACGGCGATAAAGCCGTCGGACGACTCCGGCGCGCAGGCCAAGAGCCCTTCATTAATGCCGCTGGGGATGATTTCATCCTCGCGCATGATATTGGTCAAGCCGGTAACTTGGGAAGTGGGCTCGATGTCAGCCGTATCAACCGCTGAAAGCTTTTCGACATAGTCAAGAATGCCGGATAGCTGTTGCGCGTATCGATCCTTTTCCGCCTCGGTCAGCCGGAGCCGGGCCAAAGTGGCGATATGTTCGACCTCTTCGATGGTTAGTTTCATAAAAAGCTTATTTAATAGCGACTTCCAATAGACGCACTTTAACAGATTCAGCCATTTATTTCAAGAACGCCATTATTAATAAAACGCCGCTACTTGGCTATCGGCAAAATGACAGAAAAAGACGTGCCCTGGCCCTCAACACTCTCGAAAGATATTTTCCCGCCCGGATGCGCCTCGACCATTCGTTTGACGATAAACAGCCCTAAGCCCGAGCCGTCAGTATACATATTAACCGCGTTTTTCCCGCGCGAGAACTTCTCAAACATTTTTTTGCGATCAGCGGCGGGAATGCCGATGCCGGTATCGCTGACTTTGACCGTCGCTTGATCGCCCTTGACAGCCAAATCAATGCCGACCCGTCCCTTGGCCGTATATTTGATAGCATTATCGACTAAATTATAAAAGGCCTGCTCCAAAAAATCAGCGCTGGTCAAAACCTGCGGCGCCGGCTTGGCCGGCAGATTCAATTCCAACCGGAGTCCCTTTTCCTCGGCCAATTCCCGCAAATCGTCATAAACCGCCCTCAGGATGGCCGACAAATCAGCCGGCTTCGCCGTTTTGGCATTAATCTTGAAGTCCTCCGATTCAATTTCCGAGGCGCGCAGAATGTCGGCAATAATGACATTTAGTTTTTCCGTCTTATGATAGATATTGTCCATGAACTTGCGCTGTTCCGTCTGTGGCAATTTAGCCATTGAGCCGTCCCGGAACATGGACAGTGTCCCGCGAATGACGGAGATCGGGGTTTTAAGCTGATGGCTGGCGATGTCCAGAAACTCTTCGCGCATTTTTAGCAGCTTCTCCAAATGCCTGGCACGCGCTTTCAATTCTCCGGTTTGATCGGCCACTCTTTGTTTCAGGGTAACAGCCAGATCTTTGAAGGCCTCTTTAGATTTTTTTTCTGAAAAACTGGCTTCAATGATGGCCTCAGTGCTCTTATTGAAAAAATAACCGTAGGTGATGATCAGCACGAAAATAGACAAGATTAATGTTCGCGAAATACCCCCTTCAACCAGATAAGAAATCAGCAAAAGCAAAAAAACCAAAATAACGCTGATCGCCAGATAACGCGAAAATAAGCAGTGCTTGAATTCCAATTCGCAATACTGGCAGCGAGAAGACGGCGGATGACCGACATTTTTGGCTAACCAGCAGTTTCCGTTGACAAAACCGGAATCGCCCAATATTTTCTTCCGGCAAATTTTTTGTTTCCCCCTGATCCCCATCTTTATGATTTGTTAAAAAGTTTCTTGAACAGCACATACATCAGCGCGGCGACGCAGATATTGGCAAAGCTCGCCAGCAAGGTCAGAAAAGACACCGCCAGATCCAAACCCCAAGCCACGGCAGTGAACTTGTCGAAATACAGCAGAAAAAAAGAAAGCAAGAACATCGCCGCCGTAAAACCGTAAACGAACCGTAACTCTCCCGGATCTTTTTCAGCCGTCACGATTTTTTGTTTTAGCAATTTGGTGGAAAAAAATCCGTAAAACTGATACAGCACATTGAATTTCATCGACAGCATG
>JBAZMO010000008.1:0-23387 GCA_041649655.1 Patescibacteria group bacterium
CAGTTCGCAATTCCTTATTGGCCGCCACGCCGCCAGCCATTAAAATCGTCTTGGCTTTCAATTGCTTCGCCGCCCTGACAGTTTTAGCGACCAGGACTTCGATAACCGCTTCTTGAAAATAATGAGACATGGCGATTTGGAAATTCTCATCCTGATTCCTAATTTTCTGAGCAGCATAAAGCACGGCGGTCTTCAGCCCGGAAAAACTAAAATTATAATCCTTGGTATTAATCATTGGGCGCGGAAGTTTTATTATTGGAAATTGGAAATTGGGAATTGGGAATTTATCCGCTTTAGCGGATATTGCTGGTCCACCTGGATACCCCAACCCCAATAACTTGGCCACCTTGTCAAAGGCCTCACCGGCCGCATCATCAATCGTCTGGCCGATTTTTTTGTATTGCTGATAATTTTTTAAATGAACGATTTCCGTATGGCCGCCGGAAACCACCAGACAAACGGCCGGAAATTTAATCTCGTTGCCGTAAAAATTAGCGGCAATATGGGAATACATGTGATTGACTGCCAAAAGCGGCTTTTGCCAGGCATAACTGAGAGCTTTAGCTGTCTCCACGCCGATAATCAGCGAGGTCACTAATCCCGGTCCTGATGTCACCGCCATCAAATCAATATTGGCCGGCTTGATTTTCGCCGTTTCCAGCGCTTCAGCCACCACCGGAATTATATTCTGGATATGATGACGAGCCGCCACTTCCGGCACCACGCCGCCGTATTGCTTATGGATATCAATCTGCGACGATACTACATTGGCAAGCAATTTCAAATCACCTCGGTTGCCGGATAAAATGGCAGCCGAGGTTTCGTCGCACGAAGTTTCGAGTGCGAGGATGATCATAGAGACGTACCCTCGTGGGTCTTTGAATGGAACACCTTAGAAAATCTCGTTAAAAAGTGGAATGCGGTATTTAACACGATTGATTTATCAATCTACGGCTTAGATAATTACTCTCAATCAGTGGAACAAGTGTAATTATATAACTATTTTGGGATTTTGGCAAAACAGGAAAAGCCACACAGGGCTTTCTAACGAACCAAAGAGATTAAAACCCATAATCTATCCACTCTGGATAAATAGCCTCAAATTAGGCAAATTTAGAACAACAGGGGCATATCTATAACCAATCTACCAGTGATTTTTCCTACTTGGGAATAAAATAGAAAAATAATGGATTTTTTGCTAATTTTAGCTAAAATAACTTGACAATATTTAGGTTTTCTGCTAAAATTAAACAAAACTCAAAATAACCATTATAAATCTATGAAAAATGAGCTGATTCAAAAGGGTAGTTATTTAAAACAAGACTTATTCGGCAAGAAAAATAAAATAATACTAATCAAATCATTCAATTCAGATAGGGTTTATGAAATCAACACCATAGAAAAGACTTGCACTTGCCGAGAATTTACTAACAATAAGAATAAATTACCTTGCAAACATCTTAAATTAGCTTTGGGAATAAAAACTAATGACGGTTTCTCAACATCTGTACTTAAATCAGCCACACAAAAAGCTATCAGGCGAAATGAGGTAAGCAAAGCCCTGTTATCTGCCAAATCGTGGCTAAATAAAAATCCTAATGATTTCTTCCGCAGATTGCCGATAATCATATTGGAAGATGCCATACTTCACCCTGATTTTAGAAAGGTGGTTGAACTCGGAAGCCTATCAGCCAGAAAATCATTTATACTAACTGATGACATTGAAACATTTTCCTTAAACTTAATTGAACAGCTGGCAAAGATTGAGATTAGGGATTATGATTTTATGGCTTATAACAACGGTTTTAAAAGCATAAATATTATTCCTTATATTGATTGGGACGATTTAAGCAAGCAAGAACGGGAAATGATAATGGCGATTAAATGGAGAGAAAAAATGGGCGGGATGAAAGGCGACATGCGAATGTTGTCTTTTTTTACGAGGATTTGGTCAAATAGAATAAAGGAAAAGATTATGACACTCAGAAAACTAAAAAGCATTTACGCCAATATACCTGTTCAGAAAGATTACAAGAACATCAATTTAGCCTTAACAACTAATGACATCCTGCCTGAGACCGTAGATTTCCATATCAGCCCAATGATAAATATTCTAATGAGCAAACCGTGGGTAATCAAGCTAATTAAAAAGCATTATCCTAATGATGTCCTAACAACTGACGAGAGGATAAAGAATGTTATTTGGCGGATGAGAAGCGGCATTAACTTCAAAAAGGACTATTTCTCAGGTCAACCGATAGATTGGCTTGAAAAGCCGTTTAACAACACGCCTGATGCCGATAGACCCAGATATGAGGCGATTTATTCGGCATTAACTCCCGAAATCAATAATATATCAACTTGGTTTTTAGAGAAAAATAAATAACTCCTAATATATGGAAGTCAATCAGCAACTCGTAAAAAACGAGTTTGATTATTCAAATATTCTATCGCAGGTGAAACAAATTTTTGATTTATTGGATGTATCTGAAAATACTCGCGAGGAATACAAGCAAAGGATAGGACTATTCCTAATTTTCCTTAAAAGATTCGGCTTTAATAGGAATAGCTTTTTAGAGTTTAAACACTATTTAAATGATAAAATTGATTATTCAGCCAGCACTAAGAATAAGTATCTTGCCACAAGCAGGATTTTTTTAAAAGAGCTTAATCGGCAAGGATTGTTGCCGACCGATATTACTCAAAATATCAAATCATTCTCGCAATCAAAGCGACACAAAATAGACGGATTAAATGACGAGGAAATATCCAAACTAATTACCTATCTGCAATCATTATCTAATACTAATCAAAACACTAGATTAAAAGCAATATTCAGCCTCTTAATCTTTCAAGGATTAAGGCAATGTGAAATAACCAGATTAAAATATCAGGATTTTGACCCGATAAATCATACCCTATTTGTCGTGGGCAAAGGCAGAGATGATAAGGAGTTAATCAACCTGCACCCTGAAACAGTTAAGAATATCCAGCTATTTATCAAAACAAACCACATAGCTGACGGCTATTTATTAGCCAGTAAAAGCAATCACAATCTCAATAACAAGTTATCCGTGAGGGGTTTGAGGGAAATCATTAAAACAGTATTGTCGGCATTAGATATTAACAGGAACGTCCATGGCTTTCGCCATTACTTTATTACCAAACTGATTAAGAATTATAAAGGCGATTTATTGGAAGTGGCGAGATACACCAGACACAGGAGTTTAGAGATGCTTCAAGTATATAATGACGGAATAAAGCAAAAGAAGGATTTGCCGAGATACCATAAAACCTTCAACGAGATAAGCTTTTAGTCCTTTAAAATTCTGATACCCATATTTACTTTCGTCTATTCTTATAAGAGTTCATAACCACCAATATTGGTAATTTAGTTATAGTTTGATTGTAGTTGGTTGTAACATTTGGCAATTCAAAATAGACTGGGCTAACTTGGCTTATTTGAGCTGAGTTAGTCCTGGTATTGACAAAATACCTATGGTTTGCTATAATGATTTATCAAGTAATCAACTGAAGAAGTACCTTAAATGACTAATTTTGTAACTTTTAACATCAACTCAACCCAACAACAAGGAGAACTGCCATGCCACAATATGTATGCTTTGAAAACACACCTACGGAACGCATTCATATACCATGCGAATCGTCCACTCACATCATCAACGATGGCGAAGGTGGGCTTGGTATGGACGTCCTGAAAGATGTCGTATCTAACTGTATTCCCATGGTCAATAACGAGCAAGTTTCAACCCATAAGGGCATCGTTTGGACCAAGCGTTATGAGTGCCCCTGCTGCTTTACTCATATCGAAGCGTTGGTCGACGTCTTCTGCACTGGTTTATCAACCGCAGAAGGGCACGCGATTGAGGGCCTCTACCACATCAATATCGAGGTGGACTATGACTATAAGAACAAAGAGAATCCTTGCCGAGTCGTAGTGGTGCGATTGGTCGGTCATGCTCGGCGTCGCACCGGCGATGTCATTCACGACAGTCTGAGAAAGCATCTGCCGCGTGGTCCGCACTATATCGAGGGAGGCATATTCGTTGATGCCCAAGGCAAGCCCGTTGGCATGCGCTACAACAACAGCGGCTATCTCGTCGATGCGGCTGGCAATCGTCTTCCCGTAGACAAAAACAACAAACCGCTCAGTCAGTAGCCGAATATCAGCAGTATTTCCGCCATGTCCTTTGGACCTCTGGCGGTTTTTTTGAAAATTTTACTTTTAACACTGAATTTAGTAAAATGTAGTCAAGAAATAACTAATATGAATATGCCAAAAAATCCATTTGAGAATCCAGTCAGTCAGCCTGACCAGACTGAGAAGAGAGAAAAACAGCAGGTGTTCCCTGATGTTCCTGAAAAATTTACTGATGGTTACCCTGAGGGCTATCGGCCGTGGCCTAAAGGCTGGTCTTTTACAGTAGATAAAATGAAAGAAAAATTGCCAGACGGAACATATAAAATGCTGACTTTGGATATGTCAATCCCTTCGGCTGAACTGGCTGAAAAAGTTAATAGTATACCAACAAGAGAAGAAAGGGCGGTGGCAATTGGTAAATTTTATACATGTAAGCATAATTGCCCGCGTTGTTTTTCTAAGACAATGGCATTAGAGGATTCTGATTGTTTTATTCTAACTTGGGACGAAAATAAAAAAATTATTGATCAGGCTGCAGAATTGGGATTAGAAACAGTAAAATTCTTGGAGCCAGGAGAATTACTGGATGATCCTGATTTATTCAAGTATCTGGATTATTTTAAGGAGAAAAATATCAACTTTTCTATTTTCACTAAGCCAGCGTATCTAACTGACGAGGTAGAAGTTAAGAAAAAGTTTGGACTTTCTCCAAAAGAGTTCTTGGCTAAAATTAAGGGATACGAAAATGTTAGTTTGTTAGTTAGTTTTACCTCGGCAGACCCAGAAACCGAGAAAAAATTAGTAGAATCATCAGTGGAGGATTATTCCAATAAGAGAAATCAGATTCTTGAAATGATGGCCGAATTAGGTTTTAATGATGACCCCGATAATCAGCGCATGGCCTTAATCTGCGCCCCCGTATTAAAAAGTAATATTGATGAGGCTTTTGATATTTTTAAGTGGGGCATCAAGAGGAATATACCAGTAGTATTAGCCCCGACTATGGTCAGCGGTCGCGGAGCCGAAGCTGAAGAAATCAAGAGTATTGATTTTAAGGATAGACAATTAGTTGATTTATGGGTGGAACTTTATGATTGGTTAATTAAAGAAAAGTTAATGACTATGGAGCAAATTGAGCAGGAGGGTGTTTCACCATATGCTGGCTTTGCCTGCAATCAGTTTATAAGTGGTATGTTTATCAGAATGAATGGGCAAGTTCAGGGTTGTCCTGGCAATGAAACACAGAAATTTAGGCATGCCAGGGATATCAAAGTGGGAGATAGAGAAATTCCAACTGGCCGTTTAGAGGAAGTTTGGAAAAACAGCGTCAGTTATGAGATGAGAAAGGAACTTATCGAGGACGGAGAGATAACTTTAACTCAAGCATGTTATGCTAAAACTGGAGGACTAAAGTTGCTTAAAAAGCATGATGATGCTCTTGTCCCGAAAGACAAAGGATCATTCTCTGAAGATTTTTATGCTAGGGTTTTGGAAACAATTAAGGCAAAGCATACGGCAGAAACTGTTGAATAATTGGTTTATGTGACTTAATAGTCATCTTGTTCATCTATCAGCTTTTAACCGCCTTAAACTGGTTATATCTGATAATAACCAATAACTCACAAATAAAAGTCGATGGAATTTATCCATCGACTTTTTAGTTTGTTTGTAATTTTATCCTTTAAAATGACCTCTACAACCCATAACTCTAATTACAAGCAATAAAATCATTCCTTATTCCATTTTAATAAACTTTACAGCTATAAATATAAATAACGCTGGTACCGCCACGGGGAGTCGAACCCCGCTTAACGGATTGAAAACCCGCTGTCCTAACCGATAGACGATGGCGGCTCGTTTAATTAAGCCGAAGTATTAATACACTAAACTATTTCCAGCTGATTGTCAAGGATTATCAACAGGCGCAACATCAGCTTCAGTCGTTGAAGTCGCGGCGGCAGTTACGCCCACTAAGCAAACCTCTTGCCAGGGCTTATAAACCGAGGTGAAAGTTGTGGTGGCCGTCCGGCCGTCGGGATAATCGACAATATAATCAAAGGCCGCGCTAATGCCTTTATGAGCTGTTTCCGTGCATTTTTTCTGGCCCGGCGCTAAATCAGTCGACTCGACAATTTTAGTCGGCGGCGGGCTTTTCAAACCCCAAGTCCTTGGCTTGGTGCGTATAACTGTCCGACCGTCTTTATTGCCCCAAAATTCAAAATACAGCTTATCGCCGACGATATATGATTGGATCAAAATATAGCCCCCCGTATCATTCTTAAACCGCAAATCCGGCTTCGGGTCGTAAATCGTCGCATCCACTCCCGGCAATCCGCCTTCCAGATAATAAGTAACGCTATAGGAGTGATTCTGGCGTTCTAAAATCGGCAGGCCGGATGACAAGGCCGCCCTAAAAACAGTCGTGCCGATCTGGCATAAGCCGCCGCCGTATTCCGGCACTGTCTTATTGCCCTTAATCACCAATTCTGGAAAATAACCGGTTGAGGCGTCGACTGGCAACAAGGTCTTAACCAAAGAAAACTCTTCATCGGGCTTAATCAGCAAGCCATTCAATCGATTGGAACCGTTTTTGATATTCTTGCGGCGATTAGTCGGACTGCCGGCAAAACTTGATTCGCCAATGCCCAGAATTTCCTTAATCCCCAAATCATTAATATTCTCAGTCATTACTTCTGGCTCTGTACTGACGACTTTCAACTCGAAATTAAGATCATTGAAATCATAATTGATGACCTTGGTTTTAAAATCCAAAAAGGCCTGTTGGAAATCGGCCGCCTGGCCGCTCTTATGGGCTGATAAGCTGGCCACCCGGCCGCCACTGATCTTGACTGTGGCATTCTGAGCCGGAATATCTATTTCTTGCCCGATATTGTCACGAAACCACTGAGAGAAATTGGCTTCATCGACTGACAAATAAATATTGCTCCGGCCGGATTCAAATTTAATGACCTTGGCTAAATCAGTTTTATTAATCCGCCAGGACTTATCTTGGTAATGGAATTCCGGGGTTGATGAGCTTAATAAAAAATCGCTTAATCTGCCGATTAAAACTTCGGCCTCGGCTTTTTTGATTGTTGGATTAAGAATGATTTTCTCCAATTCAATCGGACTATTGCGGAACAATTCCAAATTTTTCTCCCACTCGCCCAAGGCCTGATCATAATTGAATGATTGACCGGATTTTTCCGAAGAAATATCAACTTGGCAATTGCCGTTGAGGCAATTGATTCGAGGGGCGGCATCAACCGCTTTTAAATCCGAATCGGACAATTGGACGGCGATGGTTTTCCTGACATAATCCTTATCCAATTTCAAAACCGCCTTAGCCGGACGATACCCCTGCCATAACAGCCATTGATCGGCCAAGCGCTTCAGCCAATTGCCGGTTCGGCCGACATTAAAATTATCATAAACCGTCCGATAAACATCATAATCCAAATAATTGCTGGCGGAATCCGGATTGGAAAATTGGTCAAGCAGAATAATTTGATCGCCTGAATCGCTGGAATACTTGACTTGAATGCTCTGCCGGCTGACATCCTCCGAGATTTTATTCAATAAATCGAAGGCCTGGTTCTTGGTCAAGCCGGATAAATCGATTGAGCCGATTTTAGTGTTAGGATAGAACCGATCAAGATAAGATGTTTCAAAGAAAGCCAAAGCATTGCCGGCGATTAAAGCAGCCAAAATAAAAATAATGGCCGCAACCGTCGGCAACAGCCATTTCTTCCCCCGGCCGGCCAGCGACGGCCAATTTATTTTTTCCATGAATTTCAAGACCTTAAGCATTGGGTTGGAAAATTTGCCTTAAAATAACCTTGGCCTTCTCTTCGTTTCTTTCCGGAGCCGGCTCTTCCTTGAATAAGCCGAGATTGACGGTCTCGCCTTCGGCATAATTAAAATTGATTGATTTTTTCGGCCAATACAACTCCTGATCTCCCATTATCTTAATAACTGCAAAATCACCTTCGGTTCTGATAATAATTCCTTGCAAATAACTAAGCATATTGGTTTAATCGTCTAATTGTTTGACTTTAATGGAAGAAGTCCTGTATTTCTTGGCTAATTTTATCGTTAAAACGCCATTCTTTAAGGAGGCGTCGATTTTTTTCTGATCAACCTCCTTCGGCAACACGATAGATCGCGAGAAAGCCCCCCAATAACATTCGCGGCAATAATAATCATCATCGGCCACTGCTTCATCCTCCTCCCGAAAGCCGCGGATTGTCAAGAGATCATTAGAGATGGAAATTTCAATATTTTCCGGCTTGACTCCGGCCAAAGTCGATTTTACGATAATATCATTCTCATTCTCATAAATATCGCAAGACAACTGGGCTTCACCGGAGAACCAACTTTGGGAATTATCCAAAGCGGCGCCAAAAGAACCGGGATCGGTCTGGGCTTTAATTGATTTTGATTGATAGTGGTTGGTTTTTTTGCCGACGAGTGCGCTATTCATACGATCATATTATAACACAGTTTTAAAATTACCAAAAGCCGATGGCTTTAGCAACAACTTTGACGGCTGGGCGTCTTTTATACTACAATGTAATCAATCTAACTAACCAATCACTATGTTTAAAGAAACCGCTACCGCCGCCGCCCATGAAACCGACACTATTATCGGCCCCTCAGTCAAAGTCGAAGGCGACTTTGTCACTGAAGGCAATATTATCGTCGAGGGCACTATTTGCGGCACAGTTAAAACCTCGAGAAATCTTAAAGTCGGGCCGTCAAGCAAGATTTTTGCCAATATTTGGGCCGATAACGCCCTAATTGCCGGAGAAATCCAAGGCAATCTCAATATTGCCAATAAATTGGAATTGACCCCGACGGCTAAAGTTTTCGGCGACATTAAGACGGCTAACATTTCAATTTCCAGCGGCGCCACCTTGAATGGCAAATGCCAGATGGCTGACAATAAGAACAAAGCGATCAAGCCGGAGTTTTCCAAACAAAAAAAAATGGAATTGAGGCCGCAGGCGAATGAAGTCGAGGAATAATCCTGTTTCTTTAAAGCTGGCAACTTAATCATGATTGATTATGTATTATTATATTTATGATAATTATTTGGCGGAAAAAAAATACCAAAAGACGCTCTTAAGGATAGAATCGCGGCTGACCGATTTGGGAATCAACGGCAAAATAGTTAAAATGTCTGTCTTAAAGAATATCGGCGACAATTTAAACGAGGATATCGCCAAGGGCGTAAAAACCATAGTTGTCGTCGGCAACGACCGGACACTTAATCAATCGATCAATTTAATCCATAACCTTAATCTGCCGATCGGCCTCATCCCTCTTGGGCCGAATAATAATCTGGCCGGATTAATGGGTATCCCCGAGGGCGAGGCGGCTTGCGATATCCTATCATCAAGGAATATGCAAAAAGTCAGTTTAGGCCTGATCAATCAAAACTACTATTTTCTGAGTTATTTGGAAATGCCAGGAGAAAATATCTGCATTAATTGCGACAATAACTATTTTATTAATATCAATAATCGCAAGGATGTCATCACGATCAGCAACATCTACTATGGCGAAGACGAGGGAAAAGTAGCCATTAGCAGTAATACTGATTATTTAGATCTGATCATTAAAAACAAAGTCGGCGGCATATTCAAGGCAAAAAAAGAAAATTTCAGCCATTTCAAATCCAAAAAAATAGCCATTACCGGAGATAAATCAATTCCTGTCTTATTAATAGATGAGAAGAAAATAATAAAAACCCCGATCCAAATAGAAATCTCCAAACAAAAGCTTAATTTCATTACCGGTAAAAAAAGGAAGATAAATTAATATTTCACTTAAAAAAATCTCCCGAAATTTTCGGGAGATTTTTTAATTGTTTCGTGATTGATTATTGCCTGATCGGCATAATCAAGTACAAGTAATTTTTCTGGCCTTCGGCTTTTATAACACAAGGATTATTAGAATCATTTATCTCAAAAATCACTGAATCAGAATTTAAATTCTGCAAACCATCCAATAAGTATTTGTAATTCAAGGTGATTTCTTCTCCGGCGGCGGTTTTCTCCATCTCAATATTAGAAATATTCTCACCGGTCTGCGAGGATGATGAAATGACTAATAATTCATTGGGATTTGATTTGAAATCAAGCTTAATGTCGAAAACTCCGTTTTTAGCGAATAAAGATGAGGTTTTAACCGCCTTAATCAATTCCAAAGCTGAGATTTTCACCTGGCATTCAAATTTTTCAGGAATAATCTGATTATATTCCGGATATTGTCCGTCAATCAAGCGGGAAACCAACTCAATGCCGTTATAAACGAACATAATTTGTGATTCTTCCAGATAAATCTCGATATTTTCATTATTTTCCGAGGAGACATCATCTTTTAACGACCCCAATATCCTTGAGACCTCCTGCAATGTCTTGGCTGGGATTATAATTTTGTCTTCTTTATATTCATCGCCCAACTTCAGCCGGCTATTCTCCAAATAGGGGATTTTAATTTCAGCCAAACGATAACTGTCGGTAGCTGTCATAATAAGCTGATCTTTCATGAAATCAACAAAAACGCCGGATATTTCCGGCCTGATTTCTGAAGTTGAGACGGCAAAAGAGACGCTATAAATAGCTTCTTTGAATTTATCCGCGGAAATAACAAAAGGGTTTTCTTTGTTTATTTTAGGAATCAAAGGAAAATCAGCGCTGCTCTGCCCCTTAATTTTAGTTTTTTGTTTTTGGCATTGTATTTTAAGTTCATCACTTGCCAATTCCACATCAACGCGGTCTTTAGGTAAAAGAGAAATATAAGAAGAAAATAATCTGGCATCAACACTGAATTCCCCGTCATCCTCTATCTTTCCCCTGACACTGGCGCTAACTCCGATTTCTAAGTTAGTGGCAGAAATGCTTAAATTATTATTCTCCGCTTTTATTAGAATATTGGATAAGATCGGCAAATTAGCATTTTTGACAGTTATATGACTGACGACATTTAAGATTTGATTGAGATTTTCTTGAGTACAGGAGAATTTCATACTTTTGGATATTTATTGTATTTGTTTAAGATAGATATACTTAAAATAATAAGAATAATAAGGGGTGTTGAGAAGTGTATAAGTCAGTTTTTATTAATGGAAATAGGCGCTTCAGTGATTTTTATTTTCTGAAAACAGAGTGTTTATTAAGGCCTATCTTGTGCAGTTAAATTTAACCTTATGGGGTTGGATTGGTTTATGCACTTTATTTTAAATTTTTCCACTTATTATCTCTTAACTTGCTAACAGTTTATACCAGCCGATAAAGTTAAATTCTTCATCTAATTATTGTTTGAATATTTATTCCACAAAATCAATCAAGTAATCCACAACTTCTTAGTTTTTAGGTGTGAAGTTTTTGCCTTAAGGTGTTGATATCCTGCCTTAATTTGTCGTCCATTTTTAAATTTTTTATGATTTTGTCGCAAGAATGGATGACGGTGGTGTGGTCGCGTCCGCCTAGGGCTTGGCCGATGACTGGGTAGGATGATTTCAATTCCTCCCGCATGATATACATGATTATTTGGCGCGGCTCAGCCAGGTTTTTTTTGCGGCAAGGGCCGATAATATCCTCAATCGCGACATCGAAATAATCAGCTGTTATTTTAATGATGTTTTTAGGTGTGAGGGAGTTTTTTTGCGTATTAATGATGATGGAAGCGGTGATTTGCTTGACTTCCTCCAGCGATAATTCCCGATTTTGCAGCTGGCTGAGAGCCATAATGCGATTAAGCACCCCCTCTAATTCCCGAATATTATTTTGGATGGAATGGGCTAAATAAGAGCTGATTTCAGAGTTGATAGTGAATGATTTTTCCTTCAGTTTTTCATTGATAATAGCTAATTTAGTTTCAAAATCAGGCGCTGAAATATCAGCGATCATGCCCCATTCAAAACGTGAGATAGTCCTTTGCTCGATTGCCGGGATGGCTTTAGGCGGCCGGTCGGAAGAAATGACTAATTGCTTGCCGTTCTGTTGTAATTCATTGAAGATATTGAAAAAAGCCTCTTCCGTCCGCTCTTTGCCGGACAGGAATTGGATATCGTCGATCAAAAAAACATCCAAAGATCTGTAGCGGTCATTAAAATCCTGCAATGACCGCGGATTTTCTGAAGCTGACCTGACAGCGTTCATGAAATCATTAGTGAAATTCTCGCAAGAGATGTATAAAACTT
The DNA here is from genome assembly GCA_041649655.1 of Patescibacteria group bacterium. Classification (GTDB taxonomy): domain Bacteria; phylum Patescibacteriota; class Patescibacteriia; order 2-01-FULL-39-33; family 2-01-FULL-39-33; genus CAISTG01. The sequence goes on from JBAZMO010000008.1 coordinate 12,372, forward strand.
TGGCCTCCGGGTTGTTTTCGATGATTTTATTGCCAATTGCCTGCATTAAATGGGTTTTGCCCAGTCCGACCCCGCCGTAAATAAATAAGGGATTATAAGCGTTACCCGGGTTTTTAACCACTGCCAAGGCGGCGGCATGGGCTAATTCGCAATTTTTGCCGACAATAAAGGTGCCAAAAGTATATTTAGAGTTAAGTTTATTGATCACTTTAATTTGATTTTTCTGAGATGAATCGCTTAAATCGTCGCTTTTGCGGCCAATAATCGAGGCGATGGTTTTAGTGGAATGATCAGTGGCGACTGGCGTTTCCATCGGTTTTACAGCCGAATTATTGATGGGGGTGTGTTGGTTGGAAAAAAAAGTGTTTTTGTTTTGAGCAGTGGAGTCGATTTTATACTCAATATCCTTCAAATTGTTGTTTTGAGTGATATTTCTCAAGGCCTTAAGGATTGATTGGTGGTATTTTTTGGCCAGATATTCTTTAGTGAAGATATTAGGCACGTTTATGACCACTTTTTCTTCATTGTAATTGGCAATCGAGGTATTTCTGAACCAAGTGGTGAAATTGGCTTTCGACAACAGTATTTCCAATTCCCCCAGGGCGGCTTGCCATAACTCTTGTGGAGTCATAATAATTATGATTAGATTACAAAAAGTAAAAACAGTAATAATTGCCCTAATAACTAAAGGTTATTTTAGCACACAAAGCCATAAATTAAAATTATCCACAATTTATGATTTTGTCAACAACTTGTGTTTTAGTTGTGGAGAAATTAGCTTAATGCTAGTAGTTGTCGTTGTTGGTTTTTGGGTTTCGTTTATTTTGACTAGCTGAATCTTATGTGTTATAGTAAGAGTACTTTGAATTAATATTTGTTATGCCAAAAAGAACTTATCAACCCAAAAAGAAAAAGAAAGCCAGAGTCCATGGCTTTATGAAACGGATGCAATCGCCGGGCGGCCGGAAGGTTTTGGCCAGAAGACGCCTTAAAGGCAGGAAGAAAATTGCCATTACTGTCCGTAAAACAGCCAAATAACCTATGATCGCTCAAAAAAATCGCCTAAAAAAAGCCGATTTTGAGCGAATTTTCAGAAACGGCAATAAATTCTACAACCAGTATTGCAATATCAGATATTTGCCGAATGGGTTGGGTTATTGCCGTTTTGCTATCATTGTCAGCAATAAAATTAGCAAAAAAGCGACTGAAAGGAATACGATCAGGCGTCGAATAAAGGCGATTATAGTTGAAAATTTGCCTAATTTTAGCAAAGATTTTGATATAGTTATCACTGTTTTGCCGGCCTTGAGCAACCTTGATTATCCCAATCTTAAGGAAAATTTGCTAAATTTACTAAAAAAGAGGCAATTATTGGTATGAATTTTTGGTATTATCCCCGATTTGCAGTTCTGAAAATCATTAAAATCTATCAAAAGACGCTCTCTTTTGATCATGGCCTGTTAAAATACTTATATCCCCATGGTTATTGCCGTTTTAAACCGACTTGTTCCGAATACGCTTACACGGCGATTGAGACAAAAGGGCTGATTAAAGGGGGAATTCTGGCTTTTTGGCGGGTTTTGCGCTGCAATCCTTTTAATAAGGGTGGTTGGGATCCGGTGAAATGAAATGTCAAATTTCTAATATCCAATTTCCAAAAAAATAAATTTAAAAAATAAAAAATCTAATTTCCAATAATTTAAAATCCAATTTGACATTGGAAATTGGGAATTTGAAATTTCAACAATACTATGTTTGCTTCTATTGCCCACATTTTTACTCTCATTTGTTACCAGCCATTATTGAATTTATTGGTCTTCACTTATAATATCATTCCCGGCCACGATATCGGCTTGGTTATTATCGTTCTGACAGTTATCATTAAATTGATCCTTTATCCTTTCTCCCGCCAAACAATCAAGGCGCAGAAGGCGATGAACGAACTCCAGCCGAAAATCGAAGCCATTAAGCTGAAATATAAAGACAACAAGGAAGCGCAGGCCAAAGAAACCATGAATCTTTACAAGGAGCACAAGATCAATCCTTTGTCTTCTTGTCTGCCGCTGCTGATTCAATTGCCGTTTTTAATCGCTATCTATTCGGTTTTTTCTACCGGGCTTAAAAATGGCAGTTTGGATTTGTTGTATCCCTTCATCGCCAATCCCGGTCACATCAATTCCGTCGCTTTTGGTTTCTTAGATATGGCCAAGCCGCAATTTATTCTGGCCCTGCTTGCCGGCGCCGCGCAGTTCTGGCAAGCCAAAATGATGATCTCGAAGCGGCCGGAGGTCAAGAATAAAGACAGCAAGGATGAGGATATGGCGGCCATTATGGGCAAGCAGATGACTTTTATGATGCCGATTATGACGGTGGTGATCGGTTGGAGCTTGCCTAGCGGTTTGGTCTTTTACTGGCTGTTGCTGACTGTTTTCACCGCTTTGCAGCAACTAGTGACTTTGAAAAAGAAAAAGTCCCTGCCGGCCGAAGTGGAAGTGATCGGGTAATCTGATGTACCGCCGCTCGAAGAAATTCGCAAAAAAATAATAGCGCTCAAACGCCGAGAGCAAGGAAGCTCTCGGCGTATTTATTTTGATGTAAATCGTCTAAATTTAGGCAAAAAATTGTTTATTAATTACTAAAGTGAATAGTTTGCTTGACAAAGTGATAATCATATGAGGGATGATTAAATTAATTCTGTTGAAAATCTCTGTGATTGCAGTTGACTGTAGTTCGCACCCTCATCAAGGTAACCGCTCTTAATTTGAGAGCTTGAGGAGTCCGAACATGTTTACAGCGATCACGGATAATTTTGTTAAAAGATTCGATACAATTCGTGGTGTGAGGTAAATGCAGTTCAGGATATTTCAGGTAAGCTCGGAAGTCATTTAGTCGTCTTAGAAATTCCATTCCGATCATGCGATAGCGCCGAGGGCATTTCTTGTCAGACAGCAATTCATATAATTTCTCCGTACATTCAATTTCTTTGTTTCTGGTTCTAAGCAGTCCGCAGACCAGAGCGAAGATTTCTTTTCTGTAAGGGCTGTCTGGCAAGTTTTTCCAATCGCCCAGTTGAATCTGGAATTGCAGAATCAAATGGAAATGGCAGCGTTGATTGACCCACTTGTTTTCTTTGGCTAGTAGGCATAATCCTCTGAAACCGTCGGAAACAAGCGCTAAAAGGCGATTTTCGATGTCTAAGGGGATGCTGCCGAGCGCTTGCCGCCAGCCATCGCCAGATTCCCGTCCTTGAAGCAATACTGGATCAAAAAAATATGCTTTGCCTCCAGTAGTTGATCTGACTGCCATAACATACAGAGTCCATCGCTGGCCTTTGAATTCGAACCAGAGAGCATCAGCGATTAAGATCAGCCAACCTTGCGGGTATTCATTTTCTCTTTTCTTTCGGGACATGGACTTCTTCAACCTTTGGCTGAGCGCTGCATCACAGACTGATCCCTTACGCTCTGCCAAATGGACTAATTTCTTGCCTTGTCCGAGCACCTTATTCACTAATTGCTGATTCGGCCGTTTAGCTTTTCTACCACGCTTTTTAGCGTATTTAGTCCAAGTCTTTTTGCACTTAGAACACTGCCTTCTTTTGTCGCCAAATTTGTAAATTTTCGCCTGGCAACAGGGCGAATTCTCGTGTTTTATATTCATACACGAGAATTATCCCTCAAAAACAGCATTTCACCCAATGAAATCAAGCACTATATTACATAACTTTCAACAGAATTAATTTAATCATCCCTCATATGATATTATGAGAGATAATTTGGACATTAAAAAAGTTTAAAAAATAGGCATTTCGCGCCACCGCCAAGTTTGACTTAGTCATTGTAAAGTTTTCTTTGGCGGTGGCGCGAAATGTAGTAACGCCCCAGGTTAAATAACCCAATGCATCATGAGCTGTATGAGCAATATTGATGCAAAAAAGGAGGTTGCACGGTGAAGAAGAGTGGAAATCAAGTATCGAAAAAAAGGGCAATTGCTTTGTATAATACTGGAGTAGCAGTAATGCCTACTCCGGCAGAATTTTTTCCGTCATATACCCTTGTTGGCGTAGAGGATTGGAATGAACTCCATGTTCTTGGCCACAATAATGTCAGGTATTTATTGGCCCAGGCACGGAGAATGGAAAAGGAACGGACGGATAAGATCGATCGACTTCAGAATCGTAAAGGAGTGTTCGAAACTGCACTGAAGTTTCCTAAAACCGGCCACTTTCTTACAGTAGCTGACTTTTTTGAGGAACTGTCGCATCAGTACGATAACCCGCAATTTCTGCCGGGTGAAATTGGCGAATGCGAGGGTAATTGGAGTCACGAGCCTGAGCCCCTGACAGAGGAAAGCAAAACGCGCAGAGCCGGAACGACCAATTTCAATATCTGCGGTTGGTGCGGTCATTGCGGTGGGGGGGTATGCCGGTATGATTGCCACATATCCACCACTTGCGGACTTCTTGATACCTATCCTGAGCAGATTTATTTTGAAGAGGTTAGGGATTATTCGTCGGCAAGCGAAGGTGGCCCCCATGTTTCGCATGAGAGCAAGTTTAATACACCCTGTCTGTTGAAACACCTGATTTCTGACCAATGCCAGGGCGTACTTGATAGCATTATGTTCTGCATTGACATGCAATTGATTAAGCGCGAAGAGGTGCGCATGGTTATTAATAAGTTGCTTGAGCAGTGCCGGTTGACCAAGAAGATCGGCAAGCCATGGATTGTCAATAACCGCCCTTGCGAATATATGAATGTTGGCGATCCGATGGTTGTCTATATTGGTGGTTGGGGAAGTGATAAGCTCGTCCAAGGTGACTGGGTTAATGCTATCGGTGTTTTCGGCTATCGTCATCAGGATGGGTGTCTGTCGTATCAGGCAGAGTTTCCAATCCACACTAATGCCAGTTACTACGAAGGTCGAGGTGGTGGCGCGGGAATGAGTCGGCCTGAAGCTATGTTGGCAACTGAGTTCGCAACATTGACTTCGATGGTCAAAACGCTAGGACCTGATGCCACATACGCTGGCATGATGGGTTCCAAGGGGATCGAAAATCCCAATGAAGCATTTTTGCGGATTTGGTTTAAGAATATTATGCGCCGGAAGATTGAAGGTTTCGATTGCACAAAATTCTTTAATGCCCTTAAGGACCATAATTTCGCGATACCTCCGGAAGGATGGACACCCCCGGTTGAGGAAATCAAGGTTGAAACAGTGAAGGATGCTGAATGTGTTCTTCAATGTCTTGACTGGAAGTTTTTCGATACGGAGGATGAAATCAAGGGTTGGGCGACTATGCAACTTCAGTTTGTCCATCCGGACAAGCATCAAAAGTCAACTCCGGAAGTGCAGGCCTACGCTGCGAGACAGACCAAGGCCGTCATCGCGGCTCGCAATTTGCTCATCAAGCTTTTTCATGAACAAAATGGTTAATTGTGAAACAGTAGAGCAATAAGGAGGATGTCTCGATGAAACAAATTCTGAAAGATGGATTAACAGTCGGGTTAGAGATGACAGAGGAAGAATTTGATGAGATCAGACCAGAAGCTAAGAGAACTCTGCCAGGCAACCAAAGGGAAGTTTTTTATATACGGAGTGGTGTAAAATCCGCTCCAGTATTCAATAAGCCGGTTTTCGTGCCGGTGACTATCATCGAACATGATTAAACGTACATAAAATTAAACGCCGAGAGCAAGGAAGCTCTCGGCGTATTTATTTTGGAAAGTTTTTTGCCTATTCAACGCTGATTTTTATTTTATCGCCGTTATATTTTTTGCCGATATAGCTGTTGATATAACTACTGATCTCGTAATCGCCAGGATTAGGCGAGGCCGTCCAAGACCAGGAGAAATTCTCACTGGCCGGGGTGACACTGCCAAGCAATATTTCCTCGGTGCTGGTAATCGGCCGGTAATAAAGGTCGATATTTTTTACTTTGGCTAGATTGGTCAATTCCCCCTTAATGGTCAAGGGAAATTTTTTTATCACCGCTTTATCCGTCGGCGAAAGGAAAGTTGTTTGAGGTAAGTAGCCGCTGATGACCAGATTGAAGTCGACGGATTTGGAAGCCGTGTTCTGCAGGTCATCCTTAATGCTGACAGTCAGAGTATGCCAGCCGCTCTCCAAGTCAGTCAGGGTGAGACCGTGTTCTTGGATTAAACCGTTGCCGGCATCTACTGAAGAGCCGTCCAGGTAGTATTCGGTTCTGGCGACTCCGCGCTTGGCTGAGCCGGCGATGGCGACTGAGAGTTGCGGATCATTTATTGTCGCTTGGTTGTTTGGCGAGAGGATAGTCAAGTTCGGCTGGTCTTCTGGCAGGTGGATATCGTCATAATCAGTCGGGATAGTGTCGATTCCGTCGGGCTCAAGGCCCTGCTTGACGGCCCAAGCGCGGACGCCGGCTTCCCAGGCGTTATATTGCGGATCGTCGCCGGGATTATCCGGTTGAGATCCTCGCGGGTCGTCTTTATTGATGTAATGCAAAATGCTGTGTATCTCGCCGTTGGCGATGGTTTTGATGGTTGAGGGCGGAGTGTAAGATGTGGCCAGTTTGCCGGACAGGGAATCAATCTTAACTTCCCGCCCCGCCATAACTTGGCCGTCCAAAACCGCTTTGCCAGTTATAACCGGCTGCGGCTTGGTGAATGACTCAACGGGCGCGTCTTTGAGCGCTTCTGACATGAAATAGTTCCAAATGGGCGCGGCGATAATCGAGCCGTCGGCGCCGCGTTTCATGGCCGCGTTATCGGCATTGCCGACCCAGACGCCGCAGACGAGCGACGGCGTATAACCCATGGTCCAGGCGTCATGGTAGTCATTGGTGGTGCCGGTTTTGGCGGCGACCGGCCGGCCGGGCAGAGTCAATCGTCCGCCAGCGCCGAAAATAAAGGAGCGCGCGCCGTCATCGGAAAGAATATCTGTCGTTTGTCTGGCAATTTCCGGATCAATGATCGATTCTGATTTATCTTTGTATTCCTCGATCACCTTGCCATTCTTATCTTCGATTTTTAAAATCGCCGCCACTTCATGCTTGACGCCTTCTTGAGACAGAGCGGCGTAGGCATTGGCGTGATCTAATAATTTGACTTCCGCTCCGCCCAAAACAATCGACAAGCCGAAGCGGCTGCGATCGGCCAGAGTGGTGTAGCCGAGCCGTTCGGCCAGATCCAGGAGATTATTCATGCCGGTCAGGTAAGTCAGTTTGACGGCTGGAATATTCAGCGAGCCGGCCAGCGCTTTCCGCAAAGTCACCGGCCCGTTCTCATTATTGTCGTAATTGTGCGGTTCATATTTTTGAACTCCGGTCGCGTCGAAATTAGTGACAGTATCGTAAAGGATGGTGTCCGGCGTGTAGCCCTTGATGAAGGCCGCTGTGTAAACCATCGGCTTGAATGATGAGCCCGGTTGGCGCGGTCTGACAGCGACATTAACTTGGCCATCGATGGCCTCGTCGAAATAATCGGCTGATCCGACCATGGCTAAAATCTGTCCGGTTTTCGGATCCAGCGACACCAGCGAGGCGTTGCCGAATTGATATTTTTCTCCGTTGGTCTCCAAACCGATTTTAATCGCCTCCTCGGCGATTTTTTGCTTGTCCAAATCCAGCGTCGTGTAGACGTTCAAGCCCTCTTGGCTGATAAAATTCTCGCCGTATTTTTCCGACAGCAATTCTTTGATATACATGACGAAATGCGGCGCGGTAATGGATTCGCGCATCGGCACGAAGTTGATTTTTTCCGCTTTGGCGGCTTCGGCCTGATCCTTGCTGATATAGCCGAGCTCGGCCATGGAATCGAGAATCCAACGCTGGCGTGCCAATAATTCGACTTTGTGGCTGCCATAAGGAGAGTAGTATGTTGGCAGTTGCGGAATAGCGGCCAGAATGGCGCCTTCCGCCAAAGTCAGATCTTTGGCCGGCTTGCCGAAGAAGCTTTGGGCGGCGGCTTCGATGCCGTAAATAACCGAACCGTAAGGAATCTCATTCAGATACATGTTGAAGATCTGGTCTTTGGTGAATTTATTTTCAATTTGGTAGGAGATGAGCAACTCTTTGATTTTTCGAGTTAAAGTTTTTTCGTTGGTGAGGATGGCGTTCTTGACGAATTGCTGGGTCAAAGTCGAGCCGCCGACTTTTTTGCCGGTTAAAACATCAATAATAACCGAACGGATGATGCCGGTAACACTGAAGCCGGAGTGCTGGTAAAAGTTTCGGTCTTCGGCGGTCAGAACGGCCGCCTTGGCCAAATCCGGCACCTGATCTAAGGCAACCAGCGTCCGTTTGATATTGCCGTGGATGTCATAAAGCACTGTTTGGCCGGTGCGGTCGTAGATTTTGGTGGAGACGGCAACATTCCTTTTTAAAACGCCGTCCGGAGACGGCAAGTCGCGGGAAATCCAAGCGACGGCGCCGACACCGACCAGGCCGGCAACGAGCATCGCTAAAATGCCGGTCAGCACTAGGGCCTTAACGATTTTTTTCGGCAATTTTTTTCGCCGGTTTTTGGGCTTGGGGTGGTCGAAAGTGATTTTCCCGCCGCCCCTTTCCTGGTGGTGTTGTATTTTTAATGATTGCGGGTCGCGCCAATTTGAGTCGGACATAGGTCTATGAAAAATTTTTAATTTTATAATTTTTAATTTTTGAATGGCAAACAGGATTTTTATAAATCATAATTTTTGATGCTGGAACCGCAGATGGCCATCGCTAAGGCGTCGGCGGCATCGTCCGGCTTGGGCGTTTCTTTCAGTTTCAGGATAATTTTCACCATGGCTTGGACTTGCTTTTTGTCGGCCCCGCCATAGCCGGTGATTCCTTGTTTGACTTGGAGTGGCGTCAGTTCAAAAATCTTCAGGCCGGCGTTATAAGCCGTTAAAAGTGCGACGCCCCGGGCTTGGCCGACAATGAGAGCGGTCTTGGCGTTATTGCAAAAAAACAATTGTTCGATGACGGCGATTTCCGGACGGTATTCATCGATTAATTTCGACAGTTGTTTTTCCAATTCGGACAATCGTTCGCCCAGACCCGATGATTTATGGGTTTTAATCGTGCCATAGGCGATCAGTTCCAATTCTCCGCCGTCAGCGGCAATAAAGCCGTAACCGGTATCGGCGATGCCCGGATCGATGCCCATGATTATTTTCGGCCGGCAACGGTTGTCTTTTGTCATAGCGATTACCAGGCGGCGTTAGTGTAGACATTAGTGACGTCTTCCAAATCATCGATCAGATTATATAGTCGCTCAATCCTTTCCTGATCTTCTGTTTGAGCGATGGTTATTTCCTCATTAGGCAAGTAAGCCAGAGCCGCCTCTTGCACGTCTAAGCCGAGTTTTTTTATTTTTTCAGCGACTGTCATTAACTCGGCCGGCGGGGTGATTATTCGCCAACTCTCTTCGGTTTTCTCTATGTCTGAGGCGCCGGCATCGATCAATTGCAATTCCGTCTCATCGGTCAGCCGGCCGGCAACCGCAATGACGCCGCGCCGATTGAAATTCCAAGCGACTGAATTGGCGCCGCCCAGCTGCCCGCCGTTTTTATTCAAAAGCGCTTTCAAATCGCCAACTGTGCGATTTTTGTTGTCGGTAACGGCTTCAACAATGAAACCGACGCCCAGAGGCCCAATGATTTCATAGAGGGTCTCCTCCAGATTCGGCCCTTCCTTGCCGGAACCGCTGCCCTTTTTGATGGCGCGTTCGATATTGTCTTTCGGCATGTTGGCTCCGCGGGCTTTGTCGACTGCCAGACGCAGTTTGAAATTGGCGTCCAAGTCGCCGCCGCCTTCGCGCGCGGCGATAGTGATCAGTGAAGCCAATTTAGTGAAGGCCGCGCCTTTTTTGGCGTCGGCCAGCTCTTTTTTGCGGTGGGAAGTGGCCCATTTGCTGTGTCCGGACATAATAAAATCGGGAGATTAATGATTTTTTTCAGTAATTTCATTATATCTGGAAAAGCAAGGAAAATCAATCATTCCGATCCGACGGCCGGAGTTGACAAATTAAGCCGGTATTGATAAGTTGATGATGATCATGCCGTACTTTGACACTAACTTTGATCTCCAATCGCAATCGCCGACAAATTGCCCAATGGCAGATAGGAGGAGGATATGAATATTCCCGATAAGCTTGTTGCCGGATCTTTCCGATCAGTCGTTAAAGCATTCCTCCGGCCTGAAGATCTGAGCGAAGCTGCCAAGGAGGTTCTGGCCAGAATCAATCTATTGGAAGTATTTCTGGAAGCAAGGATTTTCAGTTCGGAACGGCTGTGGCGTGATTTTTTTGAGAAGATGTCCGCCGAGTTGGGTTCGATGTCTCAGGTAATCATAACTTTGACTGAACTTCAGTGCAGCGATGAAGATATTTTGGGCTTGCTTGGGATTATCGGGTTTTCGTCTGAACAAAAGGCGGAAGCGTTATCGGCGGCCGGTTGGAGCGATAATCGGATTGTGGCAGCCATTTTTATGGCTAATAACACCGGCGAATTCAGTTATAAGCAAAAAGATCGGGCTGACATTGAAGTCCTGAATTTCTTGCTGGCCAGCGGCTTGAATAAAGCCAGGGTCATAGCCGCTTTGCATGATAATGATTGTCTTTACCCCAGGGTTTTGCATCTGTTGCGCCAGCGCGGTTGGAGCGATTTTGATCTGTTCCAATCGATTATTGCGGCTGAATGCTTTAATAAGCGGACTTATAACATCCTAATCGGTTTGCGGGATAAGAAAAAACAGCTGCTTTGGGATGATGCTAAATTCATGCGGTTGATGGATGAATTGGGTTTGCTCGATCATAAGAGGATTTCCCTTTTTATCGGAACAGCTATCGGCCTTAATCGCATTTATGAATTAAGCGAGAGATTCGGCTGGTCTCAGGGGCGGATCGTTTGCGCTTATGCCCAAGCCGGCTTGTCACCTGGAGTTATTGCGACCACTTATGTCGAGGCGGCTAAAAGGAAGATTAAGGATGTTCCTAAGGCCTCTCCGGCTGAATTGGCCGGAGAAATCAAAGCCATCAAGATTATTGCCAT
>JBAZMO010000009.1:0-23257 GCA_041649655.1 Patescibacteria group bacterium
CGATCCGGCTATTCCGCTGGTGTTCGGCGCCGCTTATTCATCCTCGGTTCTGCCTCTGCAAATATTGATCGCTTCGATGTTTTTTGTTTTTTTATGCTTCCCGATCGGCGCGCTGCTTAATGCCTGCGACCGGCAGAAACGGCACACGGTTAATTTGGGCCTGACCGCCCTGGCCAGCGTGATCCTGAATCTCAGTTTGATCCCCATTTTAAGCTATAACGGAGCGGCCATCGCCAACCTGTTCAGTTATATCATTTTATTTTTTCTGGGGCTGGCCGTGATTAACAAAATCATCGCTTATGACAAAAAATTCCTGTTTTGGTCCGGCTTGAAAATCATCTTGGCTTGCGCGGCGATGTTCATCGCCGCTTGGCTGGTTAAAGAGCAAGTTAATTTCATCGCCGCCATTATCGTCGGCGGCGCCGTTTATCTGATTCTCGCTTATCTGCTGCGATTATTCTCACTGGCGGCGGTCGGTGATTTCATTAAATCGTTGAAAAAGGGGACAATCAAAAAAATTCCACCCGTGGAAACCTTATGAAAAAATCGCTATTAATCACTAATTTTTTCCCGCCGGCGATTGGCGGCGTTGAAAATTATTTCTATAACTTCTGCCGCTTATTGCCGCCGGAAGATATTTCGGTTTTAACGGCAATCAAGTGGCCCAGCGATGATTTCGACCGGCAGCAGCCGTACCAAATCAGCCGCGTTGATTTTTTTTCCGGCCGGCTGCCGCCTCGCTGGCGACCATTGCTCCCAATGATCAAAAAAATTGTTCAGGCGGAAAACATCCAACAGCTGATTTTCGGCCACTTCCATCCTTATTGCCTTTTGGCTTTAAAATTAAACCTGCCGTTTTATATTTTCGGCCATGGCACCGACATCCGCCAGATCAAAAACAGCTGGTGGCAAACCTGGGCGTTTAAAAAAATTTATCGCCAGCGCAACTTTCAGAAATTCATCGCCAACAGCCGGTTTATCGCCGCTGAAGCCGAACAGTTAGTTAAAGATAAAACAAAAATAGAAGTAGTTTACCCCGGCATCGATTACGCCGGCTTGAACAGTCCGATCGATGATTTCGATAGCAAGAAAAAACTTCTGGGCTTGGATGAAAACGACGTGATCATGGTCTCGATCGGCCGGATTGAGCCGGAAAAAAATTATGAGGCCGTGATAAAACTTATGCCGGAAATGATCGGCCGCATCCCTCAGCTCAAATACGTCATTGTCGGCGACGGTTCGGATCTCCAGCGCTTGAAGGACCTGGTGGAAAAATATAATCTCAAATACCGAGTGATTTTCACCGGCGCCATTGACCAAGCGGCGGCGGCTAAAGCATTCTATTACCAACTTGGCCATATTTTCATCACCGCTTCATTGCGGCCGGAGGGTTTCGGCATCAGCTATTTGGAAGCGGCCGCGGCCAAGACGGCCGTCATCGCTTCCAAATTCGGCGGCAGCGCCGAGGCCGTTAAGGACGGGGAGACGGGGATTTTAGTCGATCCCGGTTCGCCGGAACAAATCCGCGAAGCCATCTTTAAATTAGCGCTGGATCGGGAGTTGTGGGACAAAATGGCTTCAGCCGGGCAAGCTTGGGCGAAGGAGTTCGATTGGAACAAGCAGATGGAAAAATTAAAAAAAATTATTACATGATTTCGATAATAATTCCCGCTTATAACGCCGCGAAGACCATCCAACGTTGCTTGGACGGGGTTTTTAATCAAACTTATCGGGATTTTGAAGTGATTGTCGTCAATGACGGCTCGACCGATGACTTGCTTTTGGCCCTATCCAATTGCCGCCGAAAATTGACGATTCTCAACCAGGAAAACAAAGGCGCGCCGGCCGCCAGGAATTACGGCTTCAAATTCAGCCAAGACGACTATGTCCTATTCCTCGATGCTGATATTGTAATGAAACCGACGATGCTGGAAAAAATGCTAGCCGCTTTGACGGCTGATGAGTCGGCCGACTTCGCCTATTCGTCTTTCCGCTGGGGCTGGAAAAGATTCAAGTTATGGCCGTTTGATTTTGAAAAATTAAAAAAAATGCCCTATATCCATACATCTTCGTTGATCCGCCGCGGCGCCTTTCCCGGTTTTGACGAGAAACTCAAAAAATTCCAAGATTGGGATCTGTTTTTGACGATGACGAAAAAGGGGGGGAAAGGCGTTTGGCTTGATGAAGTTTTATTCAAGGCGCTCACCGGCGGAACGATGAGCACTTGGCTGCCGAAATTCATTTATAAATTGCCCTGGCTGAAATTGAGAGGCAAAGATCGCTATGAGCAAGCGGCAGCGATCATCAGAAAAAAACATAATTTAATATCATGCGATTAAATAAATTCATCGCTCAGGCCGGAATCTGCTCGCGCCGCCAGGCCGATGAGCTGATTGCCAACGGTCAAATTAAGATTAACGGCCAAATCGTCAAAGAATTGGGCACGATTATTAATGAAGAAAAAGATGAGATTTCATTCGGCCAGAAAAAATTAAGTTTGAGGCCGGATAAATTATATTTCGCCTTAAACAAGCCGGTCGGCTACATCACCAGCGCCACCAGCGCCCAGGGCAAATCCATTGTGGAGTTAGTGAAGGGGATTAGGGATCGGGTTTACCCGGTCGGCCGCTTGGATAAGGACTCGCGCGGCTTGATTATCCTGACCAACGACGGCGACTTTGCCTATCGGCTGACACAGGCCAAATTCGGCTGCGAAAAAGAATACGAGGTAACGCTCGATCGGCCGTTAGCCGCTAAAGACAAGAAAATTTTCGAACGCGGCATAACTCTGGAAGGGAAGGAACTGCAACCAGTCAGGGTTGTCAGCCAACACGGCGCCAAAGCTAACCTAATTCTTAAAGAAGGCATCAATCGCCAGATCCGCCGGATGGCCGAAAGGCAAGGTTATGAAGTTTTGGATTTGAAACGGATCAGGATCGGCAAATTTAATCTGGGCAATTTAAAAGAGGGCGAATACAGAAGCATCAGCCCTCTGGATGTTACTTGATATTTTGCCGGCCATCTAGGGCATTGGCCAGCGTGACTTCATCGGCATATTCCAAATCGGCGCCCATGGGCAAGCCCCTGGCCAAACGAGTCACCTTCAAATCGGGGAATTGCTTTAGAACCTTAGTGAGATACAAAGTGGCGGTCTCGCCCTCCATATCCGGATTAAGGGCTAGAATAATCTCCGACGAACCGTCTGACTTGATTTTAGCGACCAACTCAACGATGCCCAAGCCATCCAGATCTTGGCCTTGCAGGGGATTAAAATTATTCATCAAGACGTAATACAGGCCGGAATAAATTCCGGTTTTTTCGATCGTGGCGATATCTTGCGGCTTGGCCACCACGCACAAGATTTTACGATCGCGGCGCGAATCGGCGCAGATTTCGCAAGGATCGGAGACGGCGAAATTATGGCACAGCCGGCAGCTGGTAATGCTGTTTTTCAAATCGATTATGGCCTCAGCCAGAGCCGAAAGATTCTCCGGCTTTGATTTCAATAAATAAAAAACCAGCCGTTCGGCGGTTTTAGGACCGACTGACGGCAATTTAGAAAATTTATCGATTAAATTTTGAATGCTTTTGGGGTACATGGTAAAAACTGCTTATTTTTAGATTTTTCTTTAACTATTGACAAATTATTATACGAGGTATAAAATAATGTTTAATCAAGTTCTTTATAATTAATCCAGTTAAACATCAATTAAACCCTAACTATGGGAGGAAAAACCATGAAGACGAGTTTTAATAGAAGCGGGCTCGTTATTACATTGGAAAAATGTGAGGAAATTATGCTTACTACCCCGGTGGGCGAAGAGAAAAAGATTCGTCTTCGTATTAGAGAAAGTGATGGGATGGTAGTAATAACTGACAACACTGGCCTGATTAAAAAATAATCAACAGAAACAAACAAGGAGGGAGCATAAGATGTCGGAGGACACCGGAACCAAACGAAAGGGCGGGCAAATTAAAGATGGAAAATGGTTAGTATTGATGGAAAGTAACGGCGAGCCAGGCGTGGGATTCCGACACAGTTGCGGCGCAGAAATCATGGCCAAACAAGTTGCCCACCCCATTTGGGATGGACCATTCCCTTGCTCCGGCGGCGGAGAATGCCGTTATGAGGACGTTCCGTATTGTCCTGAATGTGAGGAAGCGCCGGACTATCATGGCACGCCGATAACCCCCAAGGGAAGCTTCCATAATCCATAATATCCGTTATTTCTACACCGTCTCGCAGGCAGTTTGCCCGAGACGGTTTTTTATTTATCTGAAATTTTTGATGGCTTTTTTGGCTCGGGGACCTGGAATCGAACCAAGATTCACGGCTTCAAAGGCCGCTGTCCTACCATTAGACGATCCCCGAATATTATGAAATTCTTCCTTTTAAATATCTCCGACCAAATCCAGTTTTTAACTGCTTCTCTCTGGCAATTGCGTTATTCTTATTGAGACAACCCTCAAAATATACTAATTCAACTGGACGGCGATGTTTAGTCGAACTAACTAAACCACTATTATGCTGTTCTATTCTATTCTTTAAATTCTCCGTATAACCCACATATAGCTTATTGTCTTTATCGCTTTTTAAGACGTAAATGTAATAAAACATAAAATAGTTTACCATTAGACCCGCCCGCAACGCTTCCGCCAGCCCGCATTGCTACGCAAAGCGTTGCAGGCGGGCGTAGCGATGCGGGCGGGCGATCCCCGAATAACAAACGCGCCGAAGCGCGTCTGGTTACTTATCTTTATTGTAAGGCCGCTTGGTAATAATCGCCTCGTTTCTTTTCTTTCTGGCGCTTTTCTGCTTTTCAATCCTGACTAATCGCGGCACTTTGATCCGCGGGTCTTTTTTTCTTTTGGCCATAATGATTTTGGTGCTATTAATAGATCAAATCGGCTGATTTGCCTGGAGTAATCATAACACGGATTTTGCCGTTTGGCAAGTTTGCGGAACTTTCATTATTAACGGTATTTATGTTAAAATGCTTCCATATGCCGGATTTGCTGACCAACCTGAATGAGGCCCAAAAAAAAGCCGTGACCCACAACCAAGGGCCGCTTTTAATCGTGGCCGGCGCCGGCACCGGCAAGACAACCGTCATCACCAGCAAGATTGCCTGGCTGATTATGGAACAAGGGGTTAAACCGGAGGATATTTTAGCGCTGACTTTCACTGAAAAAGCGGCGGCGGAAATGGAGGAGCGGGTTGATCGATTATTGCCCTTGGGCTACGCGGATCTCTGGATCTCGACTTTCCACTCCTTTGCCGAAAGAATTCTGAAGGAACATGCGCTGGAAATCGGCCTGCCCCAGAATTACAAATTGCTGAATACGACCGCGCAATGGCTGCTGATCAAAAAAAATCTGGATCGCTTCAATCTGGATTACTACCGCCCCTTGGGCAATCCGACTAAGTTCATCCACGCTTTGCTGAAATTATTCTCGCGCGCCAAAGATGAGAATATTTCAGCCGCCGAATATTTGGAGTATGCCGAGGGCTTGAAGCTCAATGCCGATTCGGCCGATTTCGTCTCCGACACGCTCGACGAAGCCGCCCGGAAAAAACTGACTAAGCAGCAGCTTAAGGAACTGGCGGCCGAGGAAATCAAGAAACAGCAGGAGATCGCCAATGCTTTCCATGTCTACCAGCAGCTGCTCTTAGAAAACGACGCTTTGGACTTTGGCGACTTGATCAATTATGTCCTTAAGTTATTCCAATCGCGAAAAAGCGTTTTGGCAAAATACCAAAGCCAATTCAAGCACATCCTAGTCGATGAATTCCAAGACACCAATTACGCCCAATACGAACTCATCAGATTGCTCGCCGGCGCGGACAGCAATCTGACAGTCGTCGGCGACGATGACCAGTGTTTGCCGGGCGACTCGAAGATCTTGACTGAAACCGGATCTAAAAGAATTGATCAGATTAAAAAAGGCGACAAAATTCTATCAGCCGTAGGCAGGGGATCGGTTTGTTATTATCCGGTTTCCAATGTCTTTAAAAATAAAAAAACAGCTCTTTTGCGAACCCTTATTACATCCTCGGGAAAGAAAATTACCGTAACCGATAATCATAAGATGTTTTGCCTGACTCTGGCTGTTAGCGACAAACGATATTTTTACGTTTATTTAATGCAAAGAGTCGGGCTGGGATGGTGCCTTGGCGTCACTAATGATCTGGCGGGCCGCTTAAGGTTAGAACGATCAGCCGATCGCATTATCGGCATTAAAACTTGCGCCTCCGACGCTGAAGCGAGATTTTTTGAAACATTGTACTCGTTAAAATATAAGATACCAACCGTCTGTTTTAAGGCCAGGGACGGCGTAGTGATCAAGGGCCACTGGCTGGATAAGCTATACCATGAAATTGATACTGAGAAATCAGTTAGATGTTTGGCCGATGATCTGAATCTTGATTTATCCGCCCACCATTATTCCCTGGCCGCCGTAAACCGCGGTCAAAAATTAAGAATAAAAATCAATTTAGAATTGTGCCATCGAAAATACAGATCAAAAAACAAAGGAGTGATGACTCGGCCGCAAATCAGCCACTTATTGTCGCTGGAGACATCTGACCCAAAAATCATTAACAAATTATCAGCGGCCGGTTTTACATTAAAACGGACAAAAAGCGGAGCGCGACTTCGTCTGTTATCTGCCGACTTAGCCAAACTCGGATTAGAGGCCGATAAACTCGCGCAATTAACCGGCGGAATTTTTGAAGCTTATGTCAATTTAGGGAGTATCAGCAGCCAATCTCGAAAATCATTAGTAATGCCGGCAAAAAATGTTTTAGTCGGCAATTACTTGCCGATAATAAAAAACGGCCGGGTAGTATTAGAACAAGTGGTGAGAATAACGGAGTCCAAACCAGCCGTTAGGACAGTTTATGATTTGGAAGTCGTCGGACCGCATAACTTTTGCGCCGACGGAGTCATTGTGCATAATTCAATCTATAAATTCCGCGGCGCCTCTATTTCCAATATCCTGCAATTCAAAGAGGATTACCCGAAGGCGGCCGAAATCTATCTGACAAATAATTATCGCAGCAGCCAAAATATCCTGGACTTGTCTTACCGATTCATCCAGCGCAATAACCCCGACCGGCTCGAAGTCAGATTAAAAAGCGCCAATCAATTATCCAAAAAATTAATCAGCCGGAGCGGACAGCCGGGCGAGATCCGGCATCTGCACGGCCGAACGATTAATGATGAGGTGGAATTGACCGTGAACACAATTATTGAACGATATAACGCCAGCCCGGAAAACAGCTGGTCGGACTTCGCGATCTTGGTGCGCGCCAACGCGGCCGCCGACGATTTCTGCCGAGCCCTGGATCTGGCCAAGGTGCCGTATGTTTTTTTGGCCTCGCGCGGCCTGTACCAAAAGCCGATTATCCTAAATATCCTGAATTGGTTCCGCGTCCTGGATGATTACCACGAAAACGCCGCTTTCTTCCGCGTCTTGAACTTCCCCGGCTGGCGCTTGGATGAAAAAGATATCATTAATCTTAATTATTGGTCTTACCGCAAGGGCTGGTCGCTTTTTGAAACCGCCAAGCAAAATGCGCTTTTTTCCAATCTCTCCGACGCGGCAAGAGAGCAATTAAAAACCATCCTGACTCTGCTCGAAACCCAAACCAAGGCGGCTCAAGCCGGTCTTAAGCCGACGCAATTGCTGACAGAATTCTTGAACAAATCCGGTTATCTCAGCCGACTGGTCGCCACAGATTCGCTGGCCAATCGCGATGAGCTTAATTGCCTGAATCAATTCTACCGCAAAATCGGCGAATTCGAGAAAGAAACCGCCCAGCCCGATCTGCCCAATCTGATGGATTTATTGGCTTTGGAATTGGAAGCCGGCGAGTCCGGCGCGCTGGCCGCCAATCCGGAGGACTCCGGACCGGATACCGTCAAAATCATGACCGTCCACGGTTCAAAGGGACTGGAATTCAAATACGTGTTTATCGCCAACTTGGTCGACAAGAAATTCCCCTCCATCGGCAAAACCGATCCGATCGAATTGCCGGCCGCCCTAGTCAAAGAAGCCATACCCGAAGGCGACATTCATTTAGCTGAAGAGCGCCGCTTGTTTTACGTTGCCATGACCAGGGCCAAAGAGGGCTTATACTTTTCTTCCGCGGAGGATTATGGCGGCGCGCGCCTCAAAAAACTTTCCCGCTTCCTGGCCGAGCTGGCCGAAGACGGCTTCCAATTAGCCGAAACCAGCTTAGCCCAGCCCCAGCCATTTCTGAAAATCAGCCCGACAACCGACAACATCAAGGCCAAGGCCGGCTTGGCCGAAGGCCAACGGCAAAAACTGCCCGATCGCTTTTCTTTCACCCAGCTTAAGGCCTATGAAAATTGCCCTTATCAATACCGCTTCGCCCATATCCTGCGGATTCCGCTGGCCGGCAAGCCGCAATTCTCTTTCGGCAAATCAATGCACTCAACGATGCAAAAATTTTTCCTGCTGGTGAATTCCCGCCAAGGACTGAAACAGGCGGATTTATTCGACCAAACAGAAAAGCCGCCGGAAATCACTTGGGAGGATATTAAAAATATTTACGACCAATCATTCATTGACGATTGGTATCCGGATCGGAAAACCAAAGATAATTATTATCAACGCGGACTGGTTTCGCTCAAAAAATTCCTGGTCGATTGGCAGCAAACCAAAGCGCCGGCCGAGCAAGTCGAATACGGCTTCACTTTCAAATTGAACCGCGATTGCATCTTGCGCGGCGCTATCGACCGCATCGATAAGATCGCCGACGGCTTGAAATTAGTGGACTACAAGACGGGCTCGCCCAAAGAAAAACTCGCTCCCGAAGATAAAGAACAGCTCTTGATTTACCAAATGGCGGCGCAAGAGATATTGAAAACCAAAGTCGCCCAATTATCTTTTTATTATTTCGACAATAACACCGAGGTCTCTTTCCTGGGCCAAGACAAGGAGATTGAAAAACTAAAAGAAAACATCCTCGCCACCGTGGCTGAAATCAGAACTGGCTGTTTTGAAGCCAAGCCGGAAAAGGAAAAATGCCGCTGGTGCGATTTTAAAAGCATTTGCGACTTCGCCGCTTAACCACCAATTTCATAAACTATGCCAATCTTAAACATCGCCGCCAAATCGCTGCTCAATAATAAGGCGCGGACCGCGCTCACCATTCTCGGCATCGTTATCGGCATCGCCGCCGTCATTATCGTCATGTCCGCCGGCGAAAGCTTAAAGGGGCTGGTTGTCGGCCAGCTGGATTCTTTCGGTTCCAATGTCATCCAAATCGAGGTCAAAGTCCCGACCGCTTCCAACACTTCAGTGGAAAACGCCGCCGGGCAAGCGCAAGGCATCCAGATCACCACTCTGAAGCTTAAAGACGCCGAGGCGATCGGCCGTTTGCCGAACATCGGCAACTATTACGCGGCCATCATGGACTCGGAAATCGTTTCCTATCAGAATGAAGCGAAATCCGTCACCATTATCGGCGCCACGCCCGGCTACGCGGAAATCGGCACGGCCAGAGTCGACCGCGGCCGTTTTTATACCGAGGAAGAGGATAATGAATTGGCTCGGGTGGCGGTCCTGGGCTCTGGCGTAGCCGGCAAACTGTTCGGCAATCAAGACCCGCTGGGCCAAGAAATAAAAATGGGATCGACTAAATTCCGCATTATCGGCGTCATGGCCGAACAGGGCGGCTCCTTCGGCATCAGTTTTGATGACATGATTTTAACGCCCCTGCAAACATTGCAGAAAATCATCATGGGCATCGATCATTTGCAGTGGATTACGGCGGAGATGATCGAAACCGCCAAAGACGCCCAGACCGTCGAAGATATCTCTTACTTGCTGCGAGCCAGCCATCAGATCGAAGATACGAACAAAGAGGACTTTTCCGTCACGACTATGGCCGAAGCCAAAGAAATGATCGACACTATCTTCAATGGCATCACGCTTTTGCTGATCGCCATCGCCGGAATCTCTCTCTTGGTCGGCGGCGTCGGCATTATGAATATCATGTATGTTTCCGTAACTGAGCGGACTTTTGAGATCGGCTTGCGCAAGGCCGTCGGCGCGCCCAAAAAAGCCATCCTCTGGCAATTTCTATTGGAAGCGATGATCTTGACCGTCTCCGGCGGAATCTTCGGCATTGCTTTCGGCATTGCTTTTTCTTATCTGATCAGCTATATTGCCGGCCGGTTCGGCTTTGACTGGGCCTTCATCCTGCCGCCCCAGTCGATTATCATCGCCTTCGGCTTTTCCGCCGTTGTCGGCCTGGTTTTCGGCTATTACCCGGCCAGCCAAGCGGCAAAAATGGATCCGATTGAAGCCCTGAGACGAGATTAATATGCCTTCAGCCAACTGGAAAATCTTCCGCCAAATCGATTGGCTCCTGCTCTTAACGCTGGTCTTCCTGGCCCTCTTCGGCTTAGCCGCGATTTATTCAGTCGCCCTGGGACGCGGTTTGAACGAATTCAGCAACTTTCAGAAACAATCACTCTGGCTGATCGCCGGCTTGCCGGTCATGATTGGAATTTCTTTCATCGACTATCGGCTCTGGCGAGCGGTCGGCTGGATCGGTTATATTTTGTCTTTGATCCTGTTAATCCTGGTCTTGACGCCGCTCGGCTCAACCGTCAACGGCGCGCGCGGCTGGTTTGATTTCGGCTTCATGAGTTTTCAACCGGTGGAATTGATGAAAATTTTCATCATTATCGCCATGTCTGACATTTGCAGCCGCTACAGCCGCTTGAATTACAAATTATCCCAATTGATCTTCATGGGCGCAGTCGCGGCCGCGCCGATAATTTTGGTCGGCATCCAGCCGGATTTCGGTTCGGCCATGGTGCTGTCCTTCATCTGGCTGATCGCTTTCCTGTTGATCGTCAAAAAAAAATGGCACGCGGCTTTAATCTTCGGCTTGATCATTGCCGTTTTGGGGCTGGCCTGGTTAGCCATCCTCCAGCCATACCAAAAAGATCGCGTCTATTCTTTTTTGGATCCGTCGCGCGATCCCCAAGGGCGGGGTTATAATGTCCGGCAGTCAGTCATCGCCGTCGGCGCCGGCCAATTCTACGGCCGTGGCCTGGGCTTCGGCTCGCAAAGCCAATTGAAGTTCATTCCGGAAAGCCAGACCGACTTTATTTTTGCCGTCATCGCCGAGGAAATCGGCTTCATCGGCGTCACGATGGTGCTTCTGCTATTCGCCTTCCTATTCTTCCGCCTTTACGGCATCGCCGTTAATGCGCCGGATGATTTCGGCCTGTTCATCACCCTATTGACGGCCGGATTGCTCTTTTTCCATATCTTAATCAATGTCGGCATGTGCGTCGGCTTATTGCCGGTTACCGGCATTTCCTTGCCGCTTATTTCTTATGGCGGCAGTTTCCTGCTGACCGTCCTGATCTTAATCGGCATCAATTTGAGCGTCTATCGCTATGGCGTAGCGATTCGCGGAAAATAGAAAAATAGAAAAATTGCCTAAACCGGTAATTTTTGCTACGATATTAATGTATGAAAAGCCAACCGATGCCGAATCCATTGGGCCGAGACAGGGGATTTGACGGCCTGAAAATCGTCTCCCGCTGTCCCATTTGCCAAACCGAGCATAATCCGCTCGAAACCGCCGTTTTAGACGAGGCTAACGGCAGCCATTTGATTTATATCAAATGCCGCAAATGCAGCTCCGGAGTAGTCGCTGTCCTGACACCGACGGCTTTTGGCGTCAGTTCGGTCGGCCTAGTGACTGATTTAAGCGGCAATGAAATCATGAAATTCAAAGATCTCAGCCGGATTTCCGCCGATGACGTCTTGGCGATCGCCGGCCATTTTAATGATCATGATTTATTTTAATATTGACAGCCAAAAAACTCAGGGCTGGACATTTTTTTTGTTTTATGCTAGTTTAATAATGAACCATTTGATGAATAATTAAGTTGATAATCTTATGACTTTGAAGTTAACCGCCAACCTGCGCCAAGCCCTGGGCAAGCAAGCCGCCAACCTGCGCCAAGCCGGAAAAATTCCGGCCGTTCTTTACGGGCACAAAATCGATAATCTGAACTTAGAGCTCAATTACATTGAATTTGAAAAGACCATGGAACTGGCCGGGGAAAGCACCATTTTGGATGTTGTCGTCGACGGCCGAGAGCCGTTGAAGGCGCTGATTTCCGAAGTCCAATATGCTCCCGTCAGCGGCCGCATCAGCCACGTCGATTTGCATCAGATTAATATGAAAGAAAAAATCAATGCCAATGTCGAAATCAAATTCGTCGGCGAATCACGCATCGTCAAAGAAGACGGCGGCTTGGTCATCCATAACTTTTCTGAACTTGAAATCCGCTGCATGCCGACCGATCTGATCCATGAGATTATCGTTGATGTTTCCGTTTTGAAAAATTTTGATGATATTATTACTGTCGCCGATCTGAAGCTTCCCGCCGCCTTAGAAATCATCGGCCATGAACCGGAAGACGTGATAGCGATCGCTGTCAAGCCGAAAGCCGAAGTGGAAGAAGCGCCAGTCGTCGCCGCAGTTGAGGGCGACGCCGCCGCCGGAGCCCCCGTTGCCGGCGCTGAAGGCGCTAAGCCGGAAGGCGATAAAGTTGCTGAGAAAAAATGAAACATTTCAAAAACACCTTGCTGAATCGGCAAGGTGTTTTTGAGAGTTTTTATTTCTCGCTGTCATTCCGACCGAAGTCCGGTAATCCGGACGCAGTGGAGGAATCCCTTGAATTTATTAAAATATTAATTTAAATGCAATTAATGCAAGGGATTCCTCCACTCGCCTTGGGGCTCGGTCGGAATGACAGCAATATTGGATTAATTAAAAGTGTAAAACAATGTTCAAGAAATTAATAATTAAAACTTAATTTTAAGAACTCTAGGCCGACGAGCCAAATCCTTGATAACTTCGATCGAGGCGGCCGGGAAATATTTTTTTGCCAGCTGTAAAAAATCACGCCAATTATGGCTGCCGATTTCAATCAGCAAATAAGCCGGCCTAGTTTCGAAGCGATTAAGCTGCCGGAACAATTCCTCATACAGAGCCGTGCCGCGCTTGCCGGCAAAAAGCGCGGCCGGCGGCTCATACTTCAAGCCGCGTTTGATCGCCAACGGGAAATCCTTGATTTCGGCCCGATCCAAATAGGGGAGATTGGCGATTAAGATTGCGCCGCCGATTAAGCCGGCCGGCACGTTTTTCAGCAAATCGCTTTTAATGAAGGTAATTTTCAATCCGAGTCCGGAGGCGTTCTTTTTGGCCAAATACAGGGCATCAGCAGAGGCATCTGAAGCCCAAATTTTGGCTTGAGACAAGTTTTTGGCCAGGGCTAGGGCGATTGCCCCAGAACCGGTCCCTATGTCTAAAATGGCCATTGGGCGGCTCTTGAGCGGCCTTTGGAGGGCTATTTTCAGCACCTCCTCCACCAGCAATTCCGTCTCCGGCCGGGGGATTAACACCCGGCTGTCCACTCTGATTGGCAGGCCGTAAAAATCGCGCCGGCCGATCAGATAAGCGATCGGTTCAAAGCGGGAACGCCGGCCGATCAAAGTTGAATACATTTTTTGTTCAGCCGGTTTGAGCGACTTTTCCGTGTGAGCCAAAAGATACTCCCGCGGCTGTTTTAAAACAAAGCCAAGCAGGACTTCGGCATCCAGCCGAGCCGAAGCAATTTCTTTAGCCAGCAATTTTTGCATTGCCTTAATCAGCGATTTATCGATGGTCATGATCATGCTTTATATACTGCCGCCGCTGATGGCCAGTTGATCGAAATGATTTTTCAACGCTTCATGGATTTCCTCCAGTTGGCCGGACATGACAATGGGAATATTGGAATAATTCTCGCCGAGCCGATGATCGGTAATGCGATCTTGCGGGAAATTATAAGTGCGGATTTTTTCGCTCCGGTCGCCGGTGCCGATCTGGCCGCGACGTTCGGCTTTGAGCTTGGCGTTTTCTTCCTCCTCGCGCCGCGCCAACAAACGCGACCGCAGCACCATCATGGCTTTCTCGCGATTCTGAACCTGCGAGCGTTCGTCCTGGCAATTGACAATCAGCCCAGTCGGCAGGTGGGTAATGCGCACAGCCGAGTAGGTCGTGTTGACGGATTGGCCGCCATGGCCGCCGGCGCAAAAAGTATCGATCCGCAAATCCTTGGGGTCGATCCGCAAATCCAGTTCTTCGGCTTCAGGCAAAACCGCCACGGTGACCGTCGAAGTGTGAACGCGGCCTTTTTTCTCCGTCTCCGGCACTCGCTGGACGCGATGCACGCCGCTTTCGAATTTCATCTTGCCGTAAACGCTCGCGCCGGTAATCTCGAAAATGACTTCTTTGTAGCCGCCGAGTCCGATCCGGCTTTCCGATAATAATTTGGTCTTCCAGCCCTGGCGTTCCGCATACCTGGCATACAGCCGAAATAATTCGGCGGCAAACAAAGCGGACTCATCGCCGCCGGCGCCGGCGCGGATTTCGACGATCGCATTCTTGCGGTCGCGCGGATCCTTGGGAATCAGCAAGCTAGTGAGTTGCTTTTCCAAATCGGCCTGCTGCGCCAACAATGTTTCTTTTTCCTCCAGCGAAATTTTCATCAATTCCTCATCATCAATATTGTCCTTGATCATTTTTTCCACGGCCGCCGAATCCGCCGCTAATTTTTCCATTTTTTTCTTGGCCGAAATGATTTCCTTCAGGTCGTCATACTCTTGGGAGACGTCCTTCAATTTCGAGATATCAGAAATCACCGCCTCTTCCTGCAAGAGCCGTTCCAATTCATCAAACCTGTTTTGAAGTTGTTTAAGCTTATCTTTCATAGCGCGCGGTTATTTGCCCTCATTATACAGTATAAAAAAAGAACCCGCTACCATGAAGGAGTCCGGGTCCTTTTCGGGCAGAGTTATTTTTTGATCACTTTGACGCCTTCGATTTCCGCTTTTTTCGCCGCTCGCAAGGCCTTTTGTTTGCCCTTCTTGACTGTTTTGGACACGACGGTCTTCGCTTTGGCTTGAGTGCGTTTTTGGAATTTATCGACGCGATGGGCGCTATCCAAGAGTTTTTGCTTGCCGGTGTAAAAAGGATGGCAAGCCGAACAGATTTCAATCTGGATATTTTCCTGAGTCGAGCCGACCTCAAAAACATTGCCGCAGGCACAGCTGACCTTGGCCTGCTCAAAATATTTCGGATGGATGTCTTTCTTCATAATTTGGATAATTTATAATCTAGGTTGATTATAGCCGATTTCAGCTGAAAAGTCAATAATAATTATTCCAGAACCGATAATTGCCCGGCTTGCTTGACTTGGGCGAGTTAATGTGATAAAGTTGAATTACTAAAAAAACGCCTAAAAAGCGTTAATTTTAATCAATAACATCCCTCATACTTCGACCTTTCCTTGTCCACCGGCTCTGCCGGCCAGGATTAAAGAAGTAGAGGCAGAAAGGAAAACTATGAAATTACCGAGCATCGTCGAACTCCTGCAAGCAGGCGTTCACTTCGGCCATCAAAAAGGCCGCTGGCATCCGAAAATGAAGCCCTACATCTTCGCCGAACGCAACGGCGTCTATGTCATCGATTTGGAAAAGAGTTTGGAAAAACTGGCCGAGGCCGCAGAATTTGCCGAGAAGATCGGCGCGAACGGCGGCACCGTCCTATTTGTCGGCACGAAAAGCCAAGGCAAAAATATCATCGAAAAATACGCCAAACAAGCCGGCATGCCCTACATCAAAGAGCGTTGGGTCGGGGGACTGTTCACCAATTATGCGACGGTCGGCAAATTAATCAAAAAATACAAATCGCTTAAGGAACAGCGCGAGAGCGGCGCCTTAGCCAAATACACCAAAAAAGAACAGGCCGAAATCGGCAAAGAAATCGAACGGCTGGACAAGATGGTCGGCGGTTTGGAGAGTATGGTTAAATTGCCGGAAGCGGTTTTCATCCTCGACGCCAAGCACGAAAAGACCGCCTTGCTGGAAGCCCGCAAACGGCGAATTCCGATTATTTCTTTCGCCGATACCAATATCAATCCGGAACTTTTGGATTTTCCGATTCCGGCCAACGATGACGCCGTCAATTCGATCGACATCATCACCAAGACGATCGCCGAAGCGATTAATTTCGGCAAAGTCAAACAGAAGAAGGCTGAATAAACTAGTACTCTTTCAATACTTTTTTCTAGGAAAAAAGTATTACAAAAAAGTCGCGCCGGAATAAATCATGGCTAAATTTTAATAATATTTCAATTAAAATCATATGGACTTAAAGCTTATTTCGCAATTGCGCGATAAAACCGGCGCCGGCCTGAACGACTGCCGGACTTCGCTCGAAGAAGCCAATGGCGATTTGGAAATGGCCGTCGAAATCATGCGCAAGAAAGGCGAGATCAAAGCCGCCAAAAAAGCGGATCGCGCCACCAAAGAAGGCGTTATCGCCACCGCCGGCGATTCGGCTCGGCTGGCAATCGTCGCTTTGGCCTGCGAGACCGATTTTGTCTCCCGCACCGAGGCCTTCCAACAGACCGTTGCCGAATTGGCTGGAAAACTGCTGGCCGCGACCGATGTGGAAACATTTAAAACCGAGGCTGAGGCCTACATTAAGAACGAACTAACCATGAAAATCGGCGAGAACATGGTGATTGCCGGCGCCGGCGTTTTTAGCGGCGGCTTAGTCGGCAGTTATATCCATTCCAATAAGAAAGTAGGCGGGGTTGCCGTCCTGTCCGCCGGCGACAAATCAACAGCTGATGACATCGCCATGCAGATCGTCGCGATGAATCCGAAATACCTTGATCCGGCTTCAGTGCCGGCCGAGGTGCTGGAAAAAGAAAAAGAAATCTACCGCGAACAACTTAAAAGCGAAAATAAGCCGGAGCAGATCTGGGATAAAATCATTGCCGGCAAACTGAATAAATTCTACGAGGATAATTGCCTGGCCAATCAGTCATTCATTAAAGACGAGGATAAGAAAATCAGCGACTTGCTGACTGATGGAGCGAAAATCGTCGATTGGGCCAGATATTCCTTATAAAACCGATTAACATTGGTCTGATTACGAAATCGGCGAATCTTATGGCTACCGTTACAGTTGAAATAAATCCCTGGGAAAAATTCATCGCCGCCAATCCTGACGGCTTGGATTTGAAAACCGGGGATTTCGTCGTTTTGACGACCGAATTCGGCGAAGAAGCCGGGCGAATCATCGAAATGAAAGAAACCGCCGAGGCGGAAAACGCGGAAAATGCCAACACCGTCAAACGATCAGCCAATGAAGATGATTTCGGCATTATCGACAGCCACAGCCAAGCCAAAGAACAGGCGCTGGCCGATTGCCGCGAAATAACGAAACATTGCGATTTGGATATGAAGATGGTTGACTGCCATTTCTCTTTAGACGGCCAACGGCTATCATTCGCCTTCATCGCCGACGGCCGGATCGATTTCCGCGACCTGGTCAAGGATCTGGGCCGACATTTCCAAAAAGTCATCCGTTTGCATCAATTGGGCGTGCGGGATGAAGCCAAGCTGATCGGCGATATCGGTAGCTGCGGCCTGGGCCAATGCTGCCGCGGGCATTTGAAAAAATTAGGCAGCGTCACCGGCGAATTCGCCGAAGACCAGCAGATCATCCACCGCGGTTCCGAGAGATTGTCGGGCATCTGCGGCCGGCTCAAATGCTGCTTGGCTTACGAAGAATCGCATTATCAAGAATTGATCAAAAAATTGCCGCCGATCGGCACGCGGGTCAAAACCGTCCATGGGAGGGGAGTGGTGGCCGGCTGGCATGTTTTGAAATGCTCGGTGGACGTCAAATTGGATCCGGCTTCCGGCGCCAAAAGCGACGGCAAGTCGATAATCGTCGAAGTGCCGATCACTAAATAGTTTTTAACGTTCTTTACAAATAAACAAAAACAAAGTTCGAAAGGAGGCAAATATGCTGTTCGAACACGAAAAACTTTTGATTCCTTGGCCCAAGGGTTTAGTAGTAAGATCGAGATTTACTCCAAATGATAATGGCAATGTTAGTGTCGAACATTACCCCCATAATGTTGATTGGAGCTATTATTTTCTCACAGGAGTTCGTTTTTCCGGCAATAAGGTTTCCGAAGAAGCGATATTTGAGATGAATAAGGTTTTAGCTGAGGTTAATGTTTTGTGCGATTTCAGACCAGGTGCCTTTGGAATAATAAAAGACAATATGAACGCCTCATTTTTCAAACCACTGAATAATCGATACTATTTTACACGATTGGAATTCGCTCAAGGTTATCTGGCGGCGGCGATTGCTAGCGGGCATGCCAAAGTCGATGGGGACTTTGTCTTTTTAGTTTGTTAATAAGTGATTTTATCGTCCTTTACAAAACCAAGGGAGGAAAGAGTGATGATCTCAACCGACAGAAAAGTTGAAATGTTAACTCTGGCAAAAACCATTGCCGATGCTCTTAGTCACTACTTTGGTCAGCAGATTACCATTTATGAGCAATTCGATCCATTTGCTATATCTGCTGATGAAGCCAGAAATGAGGCGATCAAAAGAGTTGGTGGCCGGCTTAGGCAAGTTTTCGAATCGGGCAAGTGCCAATTCGATCGAATGACTGAAGAAGAACGAAAATTCTTTGACAATCTGCTTCGCACGATAAAAGAAAATCTGTTTAAGTAAGAATAACAGTTAACCGCACATTAATAAGCCGCTCCCGGCGATTGGAGCGGCTTATTTTAATCGCTTGACAAATCATGAATTCCGGTCTAAACTGAAAAATCAATCGGACTTTGAAAATTTGGAATGATTGAATTGCCAAATAACGCAAAATAGGTAGAAAAACAACCGGAGGGCAAAGCTATGGTAACAATGGACGATCTGCACGCTTTGGCGCAAGAGCTGATCAAAGACGGAATGAAAGTATTTACTTTGCCTGAGAGCTTCTTGACTCTGGAAGGCACTGTCCAGGCGATCGATCAAAATCCGCCGCATTTCGGGGGCAACGAAGAAGACACGAGGATTTTTATTCAGGCCTTCATGAATTGCGGATATTTGCCGCTGACAGCCAAAATGGAGGATTTCGACGTCTGTTATGTTTTTGGCATTGAAGCCCATAATTCAAGATTGCCCGGCCAGCCGCTCAAGACCGCGGCTGAAATCATTATCCAATACGAGGAAGCGCAAAAAATATCTAATTTTCCGCTTAACCGGGACAGCGAGCATATCCACTTCGTCTTGATTCCTTCAAAAAGCTCGAATGATGAGCAAGATCAATACAATGAGCTTGTCAATAGCGGCACAGTTTTCAGCCGGCAAAAACGCATCTTGTTTTTGAAAGGCATCAATGAAGATTCAACGGCAACCGAGAGCTTGTTCGCCGCGCTTAAATTCGCCATCTCCAGGGAGGCAACCGATATCCATATTGAACCGGATCCTGCTCTTGGCGAAGAACTGGCGGGTGATGATGCTGGCAATCATCATAAAATCGGCGGCCGGATCCGCTATCGAATTGACGGGCAGCTCATTTCCAAGCACAGCTTGAGTCCGACTATTATCAAAAAAATTGTTGCGGTAATCAAGGGCATGGCGAATTTGGAATTAGCCGATCATCGATTCCCACAAGACGGACGGATCACTTTCGGGGAAGAAGAGATCGCAAAATTTCCGATTTTAGCCCAATACGACTTGCGGGTATCGATTCTGCCGACCATCCATGGGGAAAAAGCTGAGTTGCGTTTGCTGCGAAAACAAGCGATTGCTTTCCGACTGAATGAATGCGGGTTTACGCCCGATATTCTTGGCCGGATAAACAGGAAAATAGCGGAGCCAAGGGGCATGTTCTTAGTCACCGGTCCGACCGGCTCCGGCAAAACCACGACATTATATGCCGCCCTGCGTCAATTGAACAATGGCCGATCAAATATCACAACTATTGAGGATCCGGTTGAAATCGTCCTGCCGGGCATTTCGCAAACTCAAATCGACCAAAAGATAAATTTAGGGTTTCCGCAAATTCTGCGCGCCGCTTTAAGGCAGGACCCGGATATTATCATGATCGGGGAAATCCGCGACGAAGAAACAGCTGTTATTGCTGCTCGGGCAGCCATTACCGGCCATTTGGTTATTTCCACTTTGCATGTTTCCAGTTCTTTGGAAGCTATTCTGCGCCTGCAGGGGCTGGGGGTTCCCGGGGTTTACGTGGCTTCCAGCTTATTGGCTGTTTTAGCGCAACGGCTGGTCCGCCGGCTTTGCCCCAATTGTTTCAAATTCT
Source organism: Patescibacteria group bacterium (assembly GCA_041649655.1). GTDB lineage: Bacteria > Patescibacteriota > Patescibacteriia > 2-01-FULL-39-33 > 2-01-FULL-39-33 > CAISTG01. The sequence goes on from JBAZMO010000009.1 coordinate 20,250, forward strand.
ACAACGGCCGCGACGACTTGAAATGCCTTTGGGGGCAAGATCTGTTCGATAACGACATCCAATTGCGCCAGGCCGTCCCCGACCGGCATTGCGGCACCTGCGGCGGCCTCGGCTATGCCAAACGAATGCTGCTGGCAGAAATGTATGTCCCTGGACCGGGCGAAAAAGAAATGATGTCTCTGGGACGAGTTGACGCTGCCGGCTATTACAAATCGGCGATTGCGCGCGGTTTCGAACCATTGCCTTATGCGGCCATGAGAGCGATTATTTCCGGCCAAACAACCATCGAAGAAGTGCTGCGTTCAGCGGTCACCGAGGATGAATTCCTTCGTGACGGCCCATTGATCGCGCCGATCATTAAAGTGCATTTGACAAAATCAAGGCCATAGCTCGCTCCTTGAACAAGCCCGGGACAGTACCCGGGCGTTTTTTTTATTTCCTCCGAAATTATGCTATAATCAATTCAAGAAAAAATAACTTTCATTCTTGTATGAAAAAAATCGCCATTAACGGTTTCGGCCGCATCGGCCGGGCCGCTTTCAAAATCGCCCTCAAGACCAAGGGCGCTAAAATCGCCGCCATCAACGACTTGGTCGATACCAAAACCCTGGCTTATCTGCTCAAATACGACACGGTCTATGGCCGCTACGATCGCCGGGTGTCTTATGACGCTAAAAATCTCATTGTCGACGGCCAGAAGATTCCCGTCTTCGCAGAAAAAGATCCGGCCAAACTGCCTTGGAAAAAGCTGGGGGTGGATGTGGTTTTGGAATGCACCGGCATCTTCGATAAAAAAGCCGACCTGGAATTGCATTTAAGGGCCGGCGCCAAAAAAGCCGTCTTATCGGCTCCCGCCAAAGACGAGATCCTGACTTTGGTCTTCGGCACCGAGTTTACCAAATCAAATCTAGGCAAAGAAAAAATCATCGCCAATGCTTCCTGCACCACTAATTGCGTAGCGCCGGTCATGCAGGTCTTGGAAAGCAATTTCGGCGTAGAAAAATCCATCCTGAACACGATCCATGCCTATACCGCCACTCAGAAAATAGTCGACGGCCCCGACGCCAAGGATTTAAGGCGGGGGAGAGCCGGCGCTAGCAACATCGTGCCGTCAACGACCGGCGCGGCCAAAGCGACGACCTTGGTTATTCCAGAATTAAAGGATAAATTCGACGGCATTTCCCTGCGCGTCCCGGTCATTTGCGGCTCCATCTCCGACATTACGGCCGTGCTTAAAAAAAACACCACCGTCGAGGAAGTGAATTCGGCCTTCAAAAAAGCCGCCAACAGTGTTTTCTATAAACGGCTTCTGGCGGTAGCGGACGGGGATGATGAATTAGTTTCATCGGACATCATCGGCACGACTTATTCGGCCATCGTCGATCTTAAATTCACTAAAGTCGTCGGCGGTAATCTGGTCAAAGTTCTGGCTTGGTATGACAATGAGTGGGGCTACTCTTGCCGGCTGATCGAAATGGCGCTGGCGAATTAACAATAGCCACTCTAAGCACCGCCGGTGGCGGTGCTTTTTTACCACCAGACGTTTTTCCAGCCGATCAGGTAGCCGATAATATTAGTCAAGGGGTGCAGGACCAAAGTCGCCAAGCAAACGATCAAAAAAATGATCCAGCCGGGCCAAACAATTAAAGACATTAATAAAAAAGCGCCAACAATGAAATCCAACTGATCGAAAACCGGCCAAGCGCCGCCGGCTTTGATGCCGACGCGCCGTTTAAAAAAACTTTTGACCAAATCGCCGCCAATCGCGCCAACGCCGGCCAAAACTCCCAACCCGATCCAGACCGCCGGATAATCGAAAAAAGATAACTGGCGGAAAAAATCAATCTGATAAGCCAAGGCCTGCAGGCCGGTGATGATCAGCGCGCCGATAATGCCGGACACCAAGCCGCGCCAAGTTTTATTTGTCCCAAATAGCGGCCGGCCCCGATAATTTCGCCCGCCGTCAATCGGCCGTCCCAGAAATTCCAACCAGCCAAGCTTGGCAAAGATAACCGGACTCATATTGGCGGCATAAGCCGGCAGGATGAAATAAAAAGCGCTGAGAATTACAGCAGTCATAATTGATTTTATGATTATTCCCCGATTCTTAATTGATTATAGCATATTCTCAACCGCTAACCCAAAAAATACGCCCCTTAAAGCGCCCTCTTTGCCAACCGGCCGTCAATTTGCCATTTTTCGCAAGTTTTGCTAAAATACGGCCATATCCTAAAACATATCCACAACCACCAGTATGGCTGAAAATCAATTGAGCAAATTTTTTAATCCGGGCAAAAGAGGGCGCTTGCGCTGGGCTATTTTCGTCATTATCCTGATCTTCTTAGGCACGGCCCTGCTTGACGCTATCGGGGCTGACAACATTATCGCGAGAAAAATCGATCAGGGCTTATCGGCCGTACCGATTATTTCCGACGCCAGGATCTTTCCGGCCATGACGTTGAATTCGCTTGATAACAGCAAACGTTTAAGCTGGCGATCGATCAAACAGATTGATTTGACAACTTACGGCCTATCCTACCGTTTAGGTCTCGATCTCCAGGGCGGCGCCCAATTGACCTACGACGCCGATTTGTCGCAGATTCCGCTGGCCGACCGCAAAAGCGCCTTGGACGGCACTAAAGATGTGATTGAGCGCCGAGTCAATGCCTTAGGCGTCTCCGAACCGATCGTGCAAACCTCCATGTCCGGCGAAACGCCGCGCATCAGCGTCGAACTGGCCGGAGTTTACGATGTCAACAGCGCTGTCAAGATGATCGGCGAAACGCCGCTCTTGGAATTCAAGGAAGAAAATCCGACGGCCGTTAAATTAACCGCCGAACAGCAAAAAACCTTGGATGATCAAAACTTAGCCATCCGCGCTCAAGCGGTCAATATTTTGGGACAAGCCAAGCAGGGCGGGGATTTCACCGCCCTAGCCAAACAATACAGCGAGGATCCGGGCAGCAAGGATAATGGGGGTCTTTATCAGGGTATTAAAAAGGGACAAT
>JBAZMO010000010.1:0-23247 GCA_041649655.1 Patescibacteria group bacterium
AATTGATTATTTCCAATACATCTCAAAAATCATTTTCAGCGTCCGATTGATTTCCGGACTGCGGATGACGATCGCCACCAGCTCGCTTTCAGCGAAAGAAACGAAGGCGGTCTTCTGGCGATACAGGTAAATACCCACCGAAAAAGGATAATGATCCGCCGGCAGATATTTGATTGTCTCCAATTTCTCCGGCCGGTCCTCTTTGGTGAAATTGCGCCGCGTCTCGCCGGTCTCGTTGATTTTCACCCAGCGCCTCTTGATTTTGTTCTTCAGGCGCAGCGGCTCCCATTCGTGATCCAAAAATTCTTTGATCGTCTTGGCAATCAACGGCCGCGGCGCCGCCAAAATCGATAGTTCGCCCGGCTTCTTGATCATGTCCAGATAAACCTGCTTGAGGCCGGCGATGCCGTCATAAACCCTGATGGCCGGCTTCTTGGCCGAAGTGTTTTTCAGAGCTTCCAGATCGGGCATGATCTGCTCCAGCACATTCTCCCGCTGTTTCAAGAATAACAACAGATTATCCGGCTCCTGGGCGACGAACAATTTGCGCTTGCCTTTCTGCGTGACGGTAAAAAGATTCTTGTTCAGCAGCGACTCCACCACCTCGTAAACGGTCGTCCGCTTGATATCGGAGCTTTTGGCCAGATCCTGGATGGCCGCCGGGCCCAATTGCAAACCGGCCAAATAGATTTTGGCTTCCTTGTCATCTAAGCCGATGCTTTGCAGATATTGTTCAAGCAGCATAAATTTAGATTGATGTTTCTGATAATAACTTCTCTAGCACCGCAATCGCCTCGGCCTCATCCTGCGAGCCATTAATGCCCTCCGACTTGGCTTGCGAAATCGCTTCAATGACTTGCAAACCGGAAAATTTCTTTTCATCACGCAAATCATCGGCCAGCTTCATGGCCGCGCCGACATTTTCGCCCGGTTTAAAACCTAATCGCAACAAATCTTTGCCGGTCAAAACGCGCTTAGGCACGCTTTTCTCCACACCCAAAACAGCCGCCCGCTCAATCAGCCATTGCCCGGCCGTGTATAAATTAAATAAAATTTGGCCATTGGCTTCGGTAAAAGGCCCGCGGCCTAAATGATCAGCGGTCGCCACCGCCACCAATTCTTTAATCGTTGCCGGGTGTATCCGCTTGGCCAATCGACGGATACTGCCATCAATCTTCTTAGCAGCTGGGCTGTCTTTATCTAAACTATTCAAGTGCATCATCGTCGGCGCCAAATGCTTAGTTACTAAAATAATTGTTTTTTGGGCCTCGTCGCCATTAGGGCTGAAGCCGATCTGTTCCAAAAATCTTTCCGTCGGTTCGGCTCCGGCCTCCTCATGGCCATGAGAAATAATCCTTGGTCTCTCTTCACCGGCCGCCGTCATCTTGACCACTTGTTCGGTGGTTGTCGCTTTGCCTAAGTCATGACACAAAACCGCCAACATAACATTTAATTTTTCTGCTTCAGTCAAACCGAAGGCCTCCTTGATTTCACTAGCAACGTCAACCGACATCAGGGTATGATTCCAAACATCACCCTCCGGATGCCATTCTCCCTCCTGCGGTATGGCTGACAATAAATCCAAATCCGGATGCCACATTTTTAAAATGCCCAGGGCTTTAGCAGCCGCCAATCCCGCCGAAGGTTTAGTCCCTTTCATCAACAACTTGCTCCACTCCTCCCGCTTGCGCTCGGCTGGCAGATCACCCAGTTCCGGCGCCATTCCTTCCATAATCTCCCTGGTCTCCGGCTCAATAGACAAATCCATCCGGCTGATGAATTGAAGACCGCGCAAAACCCTCAAAGGATCTTCTTTGAATTTTTCCTCGTCTGTCACTCTTAAAACGCGATCCCAAATATCGCTTAAGCCGCCGTAATAATTATAAACTTCGCCGGTCAGCGGATTAGCAGCCAAGGAATTAATTGTAAAATCACGCCGACGAGCCGCCTCCTCAACGCTCATGAAAGGATCGGCTCTGGTTTCAAACCCTTTATGGCCGGCCGCCACCTTATTATCGACTCGAGGCAATGATATATCCAAATCATTGCCATTAGGCAAGGCCAGCTTGATGACGCTGAAAGATTCACCGACTTCATTAATAGTTCCGAACTCAGCTAAAATTTCCTTAATCCGATCCGGCTGAATCCGATAAACCTCCAGATCATAATCCTTCGGTACCAAACCGAAATAATAATCACGAACACTGCCGCCAACCAATAGCGCTTGACCGCCCTCGGCTCGAAAGGCCTCGCATAATTTAAGCATGATTTGATAGGTCTCGGCTAATTCGGGATTTTCCTCAACCAAGACCTCCAAAAATTGCTCCGGCTTGGGGTAGCCATCAGCAAAATATTCAGCATTTAAATCCTGAGCTTCATTTTCCGGCCGATTAACCAATGTCTCGAGTTTTTGTCGTTTCATAATATTTTTTAAAAATGCCTTAATCAACCAACTCTATTCAGTATACCATTTTGGCTAAATTTATTTAAATTTTAAAAGTTAAAAAGTAAATGTCGGTTTTTTTGGCAAATATTTAACGCTTTTGTTTTAATTATACACAGCCACACATAAAAATGCAATATATTCAATTGAGTTATTACATATTACTTACTATTTGCGTGGACTAAAAAGTGTTATAAAGCCCTATTTTATTGGGTTATAATTAATTAAATGTCGAAATACTTGACAAAATAATTTAGGTGTGATACACTGTCTTTACAACCATAACAAACCTATGAAACCCAACCTCAAACACCAACAACCAACCCGCAAGCTGACTGACAGTCGGCTGTCAGAAAAAGCCGATTGCTAGCAAGCAGTCGGTTTTTTTGGACCCCAGCACCTTACAATACAACCCAACAAGGAGGAACCGACATGACGCAAACAGCCAACACCCAGACAACCTGCACCTGCCAACACCCCGACGATTGTTGCCCCGCCTGCTACCAAGAAAAAAAGAATGTGTTGCAGTCGCGGCTCTGGGAAGCGACGCTCGCAGTCGCGCGCCTTCAGCAAGAGGCGCTGGGACTGGAACAGGACTTCCAACTCCATCGACAAAGCCGAGGATATCGGAACCACATCATCATCCAGGGTGAGATTTACGAACAGTCATAAAAGAACGGACCTGAGCAAGTCAAAAAACTGCTCACCGATCTTCCGATGAGCATCGGAACTGACGAGCCGAAAACGGCGAAATCGGCCACCGCACTTTACAACCCCAACCAAGGAGGAACAGCCATGAAACAAGAAATCGAACGCAAATGGCGGCTCAACCGCCTGCCGGCACTAGCCAGTTGCGCCGACCCAGTCAGAATCCGTCAAGGTTATTTAATGACCGACGAAGGCGAACTCCGAATCCGCGCGAAAAACGATGAGTGCTTCTTGACGGTCAAGGGTGAGGGCGATCTCAGCCGGAATGAATGGGAAACGCCGATTCCGGACTGGGTTTTCCAACTGCTCTGGCCGAAAACCGACGGCCGCGCTCTGGAAAAAATCCGTTACTCTCTTGATTGCGGCGACCTGACTCTGGAATTTGATGTTTACCTCGGCCGATTGAAGGACCTCGTCATTCTCGAAATCGAATTTCCAGATAAAGCCGCGGCACAGGCCTTCGAGATTAAATACCTTCAGTTTGCTACAAACACTGAGGCCGAGGAAGTCACCTACGATCAGAATTTCAAGAATAAAAATCTGGCTAATTGGCTTAGCGTCCAAAACATTACCACTAAGGAGGAATGAACATGAAGAAGATCGTCATCACCGGCGGACCCTGCGGCGGCAAGACCTCCGCCATCAGGGCGCTTGAACAAGAATTCAACGGCCGGCTACTGGTGGTTCCGGAAGCGGCCACGCTGCTTCTGTCCGGCGGCTTCCCGGTTCCCGGCCGCGATGTCGACTGGAGCCAAAATTGGCAAGACGCCTTCCAAGCGGCAGTCACTAAGTTGCAACACTCATTGGAACAGGCCTATCAGCTGATCGCTGACCAGCGCGGCATCACTCTACTGATCTGCGATCGCGGACTGCTGGACGGCGCAGCTTATACGCCCGGCGGCCGGCCGGCATTCGCCCGACGCTACGGCGTCAAGATTAGAAAGACCATGCAAGAATACGAGTCCGTCATCCACTTGGAATCGCTGGCCACTGCCCAGCCGGAACTGTACGGCCAGGGTAATAACGAGCATCGCTTCGAACCGCTGGCCGAAGCCCAAGCATTGGAAGGACGGACGCGAGCCGCTTGGTCCGGCCACCGCTGCCATCTGATTATTGAGAATAAATCCGGTTTGAAAACAATCATCAGCGCTGTCATCGAAACAGTCCGGGCGCGCCTCTCCGACTAGCCCGGATCTGATTCCCCGCACCTTAAAAGCCCCCGCTAACGCGAGGGCTTCTTTCATTAAGAAATTATTTGACAATCCTTCGGCTTATAATCTAACGATTATTCGCTCAGGATGACAGTAAGTTGATAATAGCTATTTAACAATCTTATCAATCACGCCGTAAGTGACGGCCTCCTCCGGCGACATGTAATAATCGCGATCCGTATCCTTCTCGATCTGCGCCATGGTCTTATTGGTATGCTTGGTCAGGATTTTGTCCAATTTGCCTTTCACTTTCAAGATATGCTCGGCGCGGATCTTGATGTCGGTCGCCTGGCCTTCGGCACCGCCCATGACTTGATGGATCATGATTTCCGAATTCGGCAAAGCCAGGCGCTTGCCCTTGGCCCCGCCGGACAGAATGATAGCCGCCATCGAAGCCGCCGTGCCGACGCAAATCGTCGACACATCGGCCTTGACGTGCTGCATAGTGTCGTAAACCGCCAAACCAGCCGAAACCGAACCGCCCGGCGAATTGATGTAAAGCTTGATGTCGGCTTTGGCGTCTTCGCTGTCGAGAAAAAGCAGTTGGGCGATGACCGTATTGGCAACAGCGTCGTCGATCGGCGCGCCCAAAAAAATGATGCGATCCTTCAAAAGCCGCGAATAGATGTCATAGGCGCGTTCGCCCATCGAGGTCTTCTCCAGTACAGTTGGTATTAAATACATATTTTATCTATTTAATAATTCAAAATATCTTTCTCGGCTAAGGCCGGCAGTTCGCAATAAATTTTTTATTATAAAGACCGGAACTTCATCATACTTTGGGATAACCAAAGGACGAAAAGCGCCGGCCTTAATATAAATGATATGATCGCCCTTAGTCCGGCTATGGACAAACCCCTCGGCTAAAAAAATATCACAAAGTTTCATATAACTGACGGGCGATATTTTTGGCATAAATTAAATAGCCAACTTCATTTTTTCGTAAGCAATGATTTCCGGCGCTTGCCAAAAATGATCGAAAATAAATCCCGACTCCTTCAAAATACTGCCCAAAGTGCCGAGTTTTTCCGCCTCTTCAAAAAATAATTCTATCGCCTCTGTTAAGTTAGCTCTAGCCCGTTCCACCGTTTCACCGCAAGATGAAATATCCAACTGCGGCGCGTAGGCGACAAATTTATCACCTTCCTGCCAAATTTCACTGTTAAATTGTATATTAGTGTTTGTCATGATTATTGATTCATTAATCATAATATAATCTTTTGCTGCAATTATGTCAAATAATTATCAACTCCCCGTCTTTTTCAACCACCTGCCAATCGGCCGAAAAACCCGCGGCTTTCCGATGTCCGCCGCCGCCGAACAAGCCGCAAAAAGCCGACAAATCGACATCGTCGCGCTTGGTGCGCCAGCTGGCCTTGATCCGGCCGGGGCTGATGCGGAACAGCGCCGTCGCTTGGACATCCACGATCGCATTCAAGAAATTGGCCAAACCGTCAAGCTCATCCTCACGGACTTGGCGATCCTTAAAATCAGCATCGAAAATATAAGTGTAGGCGATATTCAAGTCCTTGTTGATTTTCAGCCGCGACAGGATTTCGCCCCATAGCCGCAAACCGCCGATCGTCTTATTCCTGACGACGTAATTGAAAATCTGATGGATCTTGATGCCGACTTTGATCAATTCGGAAGCGATCTGGACGGTTTCGCTCCGAGTGGTGGAGTGGACGAAGCCGGAGGTGTCGCCCAGAATGCCGGACAGCAGGTTAGTCGCCAAGCGCTTGTCGATCGGCCAGCCGACGGCGCGGAAATAATTATAGGCGATCTCGCAGGTCGAACTGGCTTGAGCGTCGGTCAAATTGACCAAGCCGTAAGAATTATTGGAAACATGGTGATCGATATTCAAGATCGTCCGGCCGCGGAACAATTCTTCCGGCAAACGGGTGTTGCCGATCGAACCGCAATCCAGAAAAAAATAAAGATCCCACGACTCGTCGAAAATCCGAGTGTCGGTCGTCACCTCGTCGATGCCGGGCATAAAATGCAGATAAGACGGCGGCGGGTCGGCCGTAAAAATTTTCACCGCCTTGCCCAACGCCTGCAAATAATGATAAAAACTCAAACCGGCGCCCAAAGCGTCTTCATCCGGACGCTGATGGCCGATGATGATGATCCGCTGGGAACGCAGCAGGAGTTGGTCGATTTGTCGGTAAATATCAGTCATAAAAAATAATTAATCACTTTAAACCAATTTATCATTTATGTCAAATATGATATAATTTAATAAGATTTATTTATGCTCGCAATACTAACTCGGAATGCAAATTTATAATTCACCCGCCTGCAACGCTTTGCCAGCCCGCATTGCTACGCAAAGCGTTGCTAGCGGGCGTAGCAATGCGGGCAGGTGATTCACAATTCATAATTCAACGACCAATCCATATGAATCTCGACAATCTCACCGCCGTCAAAAAGCTTGATCAGAAAAATGTCGCCGGCTCCATCGCCAATCTGCCGCAGCAATTGCTGGCCTCATGGACGGCCGCTAAAAAAATAAAAATTCCGGCGGCTTTTGCCCAAGCGGATAATATTGTTTTCTGCGGCCTGGGCGGCTCCAATCTGGCCTCAGAACTCCTGCGGCGCGTCTTCGGCGCCCAAATCAAGGTGCCGCTGATTTTGGCGCGGGGCTATAATCTGCCGGCCTTCGCCGGACCCGGCACTCTCGTCATCATCGACAGCTATTCCGGCAACACCGAGGAAACGCTGGCTTGCCTCAGCCAAGCCAGAAAAATGAAAACGAAAATCATCTGCATCTCCGCCGGCGGCAAAATCGCCGCCCTAGCCAAAAAAAACCGACTGGTCCATTTCAAAATCGACCCGGCGCTCAACCCTTCCGGCCAGCCGCGTTATGACATCGGCTCGCAGCTGGGAACGGCGCTGGCGATTTTCGATAAATTAAAATTGATCGGCATCAGTGAGAAGGAATTAATCGGCATCGCCCGCGGCCTGGCCGAATTGAACGCCAAGGTCTCGCTTATTTCAAAAAGCAAAAATAATCCGGCAAAAAAATTAGCCGCCGGCCTCGCCGGCAAAAACATCTATATCATCGGCGCCGAACATCTCTCAGCCAACGCCCATATCCTTGCCAATCAAATCAATGAAAGCGCCAAACATCTGGCCAGCCCTTACAGAATACCAGAATTCAACCATCATTTTTTAGAGGCGCTGACTTTCCCGAAAAAAGTCACTCGCCAGACCGCTTTCATTTTCTTGGTTTCAGCCGATTACAGTCCGCGCATCATGAAGCGCTTCATTATCACTAAAAGGATCCTGGATCAAAAAAAGATTAAGAATTACCTGATCAGATCGACAGTGCCCGGCGCCCTGCGCCAAGCATTGGAAGTCCTCGCTGTCGGCAGTTGGGCCAGTTTGTATCTGGCGCTAATCAACGGCGTCAATCCGGCCGCCATTCCCTGGGTGGATTATTTTAAAAGTTCATTAGATTAATTCATGAATAAGGGATTAATCGGTCTTAATGAAATAAAATAGCTAAATAGAAGTTTATTTTCCCTCCCCTTACGAAGGACGGGTATAGAAATTTATTTTCCCTCCCCTTACGAAGGGGAGGGTTAGGGAGGGGTTTATGACGGATATATTCAATAAAAAAGAATTCGCGTTTCGGAGGAAAAAATTAAGGCAAGAATCTCCGAGAGCGGAGCGATTGCTCTGGCATTATTTGAAAGGCAAGCAAGTCCATGGCCAAAAATTCAGAAGACAAGCGGGCATTAATAGGTATGTGGTAGATTTTTATTGTCCTCAAATTAATTTAGCCATAGAAGTCGACGGCGGTTCCCATACGGCGACAAAATATGATGAAGAAAAAGACAAATTACGCCAAAATAAAATTGAACAACTAAATATTAGATTTTTGAGATTTAATAATGAAGACGTATATTTAAGAATGAACGAAGTAATGGATATTATTTATAATGAGGTGCATGTTATTCTAACCTCCCCCCAGCCCCCTCCTTCGTAAGGAGGGGGGGGAATGAAAAGCAACTTCTTCGTAAAGAGAGATGGGAATGAAAAGCAACTTCTTATCGCCCACAGAATTACCTAAAGAAACATTTTAAAAGCGAGCTGGAAAAATAACAACGAGATCAAAAAAGCGCCGATGACCGGCGCTTTTTATGATTTTACAAGATCCGCAAAATACTCTAAGCCCCAGTAATAATCTCTAAATTAGACATGACGAAAGAGGTAATGGCATAAGCGGCAAAAACGATAATAATTCCGATGACTGCCTGCTTTAACATGTCCTTTGATTTTTGAACTTTTTTATCATCACCGGCCGCCGTCATCCAAATGAACCCGGCCCAAATAACATAAAGAACCAAAAGAACGCCTAAAAATCCTATTATCAAACCAATAATTTTTCCAATCCACATAACTAAAGTATCTGGGGAAGCGTCATTATTATAAACACCAGTTTCGGGAGCAAATAAACCTAAGTTGTATTTCCAATCCTTGGTGGTGCCAAATACTGCTAATGGCATGCCCAGCAACACGCTCAACCCGGCCAATGAAAACAGGTACGAGCCATACTTTTTTAATGCTTCTTTCATAATTTTTTTGAATTAATTAGTTTATATTTAATCCGCCCTAGGGCAGGTAATTTTTCTATTAACAACCGCCGGGACCGCAAACCGTATCAGTCGGTCCAAACAGTATCGGTTGGACTAGGAGATTGGGATGAACCAGTTGCGCCGATACTGCCGAAAATAAAAATTGTGATAGCATAAGCGGCCATGACTATGACCAGGCCGATGATCGCATTCTTGATGATATCCTTGGCGGTCTGCACTTTTTTTGAATCGTTAGCGGATAAAAAGCCCCACATGATACCAGCGTAAATCAGCACCAACACCAAGGCCACGCCCAAAAGCGACAAAACGCCTTTGACAATCGTTCCGGCAATGACTAAAACGTTGGAATTTTTATCCAGTCCGGTTTCACCGACGGCCGTTATTAAGCCGGCATAAGGGTCGCCCGAGCTCGCCAAGATCGGCGAGGCGCCGAAAATAAAAAAAATAACAGCCAGAGAAACAATTGAAATAATTGATTTTTTAAGATATTGATGATTCATATTGATAATCTTCAATCCTAGGAGCCCGATGCGCCCTCGCCGCTGCCAATTGGCCGGCGGCAAATAACGGAAATCGGGTCTCCTAAGAATTGAAAAATTATAACAAGATTAGATACCGGCTTATTCGGTGGTACTGGCTCCATTTTCGAGATTGGCTCCAGTAATGGTCTGCAAGTTAGAGAAGACAAAACTGGCGATTGCATAAGCGGCAAAGATGATAACCAAGCCGATGATACCGGAGTAAATCATCTGTTTGGCTTTTGACACCTTGTCGTCGTCGCCCGCAGCTGTCATCCAAATGAAACCGCCCCACAAGATAATCAAAACGGCGATTACGCCTAAGAAGCCCAAGATAACTTGAAGTATGCTTTTGATTAAATCAGTCAGGGTGGCCTCTCCTAATGTATCAGTGAGATCTCCAATCTTCGGAACGTCTCCGGCAGCTCCAACAATAACCGGCACAGCCAATAAACTCAAAACGCCCAAGGTCATTACTCCGGCAACTAATTTCTTTGTTGTTAAGTTTTTCATTTTTTTCACCCCCTTTCCTGTTCCTCGCTTCGGAGGAACTGTTTGATATCTGTATTGATTATACAGTAAATTCAAGCGGAATCCTAGGCCGCCGATCCCGGCACCTGCAAGACGGTGCTCAGCAAGAAATTGACGATGGCATAAGACGCAAAAATAATGAACAAGCCGATGACCGCGTATTTCATCAGCTCCTTGCCCTTCTCGACATTCTTCGGATTGACGCCGGCCAGCATATAAAGAATCCCGCCGTAAATAAAAGCTAACAGCGCCAAGACACCGGAAATTCCCAAAGCCGTCTGAATGAAACGATTAGCCAAGACCGGCAAGGGATCGTTTTCTCCCAATTGAAGTGGATCAGTTAATTTTGGACTTGCCAAAACCGCCAATGGCGATAGGCAACAACACCAAATAATCAAGAAAAATATTTTTTTAATCCTAGCAGTAATTTGGTTTGATGACATAATATATTAATTTTTTGAACGTTACTTACACTTTTCATTAATTCAATTGTATTGTCATTCCGACCGAGCCACAAGGCGAGTAGAGGAATCCCTTAATTAATTGCATTTAAGGTTGTAAATTAATAAATACAAGGGATTCCTCCATTACGCTTGGATTACCAAGCTTCAGTCGGAATGACAAGAATAAGTGAAAACTATAAACAACGCTAGCAATTTTAACACTTAATATCTTAAATTTACGGAACAATAATCTCATAAATCTCACTCCCAGTCGGTTCAATTACCCCCCCCTGCGAACCATTATTAACGCTAGTCCCACTAGACGGCGGCTTGCAAACGCCCCAACCCTCGCTCCCTTGCCCAGTCATTTCATACAAAAGATTCATATTGCTTTCGCCGCCGACAAAAGTCATCAGGACGAAGTTAATGATGGCATAAGCGCCGAAAATCAGAACCAGCCCGATCACGGCGGCCGAAATGGCGGACTTGGCTTTGGCGGCATTGTCCGGCTTGACCGAAACAGTCAGATACATCAGGCCGGCATAAATGAAAATCAAGATCGCCAAAACACCGCTAATACTGATAATCAAATCAGAAACATTGACCGCCACCTGGACAAAATCGCAGAGATCGCAAATTTTAGCTGCCTTATACACGGAGGTGTTTTCCCCGCCAAAGTCCACCGGAGCACCGCTGCCGGCACATTCAACGCCCTTAAGAATACCGCTGGAAGGCGCGTCAGCCAAAACCGGACCGGCCATTATTAAGATTAAGCCGGCCAAGGCAAGGATTAAACTGATAGAAATTAGGAATCGCGATGATTTCACAAATTTGATCGATTATGATTATCGGAGCGGATTAATCGTCTGGGCGATTTTTTGAGTGGCAATCTGGATGACGTCATTAATGCTCCGCTGATCGACAGCCAAGAGGAATTTCTCCGCCATCTCTTTGAAGGCCTCTTCCGCGGCCGGCGAGTCCACGCCATAATACCAGGTCTTAGCCGTCAAGGTCTGGGTAGCGGCCGCGTGCAAATCCTCATTCTCCGACTGTTCGCCGATCAGGGCTTTCTGCGCGGCCGGATTGGCTGTCGCCGCCAGATATTTGCGCACTTCTTCCGGACGATTCATGAATAAAATGAAATTCCAGGCCTCGTTCTGATATTTTGATTTTTTGGAAACCGTTTCCAGCCAATAATTGGCATAATTGACCGCTGGGTTGCCGGGAATCTGGGGGATGGGCGCAATGCCGAAACTCACGCGCGAATTGGCGCGAATCTGGGGCAGATGGTAGTTATAACCGAAAAAGAAACCGACTTTACCGGCCATGAAGGCCTCGAGCGAATTGGGCATGGAGTTGTTCCAAGCGTAAACGCTTTTGATCGGCGAAGCGAAATCAGCGTAAAATTGCAAAGCAGTCAAACCGGGATTGATCCTGGCGCCGTCCTTGGAGAGGTTTGAGAAAAAAGTCGGCAGGTTCTGCGCGTTGCTCATGATTGCGCCGCTCTGCATCATTAAGACGGAGATGATGTCGAAGCTCCGCTCGACATTGAAACCCGTGCCCAAAGCCGCGCCGGATTGGATGATTTTGTCTTCGGTCTCGAATTTGGTGGCCTTGACGACGGCATCCTGAAAATCATTCCAAATAGTCGGGATAACAGAAATGCCGGCCTGCCTGATAATATCCTTGTTGTAAAACATGACTAACGAGCTGACGGAGAGGGGCAAGCCGAAAATCTGGCTGTTGATGATCGCGTCGCTCGAAACCGTGTCGACGTAAGTATCCTTGATCTGCCGCAAAGTCGGCGTCTTTTCTGTCCGGACCTCGACAACTGTCTCCTTTTTCAAATTGAAAAAACTGCTCTTTTGGATGATATAGCCCATCTTGATCTCCGCCGGCAGAGGCGCCAGCTTATTCTGGTATTTTCTCAGCCAACCCTCAGGCAAAGAAAAAATATCCGGACCGCGATCCTCAGCCAAGGCGTTCAGCAACTCCGTTTCGTATTCCTCGTAACGGAATTTGCGGTAGTTGATCGTGATGTTGGGATGGATCACCTGATAATCCTTAATGATCTCGTCAAAGGACTCTCGGTCGTCCCAAACGCGCCAATAATTCAGGACGATCGGCTTAATGGCGGCCTGTTGTTCCGCGGTCTGCAATTTGCAGCCGAAGCCGGACGCTGTCAAAAAAACCCCGGCCAGAAAAAGATAAAATAATTTTGAACCCGTCTTGGACTTCATAATAGTAAATGACTTGAATTAATTATAACATATTTTGTCATTCGGCAACAACTGTTTTTCCACTCCGCTAACCTGAACCGATATTAGTCCCAAACAGCCATAATCCAAAGCGCAAAAAAACCCGCCTCTATCCTTAGGGATTTGACGGGTATTAAATACTGCTAAAAAAAGTTCACCCCGGGATTCTTGCGAACCCCGGGGCGGGAATGAACGATGATTTGGCCGCTTACTTGGCGGCGGCGGCGCGGGCGGCCACGGCGGGAGACGCGTGACTGTCCCAATAATTCTGGAGGTCGGACTTGACCTCCGCTTTCGTCTTGGCGGAGATCGAACGGCCGACTACCGGCAGCTTGGGCTGGCGGCTGACGATCACGCCGACCGCTTCCACCGCCGTTTCGCCGGCGTCGAGCGCTTGATCGGCTTTCGTGTCGATGGCGGTGAGCTTCTGCTCTACCTCCATCAGCTTGACCGTCGCTCGCACTGCCGTTTTCTGACCGAAGGTCGCCGCATTGGCGACGAGGCGATTGTACTCCGCCTCGATCTTCGGCTCAACGTTGAGCACGCCATCGTGGAGCAACTTCTCCACTGCGGCGCTCGACAGCTTGGCCAGGTCGCACTCGGGGTTGACACCCCGAATGTAGCCGAGCTGTTGGCGGAGCTTCTGGTTTTCCGCCTCCACTCGGGCGTCAAGCCGGCTGTCAATCTCCTCGGTCGCTTGCGCGGCCTTGAGAAGTTCGTCAGCCGCGGCATGCGCAGCCGACTGCAACTGCCCGACATTCTCGTCGGTCGCGTCAGCGCGACCCTGGAGTTCGGCGACTGCCACCTCCAGCTTGGAAGTGCGGTCGCCAACGCTCGAGAGCCCACCCGCCACCACGCTATTGAAGTGCTGGTTGGCCAGAAACAGACCAGTGAAAAACAAAACCATCGCGATGGCCAGACCGGACGCCAACACGTTTGTCCGATCGATTCGCGGCCTCGGCTTCGGCGCCGCCGCCGGCTGGTCCAGACCAGGATCGGAATCGAAACCCAAATCCGCACCACCGAGATTTCCTACGACTTCATTCTGTTGCTGTTGCTCAGACATGCGCCTTCTCCTTGTTTTGGGGTTTTCAGCCCCAGTGAAATGTTCGTTCAGTCAACGACTGAATAACCACAGTATAGCACACCTAGATTATTTTGTCAAGGCCTTTATCCACAGACATGGCCTTATTTATTAGTTTTTTAGCTAAATTTAGATATTTTATTTTTAATTAATTAATCAAATTTTAACCATAAAAATACCTATTTTGTTGTTTCATGAAAAAGTGGTATAATAATGCTATAAGTTAATAACCAATACCATATGCCCCAAGAATCAATCGATTTATTCGTCGAAAACCTCCTCAGCCAGGCCAAACTCAACCTGCCGGCTGACTTCAAAGGCCAATATGTGGAAAAACTCAAAGAGCAAATCAACCGCCGGCTAGGCCTCGTCATCATGGAAAACCTGGACGATGCCGGACTGGAGGAATTTTCGCGCCTCATGGCTACCGAGCCGAAGCCGGATATCAATACCATCCAAGCGGCCTTCCAAGCCAGAATCCCCGATTTTGAACAGAAGATCAAAGAGGCGCTGGTGGAATTCGCGCAGGACTTCGTCAATTTAGCTGAAAAATAATATATGATTCAGCTAAAAGCAAAAAATACCAAACATTTAACCCAGGCCGAAATAAAAACGGCCTTAATTAAAATTGATACTATCGTCGCCGAATTCCGGCAAGAACTGGCCCGGCTTAAAAAAGAAAGAATCCAAATAATCGATAAGATCAACAGGAAGGCCGACGATAAAAAAATTCAAGAAATTTTGAAAAGAATAAAATAATATGACGGCTAAAAAAGACAAAAAAATATATTCTGGAACTGGAATAAAAAATCTATTAAGCGCAGCTCAAAAAGAATCTATGGACGATGAGCAATCCATAACTCCCGAATCAACAACCGACCCAGAGCAAACAGCAGCCGATCCCGAAAAGCTTGCAGTAGCAACGGAAACTAATCAAAAAACAGTCGCAACTGAAGCGGAGCAAGTTTTGGATTTGAAACCAACTTCGACACCGGAACCGATTGATTCGGCGGTGGTTGATCAAAATACCGAAACCATCCGGGCACTAACCACTAATACAAAAGAACAAATCGAAACAGCGGCAACGCCGGAGTTATCAGCTGAACACCCATTTAAAGTTGGAGACGCGATATTTTATAAAGGCCAAAAATATCAAGTATTGGAAGTAACTGAACAGGGTGATGTCCAAATCAGTTATCCGACTATCAAAGAACCTGATAATAAAATAGTGATTGATAAGAGAGCTGTCAGATTACCTCCAGAAGCTAAAACCCAAGCGTCAGTAATAGAACCAGAACCGCCCGAAACAATTAATGATAGTGTAACGGCAATGGCGGCGGTTGACAGCGGCACGGCAAAAATTATTGACAAACCGCCGACAGCCACAAGACCACAGCCGCCAAAAAACTTACCAATAGCAAGTAAAACAAAAAGGGGGCCGAAATGGTTCGAGAAGATGATGGATCAAGCAAACGAAGAGGGGCCGAAAATTAAAGTTGGCGATACTGTGTTATATAGCGAAAGGAAAAATGAAGGAGTAAACCGTCTGCCAGAAAAAGAATATAAGGTTTTGGAAGTAACCGATACTGGCGATATTAGAATTGCTTTCCCAATCCCTGAGGATCAGAATAACAAAATATTAATCAGGAAACAAGCTGTCAGATTACCACCGGAAGCGGAATCACAAACACCAGAAATAGTCCCGGAAAAACCGCCGATTACTAGATCAGAAGCGCCAAAAGAATCAACCAGTATAAAAAGATTAACCTTAACCCCGGAGGAAATGGATGAACTTCTGGGCACTGGAAGTCATGATAATGAGGAATCGGCGGCGCCAGAGAGCTTTACAATGGAAGATCTTGACGCCGCGCTAGCGCCGGAAACATCTCCGGCACCGGACAAACCAAGTCCTATTCATCTTACTGAAGAAGAAATGGCGGATATACTCGCTGGCTTTGACGAATCGGATGCGGAAGAAGAAAATCCTCCAGCAAGCCCAGAACCAAACGATCATGAACTATTGCCAGATGCATCAGAAGTGCCGCCGATACAGGACAAACCAAGTTCTAACCATCTTAATGAAGAAGAATCAAGTGAATTAGGGGATATAATAAGAGACCTTGGCGGGTCGGATACGGGGACGGAAAATCCTCCTCCCTTTGAGCAAGGTTTGGATTGGCCAGAACATCCTGCCAAAACCGAACGCAATACTGTTATTAGAAATATCGCTAATCAAGGAATACTAAGATCTCGCTTAATGAATGAGGATTTAGCGCGTGGTGAGAATCCGACTGAAGAAAAAATTAATGAATTAGCTAAAATCCAAGCAGATTTTGTAAAAGCCAAACGGGTAGAAAAACTCATAATCAAAGACAGTAAAAAAATTAAAAAAATATTCAAACCCGAGGGGACAGAATTAACCCAGGATAAGCTTAAACAAGAATTACTGGCCGCTCTTTTGGATAAAAAGAGTTTAGCTAGCCAAAAAAAGTTAAGATTATTAGCCAGGCAAATTTCTAATGAAACTGGTTTGGATATAGATCAGGCGCAAGAACTGATAAATAATCAGGAACAGCATCTAAGAGATTCGGCTTTAGCTGAAATTAATGCCGGACAAGCAGCTGGCGCTAGCACTGAAGAAGCAACTGCTAATGCCAAAGCGGGCCGTAAGAAAAAGATCGGCTGGGCTTTGGCTAAAACTACAGCATATATCGGCGGTGGAGCACTGCTAACCGGGGTAACCGGCGGAGTTGGTGCTATCGCTGCCCTAACCGGCGTCAGGATCATTGACCGCATTATTACTGATCGTTTACAAAAGAAAAAAGTGGACGCCAAGTTCGCTGAAATGAAAGCGCAACTAGAAGCTGATCCTAACCAGCGTGATAATTTCTTACAACAATTCTTTACTGAGACGGCAGTCAGCCAACAACAAAGAATCAGCGGCGAGCATAATTTTAATTTTGAGGGTTTTGCCGCTGATAATCCTGATTTATTAGCTGGCTATGAAACTGGTGAACAAGAACAAATAATGAAAGCTTTAGGAGCTTTGCAGAGAATCGACCAAATAAATTATATTCGTGAAAACGATCTATTAGAAAGATTGGCTAATAAAGTCAAAAAAACTGACAATCGCGCTCTTGGTTTTATGGAGCGAGTAGCAACCGGCTTTAATAAGTTCATGATTAAAGGCGGAGAAAACACTTACGAACGGGCCATCTCGGCAGCAATGCTGGGTGGAGCAGCGATAGCAGCTAGAGAAATGCCGATCATTAGAAATTTAATGCTAGCGATGGCTGGCTGGAAAACTGGAGATTTTGCCGGCCGAATGATTTGGGGTGCGGAAAAAACAGAGTTAGGCCGAGTTGATGATATTGATACTGCCCAAGATATCTTGGATATGATGGCGGTAATGGAACAAAATAAAACTTCAGATAAACACAAAAGATTATTACTTAAAGCTAGTACTTCCTTACTCTTTGCCTCTGCACCTTTCATTGCCAATCAAATTTTAACTCATTGGCCAACTCACGGAGCTAAGGGTGCTGAAAATACTATTCTAGAAAAACCGACAACTGCGCCAGCAGAAGCTCCGATTGCCATTCCCACGGAAGCGGCGGCCAGTAATCCCATCGACAAGACCATAGCCGACATGGAAAATATCCACGGCCGCGACAGCCATCACCTCTGGGAGTTGATCGATAAAAAAGTCCAAACCATGTCCGGCGGCTTTAAGGAAGGCAGCGGCCTGGAGGGTTTAGGCCAATCCGAAGGCCGGATGGCTAATGTCATCGATACCATCAAACGGGAAATTGCCAAAGATCCGGAAAAATACGGTCTGGCCCCGGATGCCAACATCGATCTGGTGACAGCAGCCGATTTGGAACGAATTTCCCAAGATCCTGATTTCAATGATTTGATTTTCAACGCCTTCAAGCCCGGCTCGTTAGTCGAACACGCCCAACAATTGACTCCGGAGGCGGTCAGCCACATTGAACGCGCCAATGATTTCTACCAAGCGGCCGCGCAGAATATCCCCAAAGGTGTCTCCTTGGGCCAACACGATTATGACTTGATGGCGCAATACCAAAACCAAGGCCTTAGTTCCGAAGCGGCCGCTCGTCTGATTACCGACGAACATTTGCATACCGCAACCAATACAATCGCCCAACATGCGGAAACCGCCGGTCTCACCCATTCTGCTGCCGAAACTGTTGCTGCCGGCCGCGAGACGGCAATGGCCTTAGAAAACTTCCAAAATTTCGCCGCCAAAAGCAATTGGTCAAGAATTTTTGAAGGCGCCGGTTCGCAGAACAAGAATCTGGTCGGCAAATCGCTGGATGCGCTGTTCCACCGCCTCGGCCTGGCTGACGGCTACAAAGCCGACGACCTGCCTTATTTCCAAGTCGAAAATGTTTTACTGCGCAATGGCAAAATCGGTTTTGAAATACCCGCCCCGGCCGCCGCTTCAGAATCACTCGGCCACCTCAAATTCCTCTACGACCCGGGCAAGCACGAATTAATCGCAACGCTCGGCAAAGTCCAAGAAGTGATAAAAAACGTTAAAGATCCGGACGCAGCCATCAAGGCCGCTTTCCAAAACATCGCTAAAAAACTCTAATCTTAATCAAATAAAACAGCCCGCCTTATCGGCGGGTTGTTTTTGTAGACAATCTCAAATTTAAAATCGCCAATCGATTTTCCAATTCGCCTTTTCTATGCTAAATTTAAGCCATATGATCCTGACGGAAACGGAAAAAAACATCCTCAAACCGCTGGCTCACTTCGACGTCTTGGATTATCCGTTGACGCTTTTGGAAATCCAGCGCTACAGCGGAGAAAAGCTGGCCGCCGGAGAAATTTCGGCCGCTTTAAACGGCGAGGCCTTAGGCCGATTGGTCGGCCAACGGCAGGGACTGTATTTCCTAACCGGCCGCGAGGCCATTATCGCCAGCCGGCTCACGCGCTATCGCCTGGCCGTCTCCAAGCTGAAAAAAGCCGCCCGCTTCGCCCGCCTATTCTCGCTTTTCCCCTGGATCCGAGCCGTGGCGATTTACAGCTCCCTGTCGCTTAAAAACTCCCGAGCCGACGGCGACCTTGATTTCTTTTTTATTACCGCCGCCGATCGGGCTTGGTCCGCCCGGTTCTTCATTAATTCTTTTTTAAAAATCTTCCGCTTGCGGCCGACGCCGCAGACAGCCCGCGACCAGCTCTGCGCCAGCTATTGGGTTGATGAGAACAATCTGGATTTATCGATTGCTAATTTTGATGAAGATTATTTTTATACTTACGGCTGCGCCGCTTTTTGTTTTATGAGCGGCTCAACTGAATTAAAAAACAACTTCTATCAAGCCAATGACTGGATTAAAACAATCCTGCCCAACTGGCAACCGAATCTGAACAGCAAACAAAATAAACCGACTAATATTGAACGACTGGCACAACGACTGCTTGAATTTATTTTCCAACCGCTTAGCGAGACAGCCATCCGAAAATGGCAGCTAAAAATCATGCCGGAAAAATACTCAAAGCACCAAGACGGCAAAAAAATCATCACGGACGCCGGTGTCATTAAGCTGCATGATAACGACAAGCGGAGCGAATATAACCGCCGCTTTAAAATTAACTTCGACCGCCTCATCAATTATGGCGATTAAACTGAAAAAAATAACTGATTGGCTGCTGCTGATTTATATTTTCCTGCTGACTTGGCAAGCGGTTTATATTTTTGACGAAAAAATAATCAACGGTTTCAAATCGCAATATCTGACCGGCCAGCTTTACGCTTCGGAAATTATTTTATGGCTGGCGGCTGTTTTGTGTTTAATCAACTTAGCCGTCGAACACCGCCCCAATCTCGCCAATTTATTTAAAAAAATCTTCAAGCCAGCCGAATCCCAACCGTTCTTTAGCGCCAAACGGCTGTTCATTCTCGCTCTCTGGTCGTGCCTGGCTTATGCCGGCTTGTCAATCGCCTGGTCAGCCGACCGATCCGCCGGTTTTTACCTCTGGCTGCATTTTTTGGAAGGCGCGGCGCTGCTAATGATGATTCTGACTGTCCGCCTCAGCCGGATTAAGATATTATGGGCAATCATGCTCTCGGCCGGCCTGCAAGGCGGCTTGGCGATCCGGCAATTCTTAACGCAAACGATGCCGGCCGGCAAATGGCTGGGACTCGCCTATCACTCAGCCGCCAACCCGGGCGACATTGTCATCGAAACCGTCTCCGGCCGCTGGCTTCGAGCTTACGGCGCTTTGGCTCATCCCAACATTCTGGGCGGCTGCCTCTTGCTCGGCTTAATCGCCGGATTCTGGCTGGGATTGCATTACTTACGATCAGCGGCTAAAAATTCCAACCGGACACGGCTGAAATTTCTGGCGATCCTAGCGATCAATCTGATTATAGCCGCCGGCTTATTTTTTTCTTTTTCCCGTTCGGCCTGGCTGGCCGGCGTCCTGGCTTTGATCGCCGCGCTCTTTTATTCCCTTAATCGCTGGCGTCAAAAAGATTGCCGATCACTGCCGGAAAAAACACAACTATCGATTCTGATTCTGTCGCCGCTGATTTTATTCTCGCTGCTGGCCGTGATTTATTCGCCGCTCGTCACCACTCGGACTGATTTTTCCAACCGCCTGGAAGCCGTCTCCGGCCAGGATCGAATCAGCCAAATCAAAGAGTCGTTAGCCATTATTAAGAAACGACCAGTGCTCGGAGTCGGCCTCAATAATTACACGATTGCCCTAGCCCAAACCCGCTCCGATCAGCCGGCTTACTTGCTGCAACCAGTCCATAATATTTACTTGCTTATTTGGGCCGAACTGGGGCTAATCGGCTTAGCCGCCTTCGGCTGGCTACTGCTGGCCGCTTTTAATTTGTTTAAATATCAGTCGAGACAACTTCAGCTGTTTCTGCCGCTGGCCGCTTTTATGATCATCAGCCTCTTCGACCATTATTTCTGGACGCAATATGCCGGAATAATAATGATCTGGCTCAGTTTGACTTTGGTTCTTAATAATGATAATTTGGATATTCAAGAAATCAAAGTTCCTTAATAATCAGGCCAACATTCTAAAATGCAACAACCCTAAGGAGGTGAACTGTGAAAAGCTACAACGATCTTAAGGCGCTGTGGGGTGAGAACATTATCGACCTTGGCGGCGAAGTTGACGCTGAGATGATTGAATTTGTCCGTGAGGCCATACCGCATTTCCTGGCTGCCGGTTGCCCTGATATCACAGTGATAATCACCTCCGGTGGCGGAGATTGCCAATTCGGGTTGGCTATCTACGATCTACTGCGCAACTACCCGAGCAGAATCGTTTGCCAAAATTACGCCTTTGCTGATTCCATCGCCGCCATCATCCTGCAAGCCGGCGACTGGCGATTAGCCGCTCAGCACGCTAAAATCATGATTCATAATCCGCGCCACCGGAGTATCGACAATTGGGCGGAATACGAGTCGGAAAAAATACGGTTAAAAAATCAAAAATCATTAAGCCGAACCAGGGAAAGAATCATCGCCATTCTTTTAGAACGAACGGGGCGCACCAGAAGACAAATTGAAAGGACTTTGCGCGCAGCTAAAGAAATGACTGCCGAGGAAGCGCTGAGATTCGGCCTGATCGACGGCATCATTGTTCCTGACAAGGCGGCAAAAAACAAAACCGGCTGAAAGTTCTTTCACTTGCTCCGAAGCGCCTCGCGCCTCGGAGCTTTTCATTTTTATCCGGCCGCTCCGATTGCTTCAGTCGAGAAATTCCGCTATGATTATAGCAGACCTATGCCAAATGACTACCCCAAAATCGGCGCCCATATTTCCGCCGCCGGCAACCTGGCGCTGGCGCCGCTGCGCGCCCGCGAACTCGGCTTGGAGTGCTTCCAATTCTTCTCGCGGCCGCCTCAAGGCGGGCCGGCTAAGCCGATTACCGCCAAACTGGCGGCTGACTTTAAAGCTAACTGTGATCGGTATCGGCTGGAGAGCTATATCCATACGCCGTATTATATCAATCTGGCTTCGGCGAAAAGCAATATTTATTACGGCTCGATCAGCGCTATCCGCGAAGAATTGGAACGCGGCTCGCTCTTAGGCGTCAAATACGCCATGACTCATCTGGGCAGCGCCAAGGATCTGGGCGAGGCGGCGGGACTGAAAAAATGCATCAGCGGCCTGGCGCAAATACTTAAAGATTACGCCGGCTCGACGGAATTATTAATTGAAATGTCAGCCGGCGCCGGCGCCATCATCGGCGACACTTTTGAAGAAATCGCCAAAATCGTCTTGTCGCCTAAACTTAAGAAATACAACCTGGGCGTCTGCTTTGACACTTGCCACGCCTTTGCCTCCGGCTATGATTTGCGCGACGCCCAAACCGTCGCCGCCGTTTTCAAAAAATTCAATCGCCTTTTAGGCATCAAGCGATTGAAGCTGATCCATGCCAACGATTGCCAATCGGAATTCGATTCGCACAAGGACCGCCACGCCCATATTGGGCAAGGTAACATCGGTTTGGCCGGCTTTAAGGCCATCGCCGCCTTCGCCAAAAAGCAAAAAATAAATCTGATCCTGGAAACGCCGCACGACGATGGATTTGGGAAGGATGTGAAGATATTAAAAAAGTTAAGATAATAAAAAATATGAGATCACCAGAAGAAGTTTTTGTTAAAACCCCTGAAGAATACAACGAATCAAAATCGAAAAATCGGGCGAGCGAGTTCCTAATCAGAGAAATTCTCAGTGATTTGGACGCTTTCCCTAAAGATGAAAGAAATTTCATAGAAAAATACGTTCGTAATCAAACCAGCTGTCCGGATTTAAAGCGATACCATAAAGTCATTCATGATTGGTGGACGGAAAAATACGGCTCCAATTTTAACGTTCAGGCGTCAAGAAATGAAATTTTATTTAAAAAATATTTACCCGGGGGATTAGAAAAAATCCACCGACTTCAGCATGAATTATTCCAAGCCGTACAGGCGGGCGATGAAAATAAATTAGCCGCCCTAAAATCGGAATATGAGGAGAATTATCCGGATCAATTGGAGAGCGTGGAGGCGCTTTTTGGCATCAGAAGCTTGCTCATGAAACAGGGGGAGATTGACAAGAGAAAAAAAGAAAAACAAGAAGGTCTAGAAACAAAGGGTGACAAAGAGAGTAGGGAGGAAATTATGGGAAAATTCCGCGACTTGACCGAATACCAATTTCTATTCACTCATTTCTTAATCAAACACAGCGAAGACCGAGTACTGCTTGAAGAATTCTGGGACGCTGCCGAGCAGATTGCCAAACGGATGAATATGTCGCGGGAACTCAATATGTTCCGACGCGGCCAAATCAGCCAAGTGGCGACCTACAAAATTATGGAAAAAATCGGCCATCAGCCGGATCTTTCCCATCCTGATGAAGACGCTTTCTCAGCTATAGATCTCTGGGATGATCAAGATACGGCCAT
>JBAZMO010000011.1:0-22932 GCA_041649655.1 Patescibacteria group bacterium
AATACGCAATTATCAGGAAAAAATTTAAAAAGAGCAACGGTCGAATATGACCAAACCTCGATGGTGCCGGAAGTGTCTTTGGAATTCGATAACGAAGGCGCCCAATTATTCGCTGATTTGACGACTAAGAATGTCGGCAAGCCGCTGGCAATCTTCCTGGACGGCTCAGCCATCTCCATCCCCAAAGTCAATGAGCCGATTCTTGGCGGCCGGGCTTCCATCAATGGCAATTTTTCGGTCGAGGAGGCGAAGCAACTGGCGCAACGGCTCAATGCTGGCGCCTTGCCGGTGCCCGTCACTTTGGTTTCCCAACAGACCGTCGGCGCCACCTTAGGTCAGGCAGCCGTGCAAAAAAGCTTGATCGCCGGCTTGTGGGGCTTAATCATCGTCGCCCTGTTTATGATCATTTATTACCGCTTGCCCGGCTTGCTGGCCGTCGCCGCCCTGTTGGTTTACACTTCTATTTCCCTGGCTATTTTCAAAATTTTGCCGGGTTTCACTTTCACTTTAGCCGGCATTACCGGTTTCATCCTGTCAATCGGCATGGCTGTCGACGCCAACATTCTTATTTTTGAACGTTTGAAAGAAGAATTGCGAGCCGGCAAGGACTTAGCCAAGGCCATTGATGACGGTTTCGCCCGCGCCTGGACTTCCATCCGCGATTCGAATGTTTCTTCCCTGATCACTTGCTTTATCTTATACTGGTTCGGATCATCAATTATCAAGGGCTTCGCCTTGACTTTGGCGCTGGGCATTGCCGTCTCCATGTTTTCGGCCATCTTGATCACCCGGCAATTCCTCTTATTAGCTGCCAAATGGAAAATCAGCAAGATCAAATGGCTTTATCATCTTAAAAAATCAAACTAGATTTTCAAAATAAAAAATTTATGAAACTGCAGATCATCAAGAATCGCAAATATTATTATTTGATTTCCGGCGCGCTCTTCCTGGTTTCTATCCTGGCCCTGATCGCTTGGGGCTTGAAACCGGGCTTGGATTTCACCGGCGGCTCGCTTTTGGAACTTAATTTTTCAACCGCCAGGCCGCAAGTGGCGGAAGTGCAAACAGCGCTGGCGCCGCTTGATTTGGGAGAAGTGATCGTCCAACCGGCCAATGACCGCGACATCATTTTAAAATTCAAAGCTGTTTCCGAAGACGACCATCAGAAAATCTTGGCGGCCATGGTTGATAAATTTTCCAAGGCCGACAATTCAGTGCAAGAAAGCCGCTTCGATTCGATCGGCCCGGTCATCGGCCGGGAACTCCTTAACAGATCTTGGATGATGATGCTGATAGCGGCCCTGGCCATTATCGCTTACATCGGGTTTGCTTTCCGCAAGGTCTCCAAGCCGCTGGCCTCCTGGAAATACGGGGTCTCTGCCGTCTTGGCGCTGGTTCATGATTTGGTTATTGTCACCGGCTTATTCGCGATCCTGGGACATTTTTACGGCATTGAAGTCGACAGTTTATTCATTACGGCCCTCTTGACAGTCATGGGCTTTTCCGTCCATGATACGATCGTGGTCTTTGACCGCACCAGAGAGAATTTATCAAAATTTTATTCCGGCAAATTCGAGGAAGTGGTCAACGACTCGGCCAACCAAACGGTCGTCCGCTCCATCAATACCTCCGTCACCGTCCTTCTGGTTCTTTTGGCCTTATTCGTATTGGGCGGCGATACGACCAAGAATTTTACCTTGGCTTTATTATTCGGAATCTTCATTGGAACTTATTCCTCGATTTTCATCGCTTCACCCCTGATTGTTGATTGGAATAATCTTGATAAGCACGTCCAAAAGAAGTAAATCGGACGAAAAATAGACGAATCCAAGACGAATCGGCCAAATTTGACTTAATCGTTCCAATATGATATAGTCATTCAGTCATTAGCATTCCTAACTTTAATCAGAATTATTTATGTCTAAAATAGCAATCATCAGAACCGGAGGCAAGCAATACCTGGTTCAAGAAAACAGCAAACTCAAAGTTGAGAAACTGGCCGATTCAGCATCGGACCAGCCGTTAGAACCGGGGACCAAACTGGAACTCGAGATTTTATTTTTAGCTGACGGCGACCAAATCGAAGTCGGCGCGCCTAAACTCGAAAAAACAGCCACAGCCGCGGTCATCGCCCAAGGCCATGCTCGGACCGTCACCGGCGTCAAATACAAACGCAAAACCCGGCAAAGCAAGAAATTCGGCCATCGGCAGAAATACACCGAGATCAAAATCGAAAAAATCTAAGTGATTCAAATTGGAATATTGTATTGCGATTTTTATTTTGTTCGTTGATAATATTAACTCAAACACCAAACAGAGGAGGAAATAATCGTGCCTAAAGAATGGATGAAAAAACCGGATGTTGATGGAACTTGGGTTCAGTTTGGAAATATTGAAGCTGCTTTTTTCCGAGATCCGCAAGATAAGGAAGGAAAAATCTATTTCGGATTCAAACGCGGTGATCATGGGAGGGGGCCAACTTACCATTTTCCAGTTTTTTCCGATGGCAGTATTTCTTGCAACTCAGATAGCTCAAACTTTTTCCCCACCAAAGATGTTATTATGCTCCCTGGCAAGGATCTCGGGATCACAGCGTTGGTTTGGGTATAATGATTGTTCTTCGCTTATATCAAGTTGATACCAAAGGGGATTGCTGAAAACGCAATGCCCTTTTTATTTGATATTTTAATTATTTTATGAGAAACTGGAGTTAACTGAATATGAAAATCTCCATTATCATCGTTTCTTGGAAAGTCAGGGACCTGCTCAAAAAATGCCTGGCCTCAATCGAATCGGCAGCGGCCGGCTTGGCGGTAGAAATTTTTGTCGTCGATAACGCTTCCAATGACGGCGCAATCGAAATGGTTAGGAGCGACTTTCCAACTGTCCGGCTGATTGCCAATCGGCAGAATCTTGGTTTCGCTAAAGCCAACAATCTGGCGCTTCGGCAGGCGAGCGGGGACTATGTCCTCTTGCTTAATCCGGATACCGAACTTCAGCCGGACACATTAGAAAAATCAATTGATTTTTTCCAATCGCACCCGGCGGCCGGCGCGCTCGGCGCCAAAATGTCTTATCCGGACGGTCGGCAGCAACCCTCGGTCCGCCGCCTGCCGACCGTCTGGCCGATTTTTTTGATGCTGCTGAAGCTGCCGAAATTATTCCCACGGCTGAAATCAATTGCTAACTATTTGGCTGCCGACTTCGATTATTCGCGCGAGCAAATTGTTGATCAGATCATGGGTGCTTATATCTTTATGCCGCGGCGAATATTAGAGCAGATCGGCCTTTTAGATGACCGTTTCTTCATTTGGTTCGAAGAAGTCGATCTCTGCCGCCGCTTGCGAGACGCCGGCTATGGGGTTTGGTTTAATCCTGAAGTCAAGATCATCCACCACGGCGGCAAAAGTTTTTCCCAGCAAGCCCTGATTGCCAACCAGCGGATCTTTTTCTCCAGCGCGCTAAAATATTTTCTCAAATATGGCTTTAGACCTTAGAAAAGCGCTAACCGGCTTTTGGCTGACACCGCTGGCCGGTTTTATTATTTTGGAGGCGGCCTCTCTAGCCGCTTATCCGTCAATCTGGCTCAGCCGGATATTTTTCATCGCCGCCCTAGCGATTGCCGCCGTTTTGACCAGCCGCAAGATTGAATACGGAATTTATTTGCTGGTCGGCGAGTTGATCGTCGGCGGCTTCGGTTATCTATTATTCTTTCCGATGGCCGGCGGACGAGTATCGCTTCGGCTAGGATTATTTGCCGTCATTGGTTCAGTTTGGTTGATCAAACAATTGAAAACCAAGGACTTCAAATGGCTCAATGACCGGCGTCTCTGGCTGTTGTTGCTATTTTTTATTGCCGCGGCCATCGCCGCCGGCAGGGGATTTTTCAACGGCTATCCGGCTTCAGCCATCTTTTCCGATTTCAACAACTACTTGTATTTCGCCTTAATCGGACTCTTTGCCGCCAGCCAACCGAGATTAGAACGGCTAACGCCGATCCTACTAATCGGTTCTTTAATACTCGGCCTGAAAACCATTGCCACGCTATTTTTATTTTCGCATGGCTTGGCCGGCGTCGGCTCATCGCTAATCTACCACTGGATCCGCAATACCGGAGTCGGGGAGATCACTTTGATTTCCGCGCCGCTTTACCGCATTTTCTTCCAATCCCAGCTTTACAACCTGCTGGCGCTGATTTTCGGCGCTTTCATCCTACTAATCAGGGCAAGCGGCCAGGGACAAATAGATCGCCTAACCGGGATTATCAACCAATCATGGCGCTGGCGCCTGATCTTGTGGCTTTCCATCTGGCTGAATTTCCTAACCGTTGTCATTTCCCAGTCGCGGAGTTTCTGGGTGGCCGGCCTGGCGGCCTTAGTAATTCTCCTGCCGATTGCCGCTATTTATTTTAAAGTTAATTGGCAACGCCTTATTATCTGTCTCTTGCTGATTCCGGGCTTTGCCATTACAGCCAACTTAGCCGGTCAAGCGATTATCGGCGATTTTCAAACTGATTTTTTCACCGGACGCGTCGGCGGCGCCAGCGGTTCGGTCGGCATTTCCAGCCGAATGGCTGAGCTGGAACCAGCTTGGACGCTTATCAAACAAAAACCATTATTCGGCCAAGGTTTCGGCGCCACCATCCGCTTCCGCAGCGATGATCCGCGGATTAAAAACCAGGCCAACCCCGAGGGCTGGATTGACGCGCCGGCGCTGGAATGGGGCTATCTGGACTTGGCGGTCAAAGCTGGGTTGATCGGTTTAATTTTATATCTAATTTTCTTGGGCAGCTTAGTTTGGGAATTACTGCTTCGAGCCAAAGAAAAAAATCTGCTGGCCGCCAGCTTATTAATCGGCCTCTTAACGCTGATGATTATCCATATCTTCACGCCCTACCTTAATCATCCGCTCGGCCTCGGTTATATATTGATGATTTTCGCGTTAATAAAAAATCCCCGATTCGAATCGGGGGGGGCGGATTAATGTTCTGAGTTAGCTGATCTTGTTCAAATGGTTTAAGATATCCTCCAAAAGAACGGAGGCAAAGGTCTGGTGGAAATAATTGGGAAAAAATTCTTGAACCAAGATTTTCCCATCCCCGCTAGTATAAACAAAAAACAATTTACGGCCGACCCGGCATTCAACTCCCTCTCGCCCGTTAATACTAACCCGCTGATTGACTTCTCTCAAGTTGGCATATTCGAAAAGCGGCAAAAACCTCAACAACTCGCGCAGTCGGTTCTCGGTCATGGCGATTCTCCCAGCCCTAGGGCGGTTGTTTGCTGAATTAATACGATACTAAAAAGAGCTTAAATGCTTACTGGCCAGTATAGCCGATGAAAAAACATTTGTCAATGGTTTTTTGTTATGATAAAAAAAGCCGCCCCTGCAAACCGCAGGGGCGGGTATAAAGAACTGCCACACCAGCCAATGATGGTTAGACAACCAATATCACCGCAATCAGTAAATAGAAAACAGCCGAGAAAAATCCATAAAACTTTATATCTTTCTCATCGGCGGCGGCGAAGGCGACGGCGGCGGCGAAGGCGGCGGCGAAGGCGAAGGCGGCGGCGGCGGCGAAGGCGAAGGCGACGGCGGCGGCGAAGGCGGCGGCGAAGGCGGCGACGGCGGCGGCGGCGGCGAAGGCGGCGGCGAAGGCGAAGGCGAAGGCGATGAATGAACCTTTTCGCCACTTAAGAAACAATGCTATAGCCGCATTCGACACAATCATTAGAACCATAGCCGCCAAGCAAAATACCTTATGCGGAGCGAGGAATGCTTCGCCCCTTACGACATTTGCTTCCTGAACGATCTGTGGCCGGTCGTCTTGGCAAATAACAAAGACGCTATACTTCTTAACCTCAACAATATGCCAAAAGTCAATTTTCTCGAAAAATACCTGAGGCTGGCCCGCGAACACTTTCTGCCCAGGATTCTGCAGGGCATCCTGTAAGGCCCGGGTTTCTTCGGGGGTGAGCGGACGAAGCGGGATTGGCGGTTTCTCCACCATCACAATATTCCCCGACTCGTCAACCATTGGAATTGTTACGGAAGATACTGTTGCCGACGATTCCGGATCCTGCTCTTGGCCGGCGGATTCCAACGAACACGCCATAACCAACGCCAACACCGACAGAATCAGGATAAAACCATTACTCTTGGCGTTCTTCTTCATTCGGGTCTCCTTTCGGGGCTTTGCCCCTGGTTTTCCCAGCTTGTTTAGGTGCGATTCATTAGCCCAATGCTAATATAGCAGTATAGCACATCTGAAATTATTTGTCAAGAGCACCAATTATTTCATTTTAATTGGAGTTTTTGCCCGACAATACTGCTAAAACCCCGAAAAAAGTCCTCATTTTTTACTCGATTCTTGCCCGCTAATTGCCAACCGTCAATAATCAAAGACCCCGTTCCGGCCGAGACGGCCAGGCGCCCGTCAACCTCAAAAACCTCTCCCAGGGTTTTTGTGATTTCAACTATTTCCGCCGGCGGGAAGAATTTGATCCGCTGATCGCCCCAAGCCGTCCAAACTGCCGGCCAAGGATAAAGAGCGTAGAGTTTCCGTTTGATTGTCTGCGCCGATTGCGTCCAATCAATCCGGCCGTCGGCCTTAGTAATGGTTGCGCAATAAGTGGCTTCGTCATGATTCTGTTCTTGCGATTTCAAGTCACCGTTCAGATATTTTTTAATCGTTTCCAGAAGCAAGCTGACGCCGGTTTCCGCCAATTGCTCATGCAGAGATCCATTGGTCTCTTCGCCGGCCAATTTGACTTTCAATTGCGACAAAATCGGGCCGTGATCCATTTTTTCATCCATCAGCATAATAGTGATTCCTGTTTCTGATTCGCCGGCTAAAAGCGCGCTTTGGATCGGCGAAGCGCCGCGGTACTTCGGCAAGAGCGACGGATGGACATTAATCGCGCCGCGCGGAAACAAAGCCAAAATCGAGGCCGGAATAATCTGGCCGTAAGCGACGACAACGAGCAAATCAGCCCCGACAGCCGACAACTCGCCGCTAATAATTTCATCTGATTTAAGCTTTTCCGGCTGCCAAATCCTTAAACCATATCCAATGGCCGCCGATTTGACCGGCGAAGGGGATGGCTTCTGATCCCGGCCGGAGGGCTTATCGCTTTGAGTGATAATGCCGACAACCCAAAAAGCGGGGTCAGAGATCAACCCCTCCAAATAAGGCACGGAAAAATCAGGCGTGCCGCAAAAAATAATTTTAATCGGTTTAATCATTGTCCGCTCGCCTCAATTTCTTGGCCTTATCAATAAACAAGATGCCGTCAAGATGATCGACTTCATGCTGGATTAATCTGGCGAACAGCCCCTCGCCGGAAAGCTTATGCAGCTTGCCCGCCGGATCCTGGTATTTAACAGTGATCTTGCGGCAACGATTGACTTGGCCGTAGACATTCGGCACCGACAAACAGCCCTCCTCATCAATTTCCTTAAGGATCGATCGACTGATTATTTTGGGATTAATCAATGCTAAATTGTCATCTTGATAACGGACGACCACCAGGCGGATGTTTTCCGCCACCTGCGGCGCAGCCAAGCCCAGGCCGTCGCTTTTCAGCATCAATTCGGTCATTTGCGGGATCAAATCCTGGATTTTTCGGTCAGCGATATCTTTGATCGGCTTGGATTTCTGACGCAAAATCTGATTCGGATGAGTGATTATTTTTAACATATTTGACTATGATACAGCTAGCCGTTAAAATTGTCAAAACATTAACGAACGAACATTAGCAAATTATCAAATAAAACAACTGTCGGACAGAAATGCCATTTGACTGCTGCGCGCCGGAAAGCTAAAATATGACTGATATGACTACCGACCCCGGACCGCAAAAACTATCATCGCTGTTCGCCAATCAGCCGGCCGCCGTCAAGCCGCCGGCTTACGAATGGCAGGACTTGGCTTTAAGCATCATCGGCATCTTCGGAGTGCCCGCTTTCAAGCGCAATTCGGTTTTCAAAATCTGCAAAAATAACTCCAAAGAGTTAGTCGAAAAAGCGGTTAATGAGACCAAGGAACTGTGCCGCAGCGGTGAAAAATGGAAATATTTTTTCAAAGTCGTCGACAGTTTAGAAAAAGGCCGAAACCATCAATCGACGGCGGCTACAAAATAATCTCGGCCGTCAGATAGCCGACGCCGAAAGGCGCCTCATAGCTCAGGATTTTCGGCTTGCAGCTGATATCGCTGAGCAAACCGGCCAGAATCAGAATCGATCTGAGCCCGCATTCAGCGGCGGCTTCGGTCGATTGGCAATCCAAATTGACTAAGGAAGTGAAATCACAACCGGTGATCAAACTAATGATTTTTTCATCGAAAATTTTTCCGGCCGGATTATATTTGGCCGGTGATTTTTCCGACAAACAATGCGAAAGATCGCCGGAAGCGACAACGGCGATACGCCGATCGCTGTTCAAAATCAAATCCTTCAACGCCTTGCCGAATTCAAAATGGGCCTGGCTATCCAGCATGGAAAAATAAATCGGCACAATCGGGGTTTGCGGCAGATGCCGCGCCAGATAAAACAAAGGCACGCCGCAGCCATGGTCAAGTTCCGGAACAGAAATGATATTGAGCGGCGATTTAGCGCTGATTGACTCCTTGGCCGCGGTGAAAGCGACCATATCGCCCGGAAATTTCATTTTAGTGCTGAAGTCACCGAAGGTCTCGAAATTCAAATTGAATTCCTGGCACAAATTGACAGTGAAAGCCGCCGGGTTAAGCTCGCCATGCGGCGAAATCACCACGATCAAATCCGGCTTGGCCGAATAAAGATCCTGCTCCAATTGCTCCATAGCCAGGCGAGTGGCCTCGATTTCAGCCGAATGTTCCCGACCGATGGCGGGTATCAAAATGGGTGGATGTGGCGTAATGGCGGCAAAAACTAATGACATAGGTGGGGATTAAATGAATTTTTACCAATCGCCGGTGACAGCTTGGCCGATTGGATGTATTTCCAAGGTCTCATCCGTTATAACCCTGATATTCTTCTTGTCGTAATTCATCTTTTCAAAAACTTGGCCGTTAAAGATGGGGAGGAACTTGCCATGAGAGACAACATAAACAGTGTTGACTTTTTTCGTCTTGACCAGCCAGCCGTCCGGCAAGGTGACGCTTTCAGCCGGCATATATTTATCAAGCTCGCCGGCCGAAACCTTGGTGATTTTTAAGCCGGAAAAATTGGCCTCAAAAACCTCCTTGTTAATAACCGGGTGTTTCTCGCCGCTAATGACATAATAAAGCTTCTCGAAGGGTTTCTTAGCTTGGCTGTCCTGCAACAGAATACCCGAGGGATAAGCGGTGTATTCCGTGATATCCGGACCGTCTTTATATAACTTCAGCTCATCGGCGGCGGCGATTTCGACCTCATCCGGTTGAAAGCCCAATTTCTTAAAAACCGCCTCCGAAACTATCTTGCGCTTGGTATCGCCGAAAATCATGAATAAATCCGAACTGGAATCGATTTTCAAGATAGAAAAATTAAGATACTTAATGGGCGGACCGTCCTCATAAGAGTTAAGATCGACGGGATCGACTTCAATCAATCGCTTGCTGTCAAAACGAGAGGCGAAAACCGCTTTGGAGGCGATTAATCGTTTGGTTCCATTCTCCAGATAATAGGTGCTGCTGTCTTCGCTGGAAATAAGCAAGCTGCCGTCCGGCCATTTTTTCTCAAAATAACCGGCCCACAGATTGGAAAAAACCTGGTTGCCGTGCAGATGGGGAGTATAATTATATAAAGCGGCCGTCGCCGTGTTTTTTATTTTGACTGAAGTGCCGTCAATATTATATGTCTTGCCCGGCTGATAATTGAATTCGCCGATGTTATCCATATAATAACGGGTCTGCGCCGCCGCCGAATTGACCTGGCGATAAAAACCCTTGAACCTTTCCAAATTCGGATCGC
Organism: Patescibacteria group bacterium; assembly: GCA_041649655.1. Taxonomy (GTDB): domain Bacteria; phylum Patescibacteriota; class Patescibacteriia; order 2-01-FULL-39-33; family 2-01-FULL-39-33; genus CAISTG01. The sequence goes on from JBAZMO010000011.1 coordinate 9,934, forward strand.
TCATGGAGCAATCATCGCAGACGCCATAACCGGTCGCCCAATCATATTGTTTTTGGCTGGGATTCTGGCTTTCCAGCAAACTCTGCTCTTTTTGGGTCAGCACCATCAGATATTTGGGATTGATCAGCCAGCGTTGGGCGATTTCAAAAAAGGCCTGGACCGCCGTTTTGGGCAGCCCCTCCTTGTCAAAAGTCAGATAATCATCCAAAGTGCCGTTGCGTTTGTCCAGAAAACTTTTGATTTCATCGATGGTCATGGCATTATAATCAGTAATCTCCGAATCTGCGATAATATAAGTCGGATCAAATTCAACGGCGCGCGCCGAAAAAGGCAAAAAAAACAAGCTTGCGGATAAAATAACCATCGGAGCGAAAAAAGTGGCAAAAAATGCCTTTGATTTATCAAATAACATGATATTCAATCGATTATTAATTTGTAAACATTATAACACAACCGCCAAAAGCCAGCAAATGACAACCGCAGTTTAAGCCAATCAGTTTGGATTGCAAAAAAAGCTCGATTTTGTTATTATAAAATCAGCAATTTTAATATTATGAGGATAATCGAGCCGGAAGAAAAACCGGAAAAATCAGAATCGGCTGCCGTCGCCGACGAGCGGCCCGGACCGGAACGCGGCGGGCAACGCTCAAAAAAACAACGCCGGCCGGAACGGCGATCGCATTTTTTAACCAGATTGTTTTTCTCCTGCCTCCTAATGGCAGCCATCCTTATCGCCTGCGTCGCCGCGTTGATTTTTTTCATTGCCGGACCCTTCGTAGAAGCAGCCGACTCGGTGCCCCAAGGATTCCCCAAGAACTTGGTTCTTTATGAGCTCGACCGGGCAAAAATCAGCATCCAATCGCCGGAAAACAAAGACCGCCTGGCTCAGCTTTTAAGCAGTTTGCCGCAATGGTCGCTCGGGCCGTTTCTGGGCTATCTGACGACGGACTTGAAGACCCAGTTAGCCGCCAATCTGCAAAACCCCGACCTTCAGCCGGAAAATATCTCTTTGGCTAATCTGGAACAAACGCTGAGCGAGCAAGCCGGCCAAATTGAAACCGTCGGCCTCAAATGGGACAACATCGCCAAAACCAAAGAAGAATTATTTGATTATTATAAAAGACAACTGCAATTCGAGGGCTTCGACGTCAAAGAAAAAATCACCGATTACGAGATTGATTTGAGCTTCTTCAAGCCGGGCGTCAGCGGCGCCATGTCGATTGCGGACAGTTTCGCCATCGACAGCAATAGCGTCTTGAAAATGACCATCAACTATCTCAGCCAAAATCAATAATAACGACTATGCCGGCAGAGATACTGGGCGTAAAAATAAATCGGATTGATTTGGACGGAACGCTCCGCCGGATTGATGAATTGCTGACCGGAACCAATGGACGATTAATCGCCACCGTCAACCCGGAGTTCATTTTAGCCGCGCAAAAAAACGAGGCCTTCCGCCAAGCCATCAATCAAGCCGCCATTGCCACCGCCGACGGTTTCGGTTTGATCTTGGCCGGCTTATTTTTAAAACAGGGGAGATTGAGCCGCGTCACTGGCGTTGACTTAAGTTTGGCCTTGCTGAAGGGCCGCTGTCCCGAGGCCAAGATTTATTTATTGGGCGGAGCCGAAGAAGTGGCCGCGGCTGTTCGCGCCAAATTTCCTCACGGCCGGATCGTCGGCGCCGAAGCCGGCGGAAATTTGTTGCCGAATCTTTATGAATTAAAGAATAACGAAGCAGTGCTAAAACGCGTTAATGACAGCGGCGCCAATTTATTGCTGGCCGCCTTCGGCCAGATCCGGCAAGAAATGTGGCTGACCGAAAATTTACCAAAAATGCCGCTGATCAAAGTGGGAATCGGGGTTGGCGGCACGTTCGATTATTTATCAGGCAAAACCAAACGCCCGCCGGCGATTATCAGAAAAGCCGGCCTAGAGTGGCTATATCGGCTGGTCCGCGAACCGAAACGTTGGCAACGGATCTGGAACGCGACCGTCGTCTTTGGCTGGCTGGTGTTCAAAGAAAAACTAAAATAATTTATGTTCAATTTTTTCAAACCGAAAATCCGCACCCGCTTCGCCCCCAGCCCGACCGGCTATGTCCATCTGGGCAGCTTGAGAAGCGCGCTTTATGAATACCTATTCGCCAAGCAAAACGGCGGAGATTTCTTTTTGCGGATCGAGGATACCGACCGATCGCGGGAAGTACCGGGCGCCGCGGTTAACCTGTTAAAAGTCCTAAATTGGGCCGGAATCGAGCCCAATGAGGGCGTAATTCTCATTTCCGAGGGTAAAACCGTTGAAAAGGGCAAATTTGGGCCCTACACGCAATCCCAACGGCTCAGCATCTATCAGAACCATGCCAAACAACTGATAAAGGCCGAAAAAGCTTACTACTGCTTCTGTTCCCCCGAACGGCTGGAAAACCTGCGGCAACAGCAAGAAAAAGCGAAACAGCCGACCCGCTATGACGGCTGCTGCAAGAAATTGACGCCGGCAGACGTAAAAAACCGGCTCGATCGAGGCGATGAATACGTCATCCGGATGAAAATGCCGGCTAATCGCGAAATTGGCTTCACCGATCTGATCCGCGGCCCGATTAAAGTCAACTCCGACGAATTGGACGAGCAGGTGCTGTTGAAAGCCGACGGTTTTCCCACTTACCACTTGGCCCATGTCATCGATGATCACCTGATGAAAACCACCCATGTCATCAGAGGCGAGGAATGGCTGCCGTCGACGCCCAAGCATCTGGTCTTATTCGAATATTTCGGTTGGCCGGCGCCCGCTTACGCCCACTTGCCATTGATTCTCAATCCCGACAAATCAAAATTATCCAAACGCCAAGGCGACGTGGCGGTCGAGGACTACCGCGACAAGGGCTATCTGCCGGAAGCGCTGATCAATTATGTCGCCCTGCTGGGCTGGAATCCCGGCACCGAGCAAGAGATTTTTTCTTTGCCGGAATTAATCAAGGCGTTCTCTCTGGCCAAAGTCCACAAAGCCGGAGCGGTTTTTGATATCAAAAAACTGGACTGGCTCAACGGCGAATACATCAAAAAGCTGCCGAACAAAAAATTTGTTCAATTGGCTTGGCCGTTTTTAGAAAAAACCATCGGGGCCATTAAAGACAAGCCACTGGCGGAAAAAGTCCTGCTCCTCGAACAAGAAAGGGTCAGTAAACTGTCGGAAGTAGGGGAGAACGCCGGCTTTTTCTTCAGCGACCAGCTAGATTATGAAGCGGGCTTGCTGATCTGGAAAAAATCCGATCAGAAATCGACTTTGAAAAACCTAGGGATCTTAAAAGAAGAATTAACTAAGTCCGCTGATTGGTCAAAAACCGGCTTGGAAAAATTCCTGCTGGATCTGATCAAGAGCAGGGGACTGACCAATGGCGAGATGCTCTGGCCGCTGCGAGTGGCCCTGACCGGCTTGGAAAAATCACCGCCGCCATTTGATGTGGCCGGCATTCTGGGACAAGAAAAAACCTTAGCCAGAATCGATGGAGCGATTAAGAAATTAAATTAGCAGAGTTGGGCGCATTATGAAAATAAATCACCATAATCTTGAAGAATACTTGAAAAAAATAATACTGCCCGACTTGGAAAAAAGCCGCGGCGGTTTTGATAAAATCCATACCCTGGAGGCGGCAGCGTGGCTGAAAAAAATCATTAAGCATAATCCGGAATTGAAACTGGATGAGACCGTTTTATTGATTGCGGCGTATGCCCACGATTGGGGTTATTCTGATATTTTCAGAGACGGCCATGTCATGAATTTTGAAGCCATAGAAAATGCCAAAAAACTGCACATGGAATTAGGCGCAGTAAAAATAGAAAAACTGCTGCAAGATGATTTTTTCTCTTTTTTAACCGAGGCGCAAAAAGCTCGTTGCATTCATCTTGTCGCCGTTCATGATAAAAAATTTGAAATCAAAGACACCGATGAACTGATTTTAATGGAAGCCGATATGCTAAGCGGGTTGGATGTAAAGACCAAAAAACCGATTTTAGATCCAGAGTCGAACAAAAAATTCATGGAATCATTACTCACGGTCAGAATTCCGAAATTCATCACCGAATTCAGCAAAAATGAAGCGAAAAGGTTGATCAAAGTCAGAGAAAATTATTATAAAAAAACGACCCGGCTTAATTAGCCGGGTCTTAAAATATCACACAAACTCAGTCCTCGCTATTAAGAGCAATAAGCTGGCCCAGAGTAATAGGACTCGTCAGATAGCTTTCGTCCGACGGTACCTTGAAATAATGCCCAGTTCTAAAGCGCACCACAATATTCAGACCGTCTAGATCCGGTATTTTTGTTTCATCAGTGATCTGCTCAAGCGGCACTTCCAAACGCTGAGCTAGCAGCTCTCTAATCAAAGCTAAGGTACTCTCATTCATGGTTTCAACCCTCCTTCCGGAAATCCTTGAATTTCTGGAATATTGCTGTTTTTAATTATTTTCCTTTTTGAAAAACCATTGATAAATTCCATAGACCCAACTAGCGGCATAGATCACACTAAGAAAAACCACGCCCCATTGATGATTTATAAGTGACGTCGCCAGCCAGAATGGCTGTGACGCCAACCCCAAGACAAAACCCCATTTGTTTTTTCTTGACACGAGAATAATTGCGGGAATCCCGAACAAAACAACACCGACTTGAGCAATAACATCAAACAACTCTTTATTCATATTAACCCTCCACTTTCTCCGCGCGCATTTGCTTGCACTTCGGGCAATAAATCAAATGATCATGGCCGTCAACAGTAATGGGATCGATTTCCCAGCCAAGTTTTTCCGCTTCCCGCAATGCTTCGGGAACAGATCGAACATTTAAAGTTAATACTACTCTAAATCCTTGACCATCACACTTCAATTTAATATGGCCATCACTATCTAATACTAATCCCATGTTCACGTCCTCCTTGCTGGTTGATCAACTCGATTGTCAAAGTAGCAAAAATCCTAAATTCAATTGAACCCTATACTATTTAACTGATTTTGTCAAGGGCTGGCTTTATGATATAATCAAAGCATGAAAGTCAAAAGTAAAATTCGGGGCGGGATTATTTTAACGCTCATTGCCGGTGGCGTGTTTTTTGTTGCCTGGGCGGGCGTTCTGGCGGCAACAGCCGGCCCCGATCAGGCGATAGTCAACGGTTTAAACAAGCAAATCGAAGAACAGCAAGCCAAAGTAGAGGCCCTGACCGCCAAAATCAGCGAATATTCGGACAATGTCAAAAAAAACCAAAAGGAAGCGGCGACTCTGAAAAGCCAAATCATGCTGCTCGACAATCAAGTCGGCAAAACCAATTTGGAAATCAGTTTGAAAGAAGAACAAGCCAAGGAGCTTCAATTGCAGATCGAACAACTGGGACTGCAAATCGGCCAAACCGAAAATAAGATCATTAAGGAAAAAGAGCAATTGGCCGATGTGCTGCGGCTGATCGGCCGCTATGAAGACCGGGACTACATCAATATCCTGCTGACCAACGATAATTTCTCAGATTTTTTCGACCAACTGAAATATTCCGCCAATCTTCAGAATGAGATGCAAAGGACTCTGAATCGCGTCAAGGAAACCGGCGAAAAATTAACAACGCAAAAAAGCGGCTTAGAAAAGCAAAAAGAGGACTTAAGCGCTGTTTTGAACAAGCTGGATGACACCAAAGCCGTGCTAGTCAGCCAAAAACAGAATAAAAGCCAGCTGATTACGGCCACCAATCAATCGGAAAAAAAATTTCAGAGCTTAATCGCCAGTTTAAAGAAGGAACAGGCGGCAGCCAATGCCCAAGCGGCGGCTCTGGATAAGCAACTCCGGGCCGAATTGGCCAAAAAGGGGAGTGGGGAAAAATTCAACTCCTTGGAAAATGCCATTTTGTCTTGGCCCACGGCTTCGCGCCGAATCACCTCGACCTTCCACGACCCCGATTATCCCTTTATCGCGACTTTGGGCCAGCATTCCGGATTGGACATTGGCATCGGCATAGGTACGCCGGTTAAATCAGCGGAAGCCGGCTATGTCGCCAAGGTCGGCTTGGGCACCAAATGGTACGGCAATTACATCATGATCATCCACGGCGGCAATATCACGACCCTCTATGGCCATCTTAGCTCAGTCAGCGTCAAACAAGACCAATACGTCACCAAGGGGCAGCAAATCGGCCTGAGCGGCAATACCGGCTTCTCTTCCGGCCCCCACTTGCACTTTGAAGTCCGTTCCAACGGCATCCCCGTCAACCCTCAAAGTTATTTGCCATAAAAATTATACAAAAAACAAATGATTTGCTATTATAGTAATACCTTAATAATCAATGCCGCCGTTAAGCGGTAAAATAAGAAATAATAAAAATAATATGGACACATGCGTCAAGTGTGGCATGCCCGTAGACGACGATAGCAAGTGCTCTTGCGACCCGTCATTGTGCGCCCATTGTTGCGCCTGCCCGGCCGATTGCGCCTGCGGCTGCAGCAACACCATCAGCGATCTGCCGGATGAGGAAGACGAAGATGAGGAAACAGCCGAAGAGGAAGATGAGCTCGATGAGGAAGAAGATGAGGAGCTAGAATAAGTTTTAAAAAATATCCCCTGATTAATCGGGGGATATTTTTTTATTTGCTGCCGCTGTGAAATTTACGATGGATATTCTTCAATTGCGTATTAGTAACATGAGTATAGATCTGAGTGGTCACTATATTTTTGTGGCCCAATAGCTCCTGAACCGAGCGTAAATCAGCGCCTTGTTCCAACAGGTCAGTGGCATAACTGTGACGCAAGGTGTGCGGCGTAGCTTCGACCGGCAAACCGGCCATCGCCGCATATCTCTTAACCAATCGCTCAATGGAACGAGTTGTCAGCCGTCTTTCATTTTGACCGTCAATAGAGGGGTTATAGTTTATAAAGAGGGGAGTCAGCAGGTCGTTTCTAGTTTTTAAATAATCCGCCAAGCATTTAAGCGACCGATGAGAAAAATAAATAGTACGAACTGATCCACCCTTACCTGGAATACTCAATTCTAAATCAGAAAATTTTCCGGCCAATAAATTATTACGATCAAACAAACTAATATTAAGCGACACAAGCTCAGAAACGCGCATACCGGTGGAGAAGAAGAGCTCAAGAATCGCCCGATCCCTTAAACCGGCCTCACTGCCTAAATTCGGCATAGCGAATAGTTTCTCAATCTGTTCAATTCTCAAGAATTTTATTTTTTTATCTTTTTCAGTCAGTTTTGGTAATTTTATTTTTTCCGCCGGCAAAGAGATGATATCTTGATTGGCAAAATAATTAAGCAAAGCCCTGACGGCAATTAAATAATAACTTTGGGTCGTCTTTTTGATTAAATGACCATCATCGGTCTTACGTGATAAATACAACCGATAATCCCAAATATGCTCTGTAGTGAGCTCATGTGGCCTAATTTGGCTTAAATTTTGATCCTTAAGCCAACTAATGAACACCAAAATAAAATTGTGATAATTTTTAGAAGTAACCGGGCTAAGGCCTTTTTCCACCTCTAAATATTCCAAAAAGCGGGAAATGTGTTTAATTAATGGCGTAGCTGATTTGTTCATAATTTTACTACTATTTAAGGGGTTCGCTCCGATTAATCAATCTTATACGACACTAACTGTATTATATAAAATCTTGACAAAATTGCCAAGATTCAGCGAGCGGAGTTATCCACAACCGCTTCCCTATTTCTCCGGAAAAAAGGAGACCCGATCACCGAACCGCAAATCGATATAGTCGAATTTTTTGCCAGCCAATTTTTTATTCAACACCAGCGTCATATTTTCAACCGATCGCGACAGGGGCATATTGATGTTGAAAAAGGCCTTCCAGCCAGCTTCGGCCAAAACCGTGATTTGATCCACTTCCCCGCTCTCGAATCCCCTCACCTTGATATTATTGCCCTTAAAAGCGTCATTAAGTTCTAAGGCGTAATTGACGAAACGATCGGAAATCGGCCGGTCATTGGCTTTAAGGTCTTGGCCAAGCGACAAGATCGGGAATTTATCCCGATACTTGGCCAGATCATCGGCCGTCAGTTCTTTGGTAACCGTACCACTAGCATCAATGAAATAATAGGCCTTGCCGTTATAAGCGATCAGATAGGCGGCTTTCTCTTCAATGGTTATAGCAATCCCCTGCCAACCCTTCTTAACTTCGATTTTGTTAAGAGAATATTTGGCGGAAATTTCTTGGCTGATGCGATTACTGTTGATAAAAATCAGATTACGGCCGGGAAAAATCAGCATTTTCATCCGGTTGATGTCGGCTTGGGCTATTGATCGGATTTCCTCCGGATTAATCATGTCGGCACCCGACACTTCGACGCTTTTGACTTTGAACAAATCGCTGTAGATTATCACGTATAGCAAAAAAACGGCAGTTAACGCCTGAATATACAATTTAGTGTTGAACTGGCGGCCGGATTTAGCCTTTTTATTAAAATAGGGATTGGAAAAGGTTTTGTTGTAATAATCCCGCTTAATATGCCTCCGGCCTGGGACTGAATAATCTTCCATAAGCTTGGACTGGTTTCAACTGAAATAGTCATTATTTAGCGTCGATCCTCTTAAAGCCGCAATATTTATGAATAGCTTTGGGAATCAAAATCGAACCGCCCGCTTGCTGATTATTCTCCAAAATAGCAATCAAGGCGCGGCTGATGGCGATGGCTGTGCCGTTTAGCATGTGCAAATAGTCAACCTGGCCGTCACGGCTCTTGTATTTGATGTTGAGTCCCCTGGCCTGATAATCGGTGCAGTTGGAAGTCGAGGTGATTTCCGCCCAATCGCCCAATTTGTCTTCTTTATTTGGCTTGCCGGGCATCCAGGCCTCCAGATCGAAGGTGCGGATCGCCGGCCCGCCCAAATCGGCAGTGCAATGATCCACGACGCGGAAAGGAATTTCCAAACCGGAAAAAATTTCCTTTTCAATCGCCAATATCTCCCGGTGGGCCTCGTCGCTTTTATCCGGGGTGACGTATTGGAACATTTCAATCTTAGTGAACTGATGGACGCGGAAAATGCCCTTGGAAAATTTAGAATAAGAGCCGGCTTCCGTGCGAAAGCAATGGCTGACAGCGACGTATTTTTTCGGCAGCTCCGACTCATCCAAAACTTCGTTAAAATGATAGCCGCCCATAGTAATCTCGGCCGTGCCGATCAGCGACAGATCGGAGTTTTCAATGTTATAAATCTGAGTCGATTCGCCGCGCGGATTAAAACCCAAGCCCTCCAGCACTTCACGCTTAGCCAGATCCGGCGTTGAGAAGGGCGTAAAGCCATGTTTAACAGCGATATTCAAAGCATATTGGATCAAAGCGAATTCCAATAAAGCTAATTCGTTTTTTAAATAATAAAACTTGGCGCCGGAAACCTTGGTTGCCCGGTCGAAATCGATCAAATCCAATTTTTCCGCCAATTGGACATGGTCCAGCGGTTCAAAATCGAATTTATTCGGCTCTTTGACGATTTCCAAAACCGGATTATCGTCTTCATTTTGGCTGACCACTACGTCCGGATGAGTCAGATTGGGCACTCTCAGCCACAATTCCCTGACCTCGGCTTCCAACGGCTCCAGCGACGATTCCAATTGCTTGATTTCTTCGCCGACGGCCTTCATTTTCGCGATGATTTCCGGCGTCGGTTTGGTCTTGCTGGCGGCATTGCGTTCAGCCCGCAAACTGTCGATCCGAGCCGTCACTCCCCTCTTCTTTTCATCCAACTCCAACAATTTGTCGATATCGACATCGGCCAGACGATTCTGGCAATTCGCTTTGATTTTATCCGGATTTTCTCGGATGATTTTAAGGTCTAACATACGCGTATAATTTTCAATTTCTAATTTTCAATTTTTAAACAACCGCCAACAACCCGGCTAATTAGTCGGGACGGCTGGCGCCATCTTTTGGAATTCCTCCATCATGATCACTTGGTACTTGGCGCCCATATCATTGCTGCACTTGTCCTCATCGCCAGTGGCGGCTTTGCAACCGAAAGTATAGCCCAATAAATAGCCGGGGCCGGCATTATTTTCCACACTCGCCGAATCCGTTATCAATCCCTTATCCAATTCGGACTGGGTCTTGCCATCATTGATGCCCTTCTTAATGGCATCATGAAGAATCGCCCGATCAGTTTCATTGCCGGAATAATTCATCAACGTGATGATATTGTTGATATTTTCCTCGGAGTCGACGGTCCGGATATTCGCGCTGTCTTCGGTGACATTAATGGCGGCATTCCTGGCGTCTAAGATATTCGGATTGCTTTTCGGCTGATTGCCGCAACCGGCTAAAAGCAAAGCAACGGCTGGCAAAATTAAAAATAATTTTTTCATAATTATAATATTATTCTTTAGGTCTTAACATAGGAAATAAAACCACATCCCGAAGATTGGATTGTCCGGTTAAAATGGCCACCGCGCGATCAATGCCCATGCCCCAGCCGGAAATCGGCGGCGCGCCGTGCTCCAGGGCAGTAATGAATTCATCATCGCCCTCCATCACCTCGGCTTCACCCTGTTTTTTGGCGATTTTCTGGCTATTAAAACGTTCCGCCTGATCGATCGGATCGACTAATTCTGAATAGGCCTTGGCGATTTCCCAGCCGTTAACCACTAATTGGAATTGATCGACAATCCTTTCGTCACTGTCATTAACGCGGGCAAGCGGCTGCAAATATTTCGGGTAATGATACAGGATGATCGGGCCGACTATCTTCGGCCGGCTGACTTTTTTATACAGATTATCGACCAAGCCGGACAAACTCATCGTCTCCATCCCCTCGAATTCAATTTTCTTTTTCTTAATTTCTTTTAACAGCTCTTTGGCATCAGAATAGCCCATAATATCCAGCCCCGTATCTTTTTTGATCAATTCGATAAAATTCACCCGGGGCCAGGGCGTGGCGAAGTCGACCGCCTGCTTCTTCCCTTCCCTGTTCTCAATCTCAATTTTACGATCAAGGCCGAGTTTGTCAAAAACATAATCAAACATCTTTTCCGTAAACTTGATGTTGTCCTCGAAATTCCAATAGGCGCAATAATGTTCGAGATGGGTGTGCTCCGGCAGATGCGAGGGATCAACACCTTCATTGCGGAAGGCCTTGCCCAGTTCGAAAATCTTTTCTAAGCCGCCGACGATCAACTCTTTAAGCGGCAATTCGTGGGAAATCCGCAAAGCCAAATCAATATCCAAGGCGTTATTGTGGGTCAGATAAGGCGTCGCAGTCGCGCCCGTCGCTTGCTGAAGAAAAATCGGCGTTTCCACTTCCAGAAATTTCTCCTGCCAATAAAATTCCCGGATAACGCGGATAAAATCACTGCGAAATTGGAAGCGCTTTTTGGCCTCCTCGTTCATAATCAAATCCAGATAACGCTGGCGGTAAATGGTATCCTCATCTTTCAAGCCATGGAACTTGTCCGGCAAGGGCAGTAACGCTTTACCCAAGAATTCATATTCTTTGACCAAAATCGAGACCTCCCCGGCTTTAGTGGCGAATATCTTGCCCGAAACGCCGATAAAATCGCCGATATCGAAATGATCGATGAACCATTGGAATCTTTCCTCGCCGATTTCGTTGATATTGAGCACGATCTGGCATTTGCCGGACCAATCCTGCAAATGGCAAAAAGCGATCTTGCCCATGGCGCGGCTGGTCATGATCCGTCCGGCCGACTTGACTTGAATCCCCTCGCCGGCGGCCCTGGCTTCGACTAAACTCTGGGACTTGTCGAACTTTTCCGGGTAAGGATTGACGCCAGCGGCTTTAACGGCCTCCAGACGTTTCAAGCGCATGGTTTTTTCATCTAACGGATTGGTTTCCGGCTGTGGTTTCATAGCAGTGTCAACGTTAATAATGTCTATATTATACGAAAATCAGACAAAAAACGCAAACAAAAAACGGCCGAAACCGCTTTTTGCTGTATTTTTCATTAAAATCTGATTAATTCGCCCAGAAATTACTTTTTTTTCTTTTGACGCTTAATTTCGTCTGATTTGCCCTTTTCTTTGACTGCTTCCACGATTTTACTAATACCTTCAATTAACGGCGGGATATAAGAAGCGGTATTTTCCACCTTACCTTTGAAAGCAGAAATGATTTTCTCGATCGCCTCGACTTTTTTCCTAATGCTCTTGGAAATCAGCCAGGCATTGCGCAAAATCAAAGCCAGATAAAAACAAGCAAAACCAGTGGCGATACCGATCCAAAGGATGGCAAACGCCAGTGCGACCCATAATAGGTCTTGTGATGTGCTAAGCATAGGATTGTATTTAATTTCAAATATCCAATTTCCAATGTCTAATTAAAATTCAAAATCCAAATTAAAAATTTAATAGTCATTTAAAATTATTTTGGAAATTGGTAATTGGAAATTTGATATTTACCTTACACCTATATTATAACTCTTTTTCAATTCCGCCACAACCTTGTCATGAGCCGCTTGCGCTTCGGCCGACTCCAAGGTCTTATTCAGATCGCGATAAACGATTCTAATGGCCAGGGCCTTCTTGCCTTCGGGCAACTTTTCACCTTGAAAGACAGATAAAAAATCCACTTTCTCGACTAGCGGCGCGCCGGCATCGCTGGCAATATTGGCCACTTCAGAGAAAGTTACCGCGTTGTCGATTTCCATTGACAAATCCAATTCAATGGCCGGAAATTTCGAAATCGGCTGATAGGCCGGAGCGGACTTGGCTAATTCATTAACAGCATCGAAATCCAATTCCACGATTGCCACCGCTTTTTTAATGCCGAAAGCGGACAAAGTATTACTAGCAACGATTCTGATCTCGCCCAATTCAGATTCGCCGGCATAAATCTGATTAAGGGATTCCCGGCCCGCAATACTGCGAAAGGACAGCGGCGGCAAATTCAATCTCTGCGCTAAGCCATCGAGAAGACCGCGGGCGTCAGCAGCCGCATCTTCGGCTTTCGCGCCATAGCAAGCAACGAGCAATTTGAATTTTTCAGCCGCCAAATC